>JBGASK010000031.1:0-26196 GCA_044229785.1 Ahniellaceae bacterium
GGCCACCTTGCTGCCGTTGCTGTTCGTGCTGCCCTGGCTGTCCAATCGATTCGGCAGCGAATTGCCTGCGCCGGGCCCGCACCTGACCTGGTGCGTGCAGCCGGCGGAACGTGCGGTCGACGTACGCATCGGCAACGCGGTGCCGGATGTCGATGGTTGCGTGCAGGCACCGTGGCCCGAACGCTCGATGCCGATCACGCTGCACGGGGACACGATCGCCGTCGCGCCCTGGTCCGGCGCCAGCAGCGTGCTGCATGCGCGGCGCTGGTGGAACCGGCTGATCGGCAACCCGGCGGGCGAACTGCCGCAGACGGCAGGCGATCTCGAAATCCATGTCGCCCTGCCGGAACGGAACCTGCCGGGTTTCGGCCCCGCATGGTTCGGTCAGTGGCTGTTCTGGTTCCTTGTGCCCGGACTGATCGCCGGCCTGTACTGGCGTTGGCGCTGGAAACTGGTTTAGCCGTCGCCGACGCGGCCATGCCGCTACCATCGCCGGCGTGCATCGCCTCGTTCGCCTCCTCCTCTTCAGCTGCGCGATGTCCGGCGCAGGCATCGGCCTGCCCGACGCCGAGGCGAAGCGGCTGTATCAATACCGCGACAAGAACGGCGTGCTGCACGTCACCGACCGACCGCCGGCGGACACCGACGCCGCCACCGAAGTCAGGCAGACGCTGATCCGCGCCGACGCGCAGGACATCGTCGAGATGTTCGCCAATGACGCCGGCAACGAACACACGATGACCTTCGTGAACAAGATCGCCGGGCCGGTCGCGGTGCAACTCGAATTCGTCGATGCCGAGAATGTTGCCGCCGAACCGCCGCTGCCGCTGCGAACCGTGCTCGGCCGTTTCGAGCAGCGCCTGGTCGCCAAGGTCTTTCCGGCCGATCGCTACCGCAATTCGCGCTTCGGCTTGCGCTATGTCGCGGCTCCCGGCGATCCCTCGGCGCGCCATGACGATGCCGTGCGGTACTCGGTGCCGTTCGCGGCGGGCACGCGCTTCGTGCTGGCCCAGGGCTTCAACGGACCGTTCACGCACACCGGCGCGCAGTCGCGTTACGCGGTCGACCTCGGCGTCGACGAAGGCACGCCGGTCCTGTGCGCCCGCGAAGGCTCGGTGATGATGGTCGAGCAAGACTTCTTCGGCGCCGGTCTCGACCAGGAACGCTTCGGCAACCGCGCCAATCATGTGCGCATCCTGCACGACGACGGCTCGATGGGCGTCTACGCCCACCTGCAACTCGAATCGGCCCGGGTACAAGCCGGCCAGCGCGTGCGCCGCGGCCAGGTCGTCGGCCTGTCCGGCAACACCGGCTTCTCCACCGGCCCGCACCTGCACTTCGCGGTGCAGGTGAATCGCGACATGGAACTGGCCTCGATGCCGTTCCGCTTCGAAGGCGACGCGATTCCGCTGCAATGACACGACCCCGTCGTCGGCCCGCGTATAATCCGCGCCCCCCAGCCGCCCCGGGCGGCGCATCGAATCGCATCCATGTCCGAACAACTGACCGAAACGGCGCGGCGGCGCACGTTCGCGATCATCTCGCATCCCGACGCCGGCAAGACCACGCTGACCGAAAAGCTGCTGCTGTTCGGCGGCGCGATCCAGATGGCCGGCAGCGTGAAGTCGCGCAAGGCCGCGAAACACGCGACGTCCGACTGGATGGCGCTGGAAAAGGAACGCGGCATCTCGGTCACGTCCTCGGTGATGCAGTTCCCGTACGAGGGCCGCATCATCAACCTGCTCGACACGCCCGGTCATGCCGACTTCTCGGAAGACACCTATCGCGTGCTGACCGCGGTCGACTCGGCGCTGATGGTCATCGACTGCGCCAAGGGCGTCGAGGAACGCACGATCAAGCTGATGGAAGTCTGCCGGCTGCGCGACACGCCGATCATGACCTTCATCAACAAGCTCGACCGCGAAGGCCGCAGCGGCATCGAACTGATCGACGAAGTGGAATCGGTGCTCGGCATCCGCTGCGCACCGATCACCTGGCCGATCGGCATGGGTTCGCGCCTCAAGGGCGTGGTCCATCTGGTCGACCGCGAAGTGCATCTGTTCGAGGCCGGCAAGAACTTCACGCGCCAGGACTCGACCATCCTGAAGCTCGACGATCCCTCGCTGCCGGAACGTGTCGGCGCCGAGATTTACAAGGAGCTGATGGACGAACTCGAACTGGTCGAGGGCGCGTCGCAGCCGTTCGATCGCGACGCCTATCTCGCCGGCCAGCAGACGCCGGTGTTCTTCGGTTCGGCGGTCAACAACTTCGGCGTGCAACTGCTGCTCGACGCCTTCGTCGCCTGGGCGCCGGCGCCGAAGGCGCACGCGACCACCACGCGCAACGTCGCCGCGACCGAAGACAGGATGACCGGCTTCGTGTTCAAGATCCAGGCGAACATGGACCCGAACCACCGCGACCGCGTCGCCTTCATGCGCATCTGCTCGGGTCGCTACGAACAGGGCATGAAGGCCTTCCACGTCCGCGCCGGCAAGGAAGTGAAATTCGCGAACGCCCTCACCTTCATGGCCTCGGATCGCGAAATCGTCGACAAGGCCTGGCCGGGCGACGTCATCGGTCTGCACAACCACGGCACCATCTCGATCGGCGACACCTTCACCGAAGGCGAGGCGATCTCGTTCACCGGCATTCCGAACTTCGCGCCGGAACTGTTCCGCCGCGCCCGCCTGCGCGACCCGCTGAAACTGAAGCAGCTGCAGAAAGGCCTGGCGCAGCTGTCGGAAGAAGGCGCGACCCAGTTCTTCAAGCCGATCATGTCCAACGACCTGATCCTGGGTGCAGTCGGCACGCTGCAGTTCGACGTCGTCGCGTATCGACTGAAGGACGAATACTCGGTCGATTGCACGTTCGAGCCGGTACAGGTTGCGACCGCGCGCTGGATCAAGTGCGACAACGACAGGAAGCTGGAAGAGTTCCGCGAAAAGGCGGCGATGAACCTGGCGCTCGACGCCGCCGGCAAACTCGTCTATATCGCCCCGA
Organism: Ahniellaceae bacterium; assembly: GCA_044229785.1. Lineage (GTDB taxonomy): Bacteria > Pseudomonadota > Gammaproteobacteria > Xanthomonadales > Ahniellaceae > JADKHK01. The sequence goes on from JBGASK010000031.1 coordinate 3,001, forward strand.
CCCGCGTCAACCTGCAACTGACGCAGGAACGCTGGCCCGACGTGACCTTCATGGCCACCCGCGAACACGCCCACGCCGTCGACGCGGATTGAGCATGCTGCTGCGCTGGTGGCGCTACCTCTGGGGCAAGCGCGACGAAGTCGCCGCGCTCGACGGGAAGGACGCCGAACTGGCGCGCATCGTGTTGCGCATCCATCGCCATCGCCGTGGTATCGACTGGCGCTTCGTGCCGATGGCGGCGATCGCGCCGATCCATCCGATCAACCGGCCGACGGCGCTGGCCTCGGCGGAAGAACGCGCCGCGCGCATCCGCCCGATCGCCGACGCGTTGCGCGCCGAAGCGCGCATCGGCCGCGACCGCCTGCAGGCAGTGCTGCCCTCGGTTTCGGCGATCAAGCTGGTCGAGATCGCGCCGGGTCGTTTCGTGTCGTTCGAAGGCAATGGCCGCTTGGCGGCGCTGCGCAGCGTATTCACGGATGCGGCCGCGCTGGAGATCGAATGCGAGCTGTACGACATCGCCCACGCCACCCGCCTGCTGCGCCGCATCGAACGCCTGCGCCTCGCCCACGGATTCGCCGCGGATGATTGACCTCGGTCAGCTCGGGTAACAACTCGGCACACCGGCGCGGCGGCGCTGCCTGCATACTGGAACAGTCCGGCAGATCACCTCGCGACCATGGCCCACGACATCGAACAACGACTGCTCGTCCTGCGCTCGATGGCCGCGGTGCACGCGTTTCTCGAGAGCTACCCGATCACTCCCACGCAGTCCGCCGACTGTGCCCTGCTGACGCTCTCGGATTGGCTGAAGGAGGGAGACGACTGCGACGAGGAACGCTTCCGGATGGCGGTTCGTCTCGGATACCCGGCCGTCCGCCTGGATCGCTACGACGACCGCGGCAAGTCCGGAGCGATCACGCCGGAACTGGCACGACGCCTGCGCGCGGTGCCGATGCAGAAGAGCAAGGGGCTGGTCGCCGTCGCGATGGAGGACTGCGAGAACCCGGAAACGCTGCAACAACTCAATTTCCTGATGCGCGATCGTGTGGTGCCGATGATCACCACGGCACAGGCCATGCGCGACCTGATCGCGCACTATTACGATCACGACGAAGACCTCGCGATCGTCCAGCAACTCGGGCTGGACCCGACGCGCGAGTCCAGCGATCGCGATGCGGAACGCCTGTCCCACGAGAAGCCGGTGGTGCGCATCGTCTCCGAACTGATCCACGATGCCGTGGTTCGACGCGCCTCCGACATCCACGTTCGTCCCGGTCCGAAGGGTGCGGACGTGCTCTATCGCATCGACGACGAACTGGTGCCGATCCGTCGCTTCATGCGTTCCCTGCTGCCGGCGCTGGTGTCGCGCGTGAAGGTCCTGGCGGAGATGAACCTGGCCGAACACCGCAAGCCTCAGGATGGACGCACCAGTGTCACCCTGAACGATGGGCGCAAGGTCGACATGCGCGTCTCGGTGATGCCCGCGGTCTTCGGCGAATCCGTCGTGATCCGCCTGCTCGACACCATGGAGAGCCTCTGGGGCATCGATCAGCTCGGCTTGAGTCCGATCGACCGCACGCGCCTCGACGACGTGATGGCGCGCAGCCACGGCATGTTCCTGACCACCGGCCCGACCGGCTGCGGCAAGTCGACGACGCTCTACGCGATGCTGCTGGAACTCCGGAAGCAGCGCATCAACATCCTGACGATCGAGGATCCGGTCGAATTCCACATCGAGGACATCCAGCAGATGCAGGTGAACCGGGCCGCGGACTTCGGCTTCGCCTCGGCGATGCGCAACTTCCTGCGCCACGATCCGGACGTGATCATGGTCGGCGAGATGCGCGACCGCGAAACCGCCGCAGTCGGCGTCGAGTCCGCGCTTACCGGCCATCTGCTGCTGTCGACGCTGCATACGAACACCGCGGCTGCGACCATCACCCGCCTGCTCGACCTCGGCATCGAAGCCTATCTGTTGCGCGCTTCGCTGCTCGCGGTCATGGCGCAACGCCTGGCGCGCCTGACCTGCACCCATTGTCGGGAAATCGAGCAGGTCGCCGCACACGTCCGCGAGACGCTGGGCGTGAGGCCCGATGAGGTCTTCCATGTCGGCCGCGGCTGTTCGCACTGCGAAGGGCTCGGGGTGAAGAAGCGCCGCGCCGTGTACGAACTGATGCTGGTGACGCCGGCGATCCAGAAACTGATCGTGCCCGGCGCCGACGCCGATCTGATCCACCGCACCGCGATGGCCGAAGGCATGACGCCGCTCACCCAGGCGGCCGTGCAACTGGCCCGCAGCGGCGCGATTTCGCTGATGGAAGCCTGGCGCCTGCGGGCGGACTGAGCGTGCCGCTCAGCCGATCTCGATGCGGATGCGTTCGGCGACACGGCGCGCCTTTTCCTTGGCCGCGAACAGACTGTCGCCGCGTGCGAGCGCCACGCCGACGCGACGTTTGCCTTCGACCACGGGTTTGCCGAACAGGCGCAGGTCGGTGTCGGCTTCGCTGAGCGCATCGGCGACGCCGTGGAACTTCGGCACGCCGTGGCCGCTGGCCAGCATGGCCATCGACGCCGACGGCCCGCGCGAACGAATCACCGGAATCGGCAAGCCGAGAATGGCGCGCAGATGCAGTTCGAATTCGGACAGATCCTGGCTGATCAACGTGACCAGACCGGTGTCGTGCGGGCGCGGCGAGACTTCCGAGAACAGCACCTCGTCGCCGCGCACGAACAGTTCCACCCCGAACAGACCGTAGCCGCCGAGCGCATCCGTCACCTTGCGCGAGATCTCGCGGGCCGCGGCGAGCGCCGCGTCGGACATCGGCTGCGGCTGCCAGCTTTCGCGGTAGTCCCCCTCCTCCTGGTAATGGCCGATCGGGTCGCAGAAACCGGTGCCGTCGCGTTGGCCCACGGTCAACAAGGTGATTTCGTAGTCGACGGGCACGAAGCCTTCGACGATTCCGCGGCCGGCGCCGGCGCGACCGCCGGACTGGGCGCAATCCCAGGCCGCGTCCACCTCGGCCGGCGCACGCACGATGCTTTGGCCTTTGCCGGAAGAGCTCATCACCGGCTTGACCACGCAAGGCAGCCCAAGCGCGGCGACCGCAGCACGGTAGTCGTCCGGCGTGTCGACGAATCGGTACGGCGAGGTCGGCACGCCCAGGGTTTCCGCGGCGAGACGACGGATGCCTTCGCGATCCATCGTCAGCCGCGTCGCCTGCGCGGTCGGCACCACGCGCAGGCCCTGCGCTTCCAGCGCCACCAGCGTCGGCGTGTGGATGGCCTCGATCTCGGGCACGACCAGGGTCGGTTTCTCCAGATCGATGACCCGGCGCAACTCGGCCGGATCGAGCATCGGGACCACGTGCGCGCGATGCGCGACCTGCATCGCCGGTGCGTTCGCATACCGATCGACCGCGATGACCTCGACGCCGAGACGCTGCGCCGCGATGGCCACTTCCTTGCCGAGTTCGCCCGAGCCGAGCAGCATCAGGCGGACGGCCGCGGGCGTGAGTGGCGTACCGAAAGGCATCATGGGCGTTCCTGGCGAGAGGCTGAACCGCGATTGTAGTGCGCGCGGTTGCAGATACAGTGCAGTGACTTTCGGCGCATGACCTTCGGCGCTGTCTTCTGGGCGGAACTGCGCTAGAACTTCATCATGTCCCTGCGCCGGCTATGCCTGCTGCTGTTTTTTTCGACGACCGCACTCGCGGCGCCGACGCAGGAGTGGTTCGCATTGAAACTCGGCGCCCAGCGCATCGGCTACATCGAGCGCAGCCGCGAAGTGCGCGACGGCGTCGTCGAAAGCCGCGAATACTTTCGAGCCCGACTGAACCGCAACGGCGTGCCGCTGACCATCACCACCGAGGAGAACCACCGCGAGAAGACGGACGGCACGCCGCTCGGTTTCAGCTTCAGGCAGAAACTCGGCGAGTCCGAACTGCGCATGTCCGGCACCCTGCTCGACGGCGGCCAGGTGCGAGTGCGCGTGCGCCAGGGCAAGGCGTCGACGCAACGGCACATCGCCTGGCCCGAAGGCGCCCTGCTGATGGAAGGCGTGCGCCTGCGCGAACGCATGTTGCGCGACCGCCCCGGTCAGCGCCTGAGCTACCGCATGTTCAATCCGGCGTCGCTCGAAGGCGTCGATACCGAGGCGCGCATGGCGGCACGGGAGCCCCTGCGCATCGGCGAGCACGAATTCGACGCGTATCGCATCGAACACCTGCTCGCGATCGCGCAGAATCCGATCCGGGTGATCAGTCATGTGGATGCCGATGGCGAACTGCTGCGCACCACCCTGCCGCTGTTCGGGCGGGAACTGCTGATCGAACGCGCCGATGCCCGCGTCGTGTCGCTGCCGCAGCGCCGCCCCGATGTCTACGACTTCACCCTCGTCGCCGCGCCGGAAGCCTTGCGCCAGCATTGGCGGGAACAGAACCTGCGCTATCGCATCGAGTTCGCGCGCCGCGACGACGGCGCCGGCCTGCCGGGCGACGAACAGGAGTGGCTGTCGCTCGGCAAGGGCCGCTTCGAGCTGCTGGTGACGCCGACGAGCCTGCGCACGGCCACGCCGGCACCGCAACCCGCCGACCTGTCCAGCACGACCTGGATCAATGCCGACGATCCGGCCATTCGTCGCCATGCGGAGCGCGCGACGGCGGCGGCGCGAACGCCCGCACAGCGCATGTCGGCGCTGGAACGCAGCGTGCGCGGGCGCATCGACCGCAAGTCGCTGCGCGTCGGTTACGCCAGCGCCAGCGAGGCGTTTGCGCAGCGCGAGGGCGACTGCACGGAACACGCGGTGCTGCTGGCGGCGATGGCGCGCAGTCTCGGGATTCCGGCGCGCATCGTCATCGGACTCGTGTACGCCGACCGCTTCGGCCATCGCGGCCAGGTGTTCGTGCCGCATGCCTGGACGCAGGCCTGGGTCGACGGCCGCTGGCAGAGCTACGACGCCGCCCAGCCCGGCTTCGGCAGCGACCATATCGCGCTGGCGGTGGGGCGAGGCGACCCGGCCGATTACTACGCCAGCCTGGAACGCATCGGCGCCATGCGCATCGAGAGCATGCAACTCGAAACCCCGTGATCGCGGGGTACCGCGGCGACGGCCGAGCGCCTACCGTGGTCTGCACTGCCTCGAGCCGGGTATCGTCATGGCGTGCCGCAATCGTTGGTTGATCCTGCTGTCGTGCCTCGGCGCCTGCATCGCGCCGTCTGCCCAGGCCGCGCTGTGGCTGAAGCTCCGCACCGGGCACATGCACGAAGCACACCCGGTCGTGCAGGCGAACCTGCGGCCTTACATCTCGACGTACGACGCCGCATACACCTTCGTCGGCATCGCCAACGAGAGCGGCGTCGCCACCGCACCGGTAACCTTCACGACCCGCGTGCCCATCGGTTTCACCATCACCCGCTTCGTCGCCGACAACTGGAACTGCACTCGGGACGGACGGGACGTGAGCTGCGTGTCGATCGCCGACATTCCGACACCGCAATTCGGCAGCGACTTCCAGCCGATCCCGCCGCCGCAGGGGCAGATCCGCATCTACTACGACATCAGTCCGACGTTGGCGCCAAACACGCCGTTCAGTCTGCGCGGCGCCGCCGGCAATGCGGCCAATCCGCACGATCCCGATGGCGTCTGCGATTACTGGAACAGTTGCCTGGAGGAAAACAGCCAGGTGCTGGAGTCGTGGCTGAAACCGAGCCTGAGCTTCTCGGGCAACCCGAGTTACTTCGTGCCAGGCACGGAGCGCCCGTTGACCTTTCTCGCCGACATCCGCGGCTACAACGTCAACAATGGACCCGCGGCCTTTCGCATGTATCTGCCGCGCCACGTGAGTTACGACCGCATCGTGTTCACCACGCCAACCTCGGGATGGACGTGCACACCGGTCGCATCCGGCGCCGGCCGGACGCGCCTGGATTGCATGACCGCCGCCCTGCACAACCCGATCACCGAACCCTACGGCGCCAGCATCGGCGGCGCCCTGTTCCTCGATCTTGATCCGGCCACGCCGGTGCCCGGTTCGATCGATATTTTCGCGACATTGGAGAATGCCGACCAGCCGGCGCCGGCGGATTGCTACGTCGATCCGATCCCCAAAGGCTGCGCGCGCATCACGATTCCGGTCGACGCCGCACCGGCACCGCGACTGGTGGTCGAACGTGCCGAACCGACGCATCCGCAAGGCATCTCGCGTTCCCCGAACGTGTTCACGCCGGGCGGCGCGCAAACGGCCATTGCGTTGCACTATCTCAACACCGGCAACGCAGCGGCGGTCACGCCGCAGATCGATGTGCGATTGCCCGCCGGTCTTGGCTACGTGTCATCCGCGAATTCCGCGCCGGCCGCGACCTGCAATGTCCAGGGCAGCGCCGCCAGCGGACAGACGCTGCGTTGCGCCACGCAGGCGCTGGGTGTATCGCCGGGCCATCGCGGCCGGTTGGAACTGGTGCTGCAACCCATGCTGTCGTTGCCGATCCCGTCCGCCACGATCACCGGGGCCGTGCGCGGCGACGCCGGCCTCAGTCCGGATGATTCCCTGGCGGACTGCGAATCGACGTCCGGCCAAGTGCATTGCGCCCGCGTCGTCATTCCGGTGGTCCAGCCCAGCACCTGTGTTGGCCTGCCCGAAAACGAGGGCCTGTACTGCGACAGTTTCGAGGAGCGCTGACCGTCGCCGCAGCGGGTACTTGCAATTAGATATCTTTTTGATATCTTTCTCTCCGCCAACCCGGAGAGAACCATGAACCAGAACGCCGAAATCCATGAAGTCCGCGCCAGCAGCGCCGCCGGCATCCCGATGCTGCTGCTCCTGCTCGCCCTGACCTTCGTCGCCCTGCCGACCCTGTTCATCATCGGCCTGCGCATCCCGGCCGTGCTGGCCGCCATCGTCGTGTTCTTCTGCTGGTTCGGCTTCTTCATGGTGCAGCCGAACCAGGGCGCGGTCATGCAGTTGTTCGGCCGCTACGTCGGCACCGTGCGCGACGAGGGCCTGCGTTGGGCCAATCCGTTCTATTCGAAGAAGGCGGTGAGCCTGCGCATCCGCAACTTCGAATCGAACAAGCTCAAGGTCAACGACCTCGAAGGATCGCCGATCGAGATCGGCGCAGTCGTGGTCTGGCAGGTCGTCGATACCGCCGAGGCGGTGTTCTCGGTCGACGACTACGAAGACTTCGTGCACGTCCAGGCCGAAGCTGCGCTGCGCCAGTCCGCGACCAGCTACCCGTACGACCTGCATGACGGCCACACGATCTCGCTGCGCAGCCACACCCAGGAGATCGCCGACCATTTGCAGAAGGAAATCCAGGAGCGCCTCACCAGTGCCGGCGTGAAGGTGCTGGAAGCGCGCATCAGCCATCTCGCCTATGCCGCCGAGATCGCCCAGGCGATGCTGCAGCGCCAGCAGGCCAGCGCCATCATCGCGGCGCGTACCAAGATCGTCGAAGGCGCAGTCAGCATGGTGCACATGGCCCTCGACCAGTTGAACGAAAAAGGCGTGGTCAAGCTCGACGAAGAACGCAAGGCGGCCATGGTCAGCAACCTGCTGGTCGTGCTCTGCGGCGAACGCGGCACCCAGCCGATCGTCAACACCGGCTCGATCTACTGAGGTCACGACGATGGACGAGCACCTCGTCGCCGCTGCGATTCTGGTCGTCGCAGCCGCTCCGTTGGCGCTGTGGGCCCGCATGGCCCAGAGCGGCCGCTGGATCGACGTGATCGTGCCCGAGAGCGAAGGGTTGACGCCGCGGCAGCGCAATGAGCTCGCGCCGTCTCTCAGTGCCGGGCTTTGGCTGCATTGCGCGTTGCTGCTCGCGATTCCGATGGCGCTGCTGTTGTTGCCCGAATCGGCGTTCAAGCTCGTCGCGACATTCGTCGTGATCGCGATGCCGCTGCTGAGCGCGACTGGCGCGGTCCTGTTGAAGCGCAGGATCCGCGCGATGAAGGCAACGCCATGAGCGAGAAGAAGGCTTATCCGCTGCGCATCAATGCCGCCGTGCTCGACGCGATGCAGCGCTGGGCCGACGACGAATTGCGCAGCCTGAATGCGCAGATCGAATACGTGCTGCGCGATGCGTTGCGCAAGTCCGGACGCATGCCGACTGTCCCCGAACGCAGCGACGAGGGCGGCGAATGAATCGCGCCGTCGTCATTTTCCTGGTCCTCGCCTACGCGTTCAGCTGGACCTTCTCCGAAGTCGGCTTCCGGTTGTTGCATCTGAATGCCACGCTCGTCGCCGTCGCCTTCATGTTCGGCCCGGCGCTGGCCGCCGTGGTGACGACGAAGTGGGTGCTGGGTCGCCCTGTCGCCCGTCTCGGTCCGTGGTGGCAACCGAATCGCTGGCTCGCGGTGGCGGTGATCGCGCCGATGCTGTTCACCTTCGCGTGGATGGCGATCTCGCCCTTGCTGCCCGGACTGTCGCTGTCGCTCGACACGCAGGGACTCATCGCCAACGTGCTGACTTCGGTCCCGGCCGAGCAGCACGCACTCGTGCGCAGGGAACTGGAGAAGGTCGGCGACATGCTGTTGCCGATGCTGCTGGTGCAGATGACCCTGGTCGCGGCCGGTGCCGGCATGACCATCAATGCCATCGCCGCGTTCGGCGAGGAACTCGGCTGGCGCGGCTTCCTGCACCAGCATCTGGCGACCATGGGATTCTGGTCGCGTGCAGGGCTGATCGGCTTCTTCTGGGGCCTGTGGCATCTGCCGCTGACGCTGCGCGGTCACAACTATCCGAATCATCCGGAAGTCGGCGTCGCGATGATGGTCGCGTTCTGCCTGCTGCTCTCGCCGGCCTTCGAGTGGATTCGCGCGCGCTCGGGCTGCCTGATCGGCCCGGCCTGGCTGCACGGCACCTTGAACGCACTCGGCGGCGCCGGCCTGCTGGTCGCGGGCAGCGACCTGCTGCGCGGCCCCGCAGGATTGGCCGGCATGATCGTGCTCGCCCTGTTCAACCTCGGCCTGTGGTGGTCGGCGCGACGCGGCTGGACACGTCTGCAGTAGTAGCATTGCGCCGTGTCCAAGCCTTTTCCCTTCCGACTGAATGGCCGTCGCTACGTCATTGCGACGGCGCAGGCGAGTTCTCCGCACGCGCGAGCCACCGTTCCCGATGCACGCGGGCGACGCTGGCTGGATGTGCAGATCCGTCGTCGCGGCGACGATGCGTTCCTCACCACGGATCGCGCCTTTGTCGATGCGAACGGCCGCATTCTCGCCATGACCTCGGCGCTGGGTTTTCAGGCCTGGGGCGATGTCGATGCACGCCGTGTCGCGGCCAGGCATCGTGGTCGCGGGCACGACTTCTCGCTCAAATCAACCGCACGACGCCCGCCCGAATGGGACGCGATTGCGCAATCGCGCGGCTTCGAACGCATCGACGAACCGCGTCGGCTCGATTTCGTGGGCCACGCACCCGATGGTCGCCCGATGTTTCTGGTCGCGGCCGCAGCGATCGCGTGGCGTTCGATGCAGACTGCAGCGCGGGCCGATGGCATCGCGCTCGAATCCCTATCGACCTTCCGATCGATCCCCCATCAGCGCGCTTTGGTCGAACGCAAGCTCGCGCGCGGCGATGCCGTCGATCAGGTGTTCGCGGTCAATGCCGTGCCCGGCTACAGCGAACACCACAGCGGCCGCGCCATCGACATCGGCACGCCCGGCTGCCTCGCCCTCGACGAAGCCTTCGAACACACCCCCGCGTTCGCGTGGCTGCAACAACACGCGGCCACGTTCGGCTTCCGCCTGTCCTACCCGCGCGACAATCGCCACGGCGTCATCTACGAGCCGTGGCATTGGTTTCACGTCGAGGAGTAGTGAGTCCGTCTAGCCCGTAGGCTGGGCTGACAAGCCCAGCTCGATCGCGACCCCGGCTGGGCTTGTCAGCCCAGCCTACCCACGATGAGCCATGGCGTCGGCGTTCCATCGACAGGCGCTCAGCTCGCGATATATCGCTGCAGCTGATCGATCTCGTGCTGCTTCTCGGCGAGCGCGTGTTTGATCAGGTCGCCGACCGAGAGCATGCCGATGACGCGGCCGGCGTCGACCACGGGCAGGTGGCGGAACTTGCGTTCGGTCATCAGGCGCATGCAGGTTTGCGTGTCGTCGTCGGGCGACACCGTGGTGACCGGCGCCGACATGATCTGCCAGACCGGCGTGTCGGCCGAGGAGCGGCCGAGCAGGATGACTTTGCGCGCGTAGTCGCGCTCGGAAATGATGCCGGCGAGTTCGCCGTCCTTCATCACCAGCAAGGCGCCAATGCCGTGGTCGGCCATCCTCTGGATCGCGGCCAGCACCGGCTCGTCGGGGTGGATGGCAATGAGCGCCGGCGGCTTCGCCAGCAGCAGTTCGCGCACCTTGGCCATCGCCTGAACTCCATCGCCCAACCTGCGGCAAGTGTACGCCGGCGCGCGACCATGACGAAGGTCATGCTTGCATCGAATTCTATATTTCCATATATTTCGAATAATGGAATTACAAGCCGCCATCGACAGTCTTGCCGCCCTCGCCCATGACTCGCGCCTGCGCGCCTTTCGCCTGCTGGTGCAGGCCGGCCCGGACGGACTGCCGGTCGGCGATATCCGCGACGCCCTCGACATTCCCGGCGCCACGCTGAGCGCACACCTCAACGTGTTGCGCCACGCCGGTCTGGTCGAGGACGAACGCGAGGGTCGCGTCATCCGTTGCCGCGCGAACTTCCAAACGATGAATGCATTGATGGCCTATCTGCTCGAGAACTGCTGCAGCGGCGCGGGTTGTGCCCCCGCAACGCTGGGCGCATTGGGGACGGCGTGCACACCGTCGGTCCCGTCTTCCAAACGGAGCAAGCGATGAAACGTTTTCATGTCCATCTCAATGTCGAACACATCGGCAAGAACGTCGCCTTCTACACCCAGCTGTTCGGCGTTGAACCGAAGGTCGTCAAGCCCGACTACGCGAAGTGGATGCTCGACGACCCACGCGTCAACTTCGCGATCTCGTCGCGGCCGGCCGCCATTGGCCTGGATCATCTCGGCCTGCAGGCGGAGAACGCCGAGGAATTGACCGAGATCGGCGACCGCCTCGAAGCGGCCGATGCCATCGCCCTCGCCGAACAAGGCACCACCTGCTGCTATGCGCGCTCGGACAAGTTCTGGGCCGAAGATCCGCAGGGCACACGCTGGGAAAGTTTTCACACCCATGGCGATGCCACGACGTATTACGCCCCGGACGAAGCCGTCGCCAGGACTGCGGAAAAAGCCGCGCGTGGCGCCGCCTGCTGCGGCCCGGTCGCGGCGCATTGAACGGAGTCGTATCGATGAAACGCCTGTTGTTCGTCTGTGTCGAAAACAGCAATCGCAGCCAGATGGCTCAGGCCTTCGCGCGCATGCACGGCGGCTCCGCCGTGCATGCCGAGTCGGCTGGCTCACGCCCTTCCGGCATCGTCAATCCGCGCGCCATCGAGTTCATGGCCGAGCGCGGTTACGACTTGTCGCCCCATGCCTCGAAGTCGCTGGACGAGATCGGCGAAGGCGAATGGGACGCTGTCATCACCATGGGCTGCGGCGACCACTGCCCGTGGGTACCCGCGAAGCGCCGCGAGGATTGGGCCCTGCCCGACCCGAAACACATGGCGCCGAACGACTACCGCGCCGTGCGCGACGAGATCGAACGTCGTGTCCTCGCGTTGATCGCATCGACATGAGTGCGCCGCGACGCGCACTCGCCGCCGAATTCGGCGGCACCGCAACGCTGCTCGCCATCGTCATCGGTTCCGGCGTGATGGGCGAAAAGTTGTCGGGCGGCAACACGGCCATTGCGCTGCTGGCGAATGCACTCGCCACCGGTTTCGGGCTGTACGTGCTGATCACGACACTCGGACCGATCTCGGGCGCACACTTCAACCCGCTGGTGACGCTGATGCAGCGGCTGCGCGGCGAGACGACGGCGGCGCCGTGGCCGGGGATGCTCGCCGCACAATTCGCCGGCGCGATCGCCGGTGTCGTGTTGGCCCACGCGATGTTCGACCTGGTACTGCTGCAGCTCAGCGGCAAACCGCGTGCATCGGTCGGACTCTGGATCAGCGAGATCGTCGCGACCAGCGGCCTGCTCGCGCTGATTGCGCTGTCCGGCAAGGCCAGCCTCGACAGCATCGCGGCGCGCGTGGGCGGTTACATTTTCGCTGCGTACTGGTTCACCGCGAGCACATCGTTCGCCAATCCGGCGGTCACCGTCGCACGCATGTTCAGCGACACGTTCGCAGGCATCGCGCCGGCCAGCCTGCCGATGTTCGTGGGTGCACAACTCGTCGCACTGCTGCTCGTGATGGGTGTGCTGCGTGCGACTCAATCGGCCAGCAACGGCGCCAGATAGTCGCGCCCGCCGAGCTGGCGCATCTGCCGTTCGATCCATTGTTGCCTGCGCAACACATACGGTCCCGGTCGCGCGGCGCTGTAGTGCTTCGGGTTCGGCAGCACGGCGGCGAGCCGCGCCGCCTGCGACGCATCGAGGCGCGCTGCGTCGCGGCCGAAATGCTGTTTCGAGGCGGCCTGCACGCCGTATACGCCGTCGCCGAATTCGGCGATGTTCACGTACACCTCGAGGATGCGTCGCTTCGGCCAGCACAGTTCGATCAGGCCGGTGAACCAGACTTCGAGCCCCTTGCGCACCCAACTGCGCCCGGACCACAGGAACAGATTCTTCGCGACCTGCTGCGAAATCGTGCTGGCGCCGCGTACCTTGCCGCGTTCGCGGTCGTCGAGCGCCTGCTCGATCGCCTGCAGATCAAAACCGTAGTGATCGGGAAAGCGCTGGTCTTCGGCCGCGACCACGGCCAGGAACATCTCGGGCGCGATCTTCGACTGCGCCACCCAGTCGCGGCGGATGGGAATATTCGCGGCAGCACCGGTCCAGCCGTCGATGCGCCGGGCCATGACGAAGGCGGTCGTCGGCGGCGGCAACCAGCGCAACGCGATCACCAGCGTCGTCGACAGCACCACGAACAACAGCGCGAGCAGCAGACCGAGCCGCAATACGCGGCGCCACAAGGGTTTGCGGGCCGCGGCCATCAGGGCGACTCGGGCATAATGCGCGCCATGAACGATTCCCTGTTTGCTCCCGTCGATCCCGAAGGCATCCGTCGTTTCCTGTTCGAAGGCGCAGGCGTGCGCGGCGTCATTGTGCGGCTCGAACACAGCTGGCGCCAGATTCTCGGCCGCGACGACTACCCCGACGCCGTCGCGCAGGTGCTCGGCGAGGTCACCGCCGCAACGGCCTTGTTCGCGGGCGACATCCAGCTCGCCGGCCATGTCTCGGTCCAGCTGAAAGCCTCGCCGATGTTGCCGCTGGTGTTCGCCGAATGCACGGCCGAAGGCCGGATGCGCGGACTCGCGCGCTGGGGCGACGATGCAGCATCGCAGTCGTTGCGACCCGACGAACTGCCCGGCGCGGTGCTCGCCATCACCATCGAACGCCAGGAAAGCGGCACGCGCTACCAAGGCCTCGTGCCGCTGGAAGGCGATCGTCTGGCGCGCAGTTTCGAAGCCTATTTCGCGCAATCCGAGCAGCTGCCGACCGCGATCTATCTGGCCTCCGACGCCCGCACCTGCGCCGGCCTGCTGATCCAGCAGATTCCGGCCGAAGGCGGGACCGAACGCGAACGCGACGCCATCACCTTCGAACACGCGAAGATCCTCGCCGACACGCTGCAGGCCGAGGAACTGCTGCGGCTCGACGCCACCGAACTGCTGCATCGGCTCTATCACGAAGACGACCTGCGCCTGTTCGACGCGCACCCGGTGCGCTTCCAGTGCCGCTGCTCGCGCGACCGCGTCGCCGGCATGCTGCGCACGATCGGGCGCGAGGAATGTTTCTCGGTCCTGGCCGAACAAGGCCAGGTCGCGGTCACCTGCGAGTTCTGCAACGAGCACTACCGTTTCGACGGCATCGACCTGGAGCAGGTGTTCGCCAGCGGCATGCTGAATGCTGCACCGCAGCGCGCCCAGTGATCCGAACTGCCAAATCCAGCCCATTCCGGGACTTGCGGAAATCTTGTAAACTCGGGCTCAATTCAGCATGCGACCGGATCGGAGGGAACCGACCGGCCCCGGGCAAGGTCTCATGCGGGTCCCGAGGAAGAACATGAAACGCGTTCGCGCTCCACTGGCTGTTGCGATGACTCTGGCGCTTTCCGCGCTGGCGATGTCGCCTGCCCGCGCAGACGAACCGCAGCAGATCTGGTCGGCACGTCCGAGCCTGCGTCTGAGCAACGAACTCGTGCCGGCGCAAGCGCTGGTGTCGCCGTTGTCGCAGGGCACGAACGATGCCGCCACGGGTGTCGTCTTCGATCGCAACGGTCGCATCAGTCTCGGCGCCGGACTCGGTGTCGATACCGCCCACAACGACAATCTGGCGACCTTGCCCTGGTGTGCGGAAGCTTCCGGCCTGTTGCGCGTGGGTGCATTCGGCCGCGATTGCCTGATGCAAGGCACGGTGCAACTGGAACTGCCGGGTCGCGTCGCGACTGCGGGCACCGGCGCACAGTGGCGCGGCGAACGCTTCGATCTGTCGCTGGCCTACGGTTTTTCGTGGTTGCTGCCGAACGCCGGCGAACACTTGAACGTGCCTTACGCCACGGCGCAGGATCTCAGCCTGTCGGCCTTGGGCGCGCAACCGCTGCTGCCCGGCATGAGCGGCGAAGCGCAGGGCGTGGGGCTGAATTCGCAGTGGCGCCTGACTGCGGAATCCGCCGTGCAGTTGAACGCCGCGCTGCACCAGTTGCGCCTGCGCAGCGGCAGCGCGACGCCGGTGTTCGACCTGCAGCAGGCCATGCTCGATGTCGGCATGAATTACGGCGCCTTCAGCGGCAACGTGACCGGCCGCGTGAATCGCCTGAACGAACAACCCGGATATCCGAACAGCTACTGGAGCGGCATTGACGTCGGCGTGTCCTGGCGCACGCCGTGGCGCGGCGAGTTGACGGTCGGTGCGCGCAATGTCGTCGGCAAGTCCACGAACGAAGAACCGACGCCGGCCGAACGCACGCTCAGCGAAACCTCGGCGCGCACGCCCTACGTGCGTTACAAGCAAGACCTCTGATTTCACCACACACGCATTCCGCAAGAACGAAGCCCGCCAAACGGCGGGCTTCGTTTTCGTGCGCCTGAAGCTGCGGCTCAGCGCGAGCGCAGATCGACATCGCCGCTGAACGATTCGATCTCGATGCTGGCGCTGCCGCCACCGATCTTGCCGTGCATCGTCGAGCCCGGACCGTCTTCGTCTTCCACCGTCAGGCCAAAGGCGTTGCTCAAGTCGCCGCTGAAGGCTTCGGCCGTCACCCGCGCGCTGGTGTTCGCCGGCAAGGTGATGCTGACATCGCCGCTCATGCTCTCGACATCCATGCGGCCGTTCGCGGCGAGTGCGCCTTCGAAATCGATGTCGCCGGAGACCGAGGCGGCCTCGAATTCGGTGACGGTCGTCGCACGCACGATGGCGCTGCCCGACACGGTTTCCACCGACACGTCGCCGGAGGCACCGCTGATGCGCAGGTCGCCGCTGACGGTTTCGGCATCGACGCGGCCGGCCTGGCCTTCGAAACTCACGTCGCCGGAGACACTGGAAATCTCCAGCTTGTCGGTGCTCGACGCCCGCAGGCTCACTTCGCCGCTGACCGACTCCGCTTCGATCGAGGCCGAACCGCGCATCGCGGTCACGTCGATGTTGGCGCTGACCGCGGAGAGATCCAGCGATGCGCTCGCCGGAACCTTGACGACCAGCACGCTGTCTTCGCGCGGCCCCTTGTTCCAGCCGGTCCAGCTGCTGCCGTTCTCGGATTCGACGCGGAGCGACACCCGCGTCGCGCTTTTCTCGACGATGAGCTTCGCGCCGGAGCCGAGCGAACCGCTCCAGCTCACCTCGTTGCGATCCCAGGCGGTGACGCTGATGCGGCCGCGCACGTTGGATGCCTCGAAGCTGCCGCGCGCATCGAGCGGCGCCGCGGTTTCGGCAATCGGCGTCGCAGCCAGCAGGGGCGCGGACAACACCGTCATCACCAGCGCAGCCAGCAACTTCGGGCGGAACGAAACGGACATCGCAGTGCTCATCGGAAACTCCATCATCGGGTTCATGCGGAAAGGGCTTTCTGGGTGAGATGCAGGCGTTGTTCCTGCACCTGTTTCAATCGATTCAACAGGAAGCGGGCATTCGGGTCCTGTTCCAGCGCTTCGGACAATTCGGCCTCGGCGGCGTCCAGTTCGGTCCAGGCGGCGACGAAACGCGGATCGGCCTGTTCGCGCACCTGCGTCCACCGGTTCGCCGTGCCGGCAACCAGGGCCGCATCGAATTCGGCACGCAGCGCACGCGCCTCGCGCAACATCATCGGGGCGGATTCGGCCACGGTCGGCGCAGGCATCTCGCCCGGTGCACGCTGCAAAGCCATCCAGCCCGCGGCGATGGCGACGGCCGTGAAGCCTGCTGCAGCCGCAAACGGAAACAATCCGCGCCGCTGCGACTTCGCCACCGCACGCGTTTCAAGGCGCGCGGCAATGCCGGGAAACAGGTCGCGATCCGGTTCGATCGCGTGCGGCAGCGTCTTCAGCAGACGCCGATATTCAAGCTCGTCCATGGGGACCTCCGAGCCATTGCTTCAACAGGTTGCGGGCGCGATGCAACTGCGCCTTGGATGAACCGACGGCCATGCCGAGCTCGTCGGAAATTTCTTCGTGTTTCCAGCCCTCGACATCGTGCAGCACGAGCACGGCGCGCGCGCGCGGCGGCAGCTTGGCGATGACCTTGTCGAGGTCGATGCCGAGGTCGGGCAGGCGTGCCATGCCGTCGGCGAGATGGAACTCGGGATCGCTCACGTCCTCGTCGGCACCGGGTTCGCCGCGCGCCGAGCGCAGCGCCATCAATGCGGTATTCACCGCGAGGCGATGCAACCAGGTCGAGAATGCGCTCTCGAAGCGGAATTCCGGCAGCTTCTGCCAGACACGCACGAAAGCGTCTTGCGTCAGGTCTTCGGCGCGGGCGCGGTCACCGCCCTGCAGGCGCAGGATGACCGCGAAGACACGCGCCGAATGCCGACGGTACAACCGCTCGAACGCATGCCGGTCGCCGTCGGCAGCAGCGCGGACGAGGGCGTGGTCGGCAGATTCCGCGGGCATCGCGTGGGACACGGAAGCTTTGGGCAGTGGATTGATGGCGAACATCATGGCGCATCTGATGTGCGCCGGCGCAAAAAGGTTTAAGCCGCGCTCGTCATGACGTTGGGCACAGCCGTGCAGCCGTGCGCACGGTGGCTTCATGGATGTCGACGATGTCCTCGACCTGCTCGGCGTAGCCGCCGGCCATGGCGATGGCGACCGGCAACCCCGCGGTCCGGCATTGGCTCAGGACCCTGCGGTCGCGCTCCGCGAGCCCGGCCTTGCTCAGCGCCAGATGACCGAGGCGATCGCCCGCATATGGATCGGCGCCGGCCAGGTAGATCGCCGCGTCGGCTCCGCTTCGCGCAATCGCGAGCGGCAGATGCATGCGCAGCAGCGCCAGATATTCGTCGTCGCCGCAACCGTCCGGCAAGGGCACGTCGAGGTCGCCGGCCGGCTTGATGCTCGGGTAGTTGCGCGCGCCATGCATCGAGAAGGTGTAGATGCTCGGATCATCGGCACAGATCGACGCGGTACCGTCGCCATGATGCACGTCGAGATCGACGACCAGCACGCGCCGCGCGAGACCGTGCGCCTGCGCGTGGCGCGCGGCGACGACGGCATCGTTGAAGACGCAATACCCGCCGCCGCGATCGCGATGCGCATGGTGCGTGCCGCCGGCGAGATTGACTGCGAAGCCGCGGTCGCGAATCGCCGAACGCAGGGCCGCGACGGTGGCGCCCGACGAGCGTCGGCTGCGCTCGACCATCCCCGGCGACCACGGGAAACCGATGCGGCCCAATTCGCGTTGCGTCAGTTCGCCGCGGACGACCCGCGCCACGTAGTCGGCGTCATGGGCTCGTTCCAGGTCGGCGCGGCTGGCGGCTTCGGGTTCATGCAGCACGAGTCCGAGCGCGCCGGCCTGCGTGGCGACACGTTCGTACAAGCGCGCATACTTGGCCATCGGGAAGCGATGACCGTCGGGCAAGGGCAGCACGAAATGGTGGGTGTAGAAGACATCCATGGCGGCTCACGATACTCGAGTCGGCGTGAGCGTCGTGACCGGGCCGAGCATGCACCGATGATGCTCGCGCGCGGACCGGCCCAGCATCGATAATCGCGGCATGAGTGACTCCGACCTGATCGCCCGCATCGACGCGCTCTTGCCGCAGACGCAATGCACGCGCTGCGGTTATCCGGCCTGCAAGCCCTACGCCGAAGCGATTGCAGCGGGCGAGGCCGAGATCAATCGTTGCCCGCCCGGCGGCGCGACCGGCATTCGCGCGCTCGCCGCCTTGCTTGATCGCGCCGAACTGGCGCTCGACCCGGACTGCGGCGAGGAAGCGCCGATGCGTCTGGCCTTCATCCGCGAGGACGAATGCATCGGCTGCGTCAAATGCATCCAGGCCTGTCCGGTCGACGCCATCGTCGGCGCCAGCAAGCGCATGCACACCGTCATCGCCGACCGTTGCACCGGCTGCGAACTCTGCCTGCCGCCCTGCCCCGTCGACTGCATCGACCTCGTGCCCGCACCCGCGCACCGCGACGCCGTCCGCGAAGCCGACGCCTCCCGCGCCCGCCACGAATTCCGCCAGTTCCGCCTGCACCGCGACGAAGCCGAACGCGACGAACGCCTGCGCGCGAAGCGGGATTCGTTCAGCGCATCGTGACAGCGATCAATCAGACGAGTCGTCAGGACTTGACACTCGGTCAGGCGACCTGCACCTTGCGATGCTTCAACACGCAGTCGCGCAAGTAGAGATTGATCAGGCTCTGGTACGGCACGCCGGATTCGTGGACCATGCCCTTGAAGTAGGTCAGCACGTCTTCGGACAAGCGCATCGACACCGGCTTCTTCAACTTGGCCGCGTATGGGTTGCGGCGCGATTTCATCTTCGAGAGATCGTATTCGGTCTTCACGGTCGTTATCGGCATAAGACCCGGCTAGCGACCTCGCTTGGAAGACTTCGCATAGGCAAAGCCAATCGCCACGAAGATGAAACCGCAAAGGATCAGGAATATGGAGATCAATCCACGTCCCCTAACAGATTCAAGCAGTCCGAAGGTCAGGAACACGAAGCCGCACAGCCAGCACAACCAAGCGCTCACCATCGCCATCCGCTGGGACTTGAGCAGAATGATCTGCATACCCTTTCGAAGCTGACTTGCTGCATCGGCACACGTTGGGGAACACGCAAGAATGCCGACCGAGTCCGCTCCACACCGCCGACAAACACCGCGGCCACAGTTCGCACAGATGCCCATCGCAGGTGAATCTTCATGGGTCGAACAGTGCATTGAATCCTCCGAAACAATCATCCATCCCCTTCAATTCATCGACAAACCGGGGCTGTCTTCAGAGTCTGTGACGCGATTGGCGGCGAGGTCAAGGCCACCCCCGCACGAACCGCTGGAAGCCGGCGAGCAGCAGCGCGAGGCCGATGAGGGCGAAGCCGAGGACGGGGATGAGGAAGAGGAAGGGAATCGCGAAGACGAGGGCGCCGAGGGACCAAGCGTAGAGGTCGTTGTTGGGTTGCGGCCAGGTTTCGGCGCCGAACCATGTCGCGACGAGGTGATCGAGGCTCAGCTTGCCGGGGCCGTTGAAGATCAGCGGCAGCAGCATCACGACGAACAGCAGCGGCAGCTTGAAGTTGCCGTGGCCCTTGTCGGAGATCGCGTAGCCCTTCAGCAGGTCGCTCCACATCGACCACATGTCCGGCC
Organism: Ahniellaceae bacterium; assembly: GCA_044229785.1. Lineage (GTDB taxonomy): Bacteria > Pseudomonadota > Gammaproteobacteria > Xanthomonadales > Ahniellaceae > JADKHK01. Next base: position 22,840 of record JBGASK010000031.1, read on the forward strand.
AATGCACTGCGGCCGTGGCAACGAAGGTGAGCACCAGCAGGCTGAACGCGAAGAAGCGCGTGCCGAAGCCGATCCACAGCGCCACCGCGCCGACCAGTTCGAAGCCGGTCGCGATGTTCCAGCTGAGATTCGCGGGCACCACATTGAACGGATAGGGAAAGCTCGACTGGATGTCGGCGAACCAGTTCTCCCCATGCAGCTTCTCGCGTCCGGCCTCGAAGAATTCCCAGCCCATGATCAGGCGCAGGATCAGACGCGGCACGACTTCGCCGACCGCACGCAGGCGCGCGACCAGATCGCTCCACAGGTCGACGAGACGGGAGAGGTTGAACATGGCATTCCCCTTTTGGACGCGAAGCGCGTCAGCTGTCGATGACGGTGCCGAGCACGATGTCGCGTTGCCGGAACTCGCGCAGGCTGTGGCAGGCACCGTCGACGATCTGCGCGCGCGGATACTGCGGCAACGCGTCGGCCAGTGCTTCTGCGAGCGCTAGACCGGACACGCCGGAATGTTCTTTCAGAGAATCGAGCAGCACGTTCGCGAGCGGGCTCAATTCGAGGAAGGAAATCTCGTCGCGGCGGCTGCGCACGATGACGAGATGCGTCGGCTGTTGCGGTGCCTGTGTCGGCTGGTACTCGGCACCGAGCCGATGCACTGGCCAGCGATAACTGAAGCGCCAGGCCAGCGGCGACAACACCGGCGCCGCATTGACGACATCACCGGCCGCATCGTGCTCGATGTCGGCGACGTCACGTTCGTCCAGCGACAAGGCCAGTTCCACCCATTCGTAATGCGCGAGCTCGGTCAGGAACGGCGGATCGCCGCGACCGGCGTCCACGCGCGTTTCGAGATAGCGCTGGAACTCGCGCCCGATCTCGGTGAACAGCGGCGTGTGCGAGGCGTGTTCGCGATAGAAGTCGCGCACCAGACGATGCCAGCGCATGTCGCCGAGCAGCTTGCGGATCACCGGGAAATTCGTAGCCAACAGGCCTTCGATGTTGTTGTAGAACAGCTCGCGATAGATCTTCAGGCGTCGTTCTTCCAAGCCTTCCGGCGGCGGAAACAGGTCCGGATCGCGCAGATGGCGCGCGAATTCGCGCTGCAGCGCCAGCGTGGCCTCGGCATCAAGCGACATCGGCTTGCACCGGCGCCGGCATCGCGGGCGCTTGCGCCTGCAAGGCGCGGATGCGATCGAGTTCGGCAACGAGCTCCGCGACCGGCGGGAAATTGAAATCGCGTTCGAGCAGGGTCGGTTTCGCGCCGAAGCATCGATAGGCCTCGGCGAGCAGATCGAACACCGGCTCGATGACGGCCGCGCCATGGGTGTCGACGATCAGGTCCGCAGCTTCGTTGTAATGACCGGCGATATGGAACTGCGCCACGCGGTCGGCCGGCATCGCACGGATGAATTCGACCGCGTCGTAGCGGTGGTTGACGCTGTTGACGTGCACGTTGTTGACGTCGAGCAGCAGGTCGCAATCGGCTTCGGCGAGCACGGCGCGAACGAAGTTGCGTTCGCTCATCTCGCCGGCCAGCGGCGTGTAGAAGGACACGTTCTCGATCGCGATGCGGCGGCCGAGCACGTCCTGCACCTGGCGGATGCGGGTGGCGCAATGGCGCACGGCGGCTTCCGTGAACGGAATCGGCATCAGGTCGTAGAGATGGCCGTGGTCGCTGCAATAACTCAGGTGTTCGCTGTAACTGCGGATGCCGTGTTCGTCGAGGAACCGACGCAGCTTCAGCAGGAAGGTTTCGTCCAGCGGCTCGGGACCGCCGATCGACAGCGACAGGCCATGCGCCGAGAACGGATGGCGCTCGGTGAAGCTGCGGAATCGGCGGCCGAGACGACCGCCGACGCCGATCCAGTTTTCGGGTGCGACTTCCATGAAATCGATCGCGCCCGGCGCGACCGATTCCAGCGGCGTCAGCAGGCCGCGCCGCAGGCCCAGGCCGGCACCCGCGATCGGCGCATGCGCAGAGATCGAGGGGCCGGCATTCATCGGCTTACTGCTTCGGGGCTTCTTCGGCTTTCTTCTCGCCGCACTTGCCCTCGCCGCACTTGCCTTCACCATCGGCCTTGGCAGCCTTGTCGCCACCGCACTTGCCTTCGCCGCATTTGCCCTCGCCACACTTGCCTTCGCCGTCGGCCTTGGCGGCCTTGTCGTCGCCGCACTTGCCTTCGCCACATTTGCCCTCGCCGCACTTGCCTTCCTCGGCCTTGGCGTCGGCGGCGTTGGCGTCGGCGGTCTTGGCTTCACCACACTTGCCTTCGCCGCACTTGCCTTCGGCGTGTTCTTCGCCGGTCAGCTGGTAGCCGAAGCCGAGGTCGTTGACGCGGAACAAGTCGCCGGCATTGACGACAGCCACGGAACCCAACAGCGCTGCACCGACCGCCACCGACAGGGACTGGATGATTTTCTTGGACATGGAACGCTCCACGGAGTTTGATCAAGACGGGATACGCCCGCCCACGCCGCCGCTGCCGCGGCACCGGATGCAGGGCCGCAGGATGCGGCGCCAGGCCCGGCCGAACTTACGCCGGTCGACCCTGCGCGACAACTGCGCGAGGTCACCGGTCGGCGCATTAGACCGCCACTGCACCCGATCCATTACAAGCGGCCGGTCCTGTCTTTCGTCAGGGCCCGGGCGGAACACCCGGCGTCTTCGGCTTGAAGGCGCACAGGTCGCGGATCACGCAGGTCGGGCACTGCGGTTTCAGCGCCTTGCAGACGTAGCGGCCGTGCAGGATCAGCCAGTGGTGGGCGTCCTTCAGGAATTCGGGCGGCACGTTCTTCAGCAAACCCTTCTCGACCGCCAGCGGCGTCTTGCCTTTCGCCAGTCCGGTCCGGTTGGCGACGCGGAAGATGTGGGTGTCGACCGCCATCGTCGGCTCGCCGAAGGCCGTGTTCAGCACCACGTTTGCGGTCTTGCGACCGACGCCGGGCAAGGCTTCCAGCGCCTCACGGTCGCGCGGCACCTCGCCGCCATGCTGCTCGACGAGGATGCGGCAGGTCGCGATGACGTTCTTCGCTTTCGCGTTGAACAGGCCGATCGTGGCGATGTAGCGCTTCAGCCCTTCTTCGCCGAGCGCGAGCATTTTCTCGGCCGTATTCGCGACCGGATAGAGCTTGCGCGTGGCCTTGTTGACGCCGACATCGGTCGCCTGCGCCGACAGGATCACGGCGATCAGCAGTTCGAACGGTGTCGTATGGACGAGTTCGGTGGTCGGATGCGGATCCAGTTCGCGCAGGCGCTGGAACAGTTCGTGGCGGGCGGCGGGTTTCATGGCTTCATTGTCGCGATTTGACGGCGACACCGAAACATTTCGCCGCCACGCCCGCTACGCTTGGGCGATG
>JBGASK010000149.1:0-6114 GCA_044229785.1 Ahniellaceae bacterium
GTTGTCGGTGCTGGCGGTGTTGTCGCTCGTCATCGGCAATGTCGTCGCGATCGCGCAGACCAATCTCAAGCGCATGCTCGCCTACTCGACGATTTCGCATGTCGGATTCCTGCTGCTCGGCATCATCGGCGGCGGTGCCGACGGATTCGGCGCGGCGCTGTTCTACGCCACCACGTATTCGATCACGACGGTCGCGGCGTTCGGACTGATCGTGTTGCTGTCGCGTTCGGGTTTCGAAGCCGAGGAGATCGAGGACTTCCGCGGACTCAACCAGCGCAATCCGTTCTATGCCTTCCTGATGCTGGTGGTGATGGCGTCTTTTGCCGGCGTGCCGCTGTTCGTCGGCTTCCTGGCGAAGCTGCAGGTACTGAAGGCGGTCATCCGTGCCGATGCCTTGTGGCTCGCGATTGCCGGCGGCCTGTTCGCGGTGGTCGGCGCGTTCTACTACCTGCGCGTCATCAAGGTCATGTATTTCGACGAACCTGCGGCGCACGCACCCGTCATCGCGCAGCCCGATGCCGGCTTCCGCCTCGTGCTTGCCGCCAATGTGCTGGCGCTGATCGGCCTCGGCATCTTCGGCGGTCCGCTGATGACGTGGTGCCTGTCGGCCGTGGCTGCGAGCTGAATCCGCCGATTCTTTTTTGTTGCTTTGCAGAACGCGCATCACTATAGTGCGCGTCGCCTGATGCGGGGTGGAGCAGTCTGGCAGCTCGTCGGGCTCATAACCCGAAGGTCGTAGGTTCAAATCCTACCCCCGCTACCAACGATCTTTGGAAAGGGCCTCTTCGGAGGCCCTTTTCATTCGCACCGCATGCGCGACCCCCGGTCGCGGTGCGCGGCGCACGGACGCGAACCGTGCACGATGCGATGGGCCTTCGGGCCCATTTTTGTTTCTGGAGTCCTGCACGTCAGGAGCGAGATGAACGCGGAACAGCTGACTCGATTGTTCGAACCGGTGGTGGCATCGCTGGGACTGGAGTGTCTTGGCGTCGAATTCGTCGCCAGCCGCGGCAGCGGTCTGGTGCGCGTCTACATCGATGTCGAAGGTCGACACGTGACCGTCGACGACTGCGAAGCGGTGAGCAAGGAAGTCAGCGCGGCGCTGGACGTGAACGATCCGATTTCGGGGCGCTACACGCTGGAAGTCTCGTCGCCCGGTTTCGATCGGCCTCTGTTCACGCCCGCACAATTCGCGCGTTTCGTTGGCGAAAGCGCCAAGGTCAGCGTGAATCTGGCGGTGAACGGCCGTCGTCGTTTCCAGGGCCGGATCGTGCGCGTCGACGGCGACGCCATCGTGCTCGCACTGGATGGCGCGGAAGTGTCGATCGCCCACGCGAACATCGAGAAAGCGAAGCTGGTACCCGATTTTTCGGCCATCGACCCGGCACCCAAGCCGACGGGCGCGAAGCCGGGCAAGGGCAAGAAGAAAACATCTTGATCACGTCGGCGCGCGGAAGCGTGCCTTGGAGCGCAGTGATGAGCAAAGAAATGCTGATGGTCGTGGACGCGGTCGCCAACGAGAAAGGTGTGGCGCGCAGTGTCATCTTCGATGCGATGGAAGCCGCGCTGGCGTCCGCCGCGAAGAAGCGTTACATCGACCAGGACGTCGCGATGCGCGTCTCGATCAATCGCAACACCGGCGAATACGAGACCTTCCGTCGCTGGGAAGTGGTTGCCGACGACGTGGTCATGGAATCGCCGGACCGTCAGGAACGCCTGATGGACGCGGTCGATCGCAATCCCGACATCCAGGTCGGCGAATTCATCGAAGAACAGGTCGAAAACGCCGAGTTCGGCCGCATCGCCGCGCAGGCCGCGAAGCAGGTCATCGTGCAGCGCGTGCGCGAAGCCGAGCGTGCCCAGGTGGTCGACGCCTATCGCGATCGCATCGGCGAACTGGTCACCGGCATCGTCAAGCGCGTCGAGCGCGGCGCCGTCTATCTCGACCTCGGCGGCAATGCCGAAGCCTTCATCGCGCGCGACAAGGCCATCCCGCGCGAGAACGTGCGCGCCGGCGACCGCGTGCGCGGCTACCTGCACGACGTGCGCCTGGAAGCGCGCGGTCCGCAATTGTTCGTGTCGCGTACCGCGCCCGAATTCATGATGGAACTGTTCAAGCTCGAAGTGCCGGAAGTGGGCCAGGGGCTGGTCACCATCATGGGTTGTGCCCGCGACGCCGGCGACCGCGCCAAGATCGCGGTGAAAGCCAACGACCATCGCACCGATCCGATCGGCGCCTGCATCGGCATGCGCGGCTCGCGCGTGCAGGCGGTGTCGAACGAACTCAACGGCGAGCGCGTCGACATCATCCTGTGGAACGACAATCCGGCGCAGTTCGTCATCAACGCGATGGCGCCGGCCGAAGTGCAGTCGATCATCGTCGATGAAGACAAGCACTCGATGGATGTTGCGGTCGCCGAAGACAAGCTCTCGCAGGCCATCGGTCGCGGCGGCCAGAACGTGCGCCTCGCCAGCAAGCTGACCGGTTGGCAGCTCAACGTGATGACCCAGGCCCAGGTGCAGCAGAAGAGCGAAGCCGAGCAGGAAGCGGCGCGCCTGCTGTTCGTCGAGAAGCTCGAAGTCGACGCCGAAATCGCGTCGATCCTGGTGCAGGAAGGTTTTTCCTCGATCGAGGAAATCGCCTACGTGCCGGAAAGCGAGCTGTTGTCGGTGGAAGAGTTCGACGAGGACATCGTTGCCGAGCTTCGCGCCCGTGCGCGCGATTCGCTGCTGACGCAGATGATCGCGGCCGAGGAAGACCTCGAGTCGCACAAGCCGGCCGACGACCTGCTTGCGCTCGACGGCATGGACGAAGCCACGGCCTATGCGCTGGCCGAACGCGGCATCCGCACCCAGGAAGACCTGGCGGAACTCGCGGCCGACGAGATCACCGACATCGAGGGCATGGACGCCGAACGCGCCGCCGCCTTGATCCTTGCGGCGCGTGCGCCGTGGTTCCAGTAATTCTGCCGCAGCGAAAGCCGCAAAGAGGCAAAGCATGTCCGATGTCACCGTACGCCAGCTCGCTCAAGTCCTCGGGATGACCGTGGACAAGCTGCTCGCGCAGCTGTCCGAAGCGGGAATGAAATTCAATGGTCCGGATCAGGTCGTCACCAGCACCGAGAAGGTGAAGCTGCTGGGCTTCCTGCGGCGCACCCACGGCAAGAAGGAAGAGACCGTCGAAGCCGCGGCGCCGAAGCAGATCACGCTGAAGCGCAAGCATGTCGGCGAGCTGACCGTGTCGAGCGGCGCCGCCAAGGGCAAGACGGTCAACATCGAGGTCCGCCAGAAGCGCACCTACGTCAAGCGCAGCGAAGTCGAAGAGCAGCAGGCCGCGCCGGAAGTCGATTCCGAGCGCGAGCATGCGCTGAAGCTGCTGGCCGAATCGAAGGCGCGCAACGACGCCGAGCAGAAGCGGCTGAGCGAGATGGACGCCGTGCGTCGTGCCGAATTCGAGGCGCAGCGCCGCGAACAGGACGAGCGCCGTCGTGCCGAAGAGGCCGTGGCCGAAGCGGCCAAGCGCGCCGAGGTCGAGGCTGCGCGACTGCGCGAGGAAGAAGAGGCGCGCGCCGGCAAGAAGCATCACCACGAAGCCCCCAAGAAGCCCGAAGAGAAAGTGGCGCAGCCCGTGCGTGCGAAGGAAGCGCCGAAGGGCAGCGAGCCGCCGCATCGCCACAAGGGCGCCAAGGGCAGTCATCGCATGGTCGTCACCGACGCCAGCGACGACGACAACTCGACGGCCTCGCGTTACGCCGCGGGCGAACTGCACTTGCCGGGCGACCATTCGCGCCGTCCGCGCAAGAAGCCGCGCCCGAGCAAGCCGGATTTCCGTTCGAACGATCGCGGTGGCGGCGGTGGCGTGTCGGGGGGCTTCTCGCGCCCGACCGCACCGATCGTGCGCGAAGTCGCGATCGGCGAGACCATCATCGTCGCCGACCTGGCCACCAAGCTGGCGCTGAAGGGCGCCGACGTGGTCAAGGCGCTGTTCAAGATGGGCGTGATGGCGACCATCAACCAGAGCATCGATCACGACACCGCAGCGCTCGTCGTCGAGGAACTCGGCCACACGCCGATGCGCGCGACCGACAACGATGCCGAATCGGCGCTGGCCGCGCAGCTGGATGGCGATCAGGGCGAAAAGACGGCGCGTCCGCCTGTCGTCACCATCATGGGCCATGTCGATCACGGCAAGACCTCGCTGCTCGACTACATCCGCCGCACCAAGGTTGCGGCGGGCGAGGCGGGCGGCATCACCCAGCACATCGGCGCCTATCATGTCGACACGCCGAAAGGCGTGATTTCCTTCCTCGATACCCCGGGCCACGCGGCGTTCACGCAGATGCGTGCGCGCGGCGCCAAGCTCACCGACATCGTCGTGCTGGTCGTGGCGGCGGACGACGGCGTGATGCCGCAGACGATCGAAGCGATCCAGCACGCGCGTGCCGCCAAGGTGCCGCTGGTCGTGGCGATCAACAAGATCGACAAGAACGACGCCAATCCGGAACGCGTGAAGCAGGAGCTCATCCAGCACGAAGTCGTCGCCGAGGACTTCGGCGGCGAAGTGATGATGGTGCCGGTGTCCGCGAAGGCGGGAACCGGCGTGGACGCGCTGCTCGACGCCATTCTGCTGCAGGCCGAAGTGCTGGAGCTGCGTGCCGTCGCCGACGGTCGCGCCACCGGCACCGTGGTCGAATCCAGCCTCGACAAGGGCCGTGGCCCGGTCGCGACCGTGCTGGTGCAGGCCGGTACGCTGAACAAGGGCGATTTCCTGGTTTGCGGCATCCATTACGGCCGAGTGCGTGCGATGTTCGACGAAGCAGGCCGTCAGACCGCGCATGCGGGGCCGTCGATTCCGGTGGTCGTGCTCGGTCTTTCCGGCGTGCCCGACGCCGGCGACGACTTCATCGTCGTGGCCGACGAACGCCTGGCCAAGGACGTGGCGCAGCAACGCGAACAGAAGCGTCGCGAAACGCGTCTCGTGAAGCAGCAGGCGACCAAGATGGAAGACGTCTGGTCGAGCGTCACCCAGGGCGACATGCGAACGCTGAATCTCGTGGTCAAGGCCGATGTGCAGGGTTCGACCGAAGCGCTGCGCGACGCCCTGACCAAGCTCAGCACCGACGCCATCAAGATCAACGTGATCGGCAGCGGCGTCGGCGGCATCACCGAGTCCGATGCGACGCTGGCCGCTGCCTCGAAGGCGGTCCTGATCGGCTTCAACGTGCGTGCCGACGGCACCGCGCGCAAGATCGTCCAGGACAATGGCCTCGACCTGCGCTACTTCTCGATCATCTACGACGTCATCGATCAGGTGAAACAGGTCGCGACCGGCCTGCTCGGCACCGAAGTGCGCGAAGAGATCATCGGCGTGGCCCAGGTGCGCGACGTGTTCCGTTCGTCGAAGTTCGGCCAGATCGCGGGCTGCATGGTCATCGAGGGTCAGGTCAAGCGCAACAAGCCGATCCGAGTGCTGCGCGACAACGTCGTGGTGTTCCAGGGCGAACTCGAGTCGCTGCGCCGCTTCAAGGAAGTGGTCGATGAGGTGCGCAACGGCATGGAGTGCGGCATCGGCGTCAAGCAGTACAACGACGTCAAGGCCGGCGACCAGATCGAGTGCTTCGAACGCATCGAAGTGCAGCGCACGCTGTAAGGGACGACGATCATGCGCGCGACCTTCCATCGAACCGACCGCATCGCGGCGCTCCTGCGCCGCGAAATCGGCGCCCTCGTGCACGACGCCGTGCGCGAGAAGCTGATCCCGTCGGTGTCGGTGTCCGATGTCGAGGTCACGCGCGATCTTGCGCACGCGACGGTGTACGTCACCGCCCTGGTTGGCGATCAGGGCAAGCCGGCGGTCAAGGAACTGAACGAGGCAGCGTGGGAATTCCGCCGCGAACTCGCGCACCGCGTCGATCTGCGCACGGTGCCGGCCCTGCATTTCAAGTACGACGACTCGGTCGACCGCGGCGAACGCATCGAAGCGCTGCTGCGTGTGCCGGTGGTCCCCGAACCCGTCGCCCAGCCGGCCAGGCCGAAGGCGCCGCGCAAGGCCGCAGCCAAGTCTGCCGCACCCGCAAAGAAGGCGCCCGCGAAGAAGCGTGCGCCGCGCAAGAC
>JBGASK010000149.1:6119-8268 GCA_044229785.1 Ahniellaceae bacterium
GTGACGGGCATGCACGGCATCGTGCTGCTCGACAAACCTCCGGGACTCAGTTCGAACGCGGCGCTGCAGCGCGTGCGTTACCGGTTCGGCAAGATCAAGGCCGGCCACGCCGGTACCCTCGACCCGCTCGCCACCGGCATGTTGCCGATCTTCCTCGGCGAAGCGACCAAGTTCATCCAGCATGTGCTGAGCGCGCGCAAGGCGTACCGGACGACCATCGCCTTCGGCGCCGAAACCGCGACCGCCGACCGCGAGGGCAAAATCGTCGCGACCGCATCGGCGCCGACCGCAACGCGCGCCGAACTCGATGCGGTGCTGGCCGGCTTCGTCGGCCGCATCCGGCAAACGCCGCCGGTGTATTCGGCGATCAAGCGCGATGGCGTGCCCCTGTACAAGCTGGCGCGTCAGGGCGAACAGGTCGATGTGCCGGAGCGGGAGGTCGAGATCGACCGCATCGATGTCCTGGCATATTCGCCTGAAGCGCTCGACATCGACGTGGTCTGCGGTTCCGGCACCTATATCCGCAGCCTGGGCGTCGACATCGGCCGCGCACTCGGTTCGGCGGCGCACCTTTCGGCGCTGCGGCGCTTGTGGGTCAGTCCCTTCGAATCGCGCCCGATGGTCGAGCTGGGCGCGCTGAACGACGCCGACGACCCGGGCGTGCACGTGTTCGCCGTCGATCAGGCCATGCCGCAGTTCCCGCCGATCGTGCTGGCCGACCCGGAATACGCCGAGCTGTGTTTCGGCCGCCGTGTCGCCGACCGGGCCGAAGTCGATGGCCGCTATCGCCTGTATGCCGACGCGGCGGGCTTTGTCGGGCTCGGTCGGGTCGACCACGGCATCCTGCGCGCTGACCGTTTGATGGCAACTGCCTGAACCATCCGGGCGATTTCACGCCGGTTTGCTTGTTAAGACTTCGTCCCGCCCCTAGAATGCGCGGCCTCCTTCGCCCATCAACCACTCTTGAGACCGACAGCGCGTATCTGGCGCCGTGCGGCCTCGTCCCGTTTCAGGAATGCACACATGGCACTGACTGCTGAACAATCCGCCAAGATCATCGCCGAACACGGCCGCAAGCCGAACGACACCGGTTCGCCGGAAGTCCAGATCGCGCTGCTCTCCGCCCAGATCGACGTGCTCGCGCCGCACTTCCAGGCGCACGCGAAGGATCACCACTCGCGCCGCGGTCTGATCACCATGGTCAACTCGCGCCGCCGTCTGCTGGCGTATCTGAAGAAGAACGATAGCGCGCGCTACAAGGCGCTGATCGAGAAACTCGGCCTCCGTCGCTAATCGATCACCCAAAGGAACCGCCTCGTGGCCAAGACAGTCAAGTCGTTCAAGTACGGTAATCATGATGTCACCCTGGAAACGGGTGAGATCGCCCGCCAAGCCAGCGGGGCGGTGGTGGTCAAGATGTCCGACACGGTGGTACTCGTGTCGGTCGTCGGCGCGAAGTCGGTGCGTGAAGGCACCGATTTCTTCCCGCTGACGGTGGACTACCAGGAAAAGTTCTACGCCGGCGGCCGCATCCCCGGCGGTTTCTTCAAGCGCGAAGGTCGCCCGACCGAAAAGGAAACGCTGACCTCGCGCCTGATCGATCGCCCGATCCGCCCGCTGTTCCCGGAAGACATGCGCAACGAGGTGCAGATCATCGCCACCGTGCTGTCGCTGAATCCGGAAGTCGACGGCGACATCCCGGCACTCATCGGCGCCTCGGCCGCGCTCGCGATCTCGGGTCTGCCGTTCAGCGGCCCGATCGGCGCCGCCAAGATCGGTTACGCCAACGGCCAGTACCTGCTGTGCCCGACCGCGACCGAGCTCAAGACCTCGCAGCTTGAACTGGTCGTCGCCGGTACCGCGAACGCGGTGCTGATGGTCGAATCCGAAGCCAAGATGCTGAGCGAAGAAGTGATGCTCGGCGCCGTCACGCATGGCCACAAGGCGATGCAGACGGTCATCCAGGCGATCAACGAATTCGCCGACGCCGCCGGCCGCAAGACCTTCGAGTGGACGCCGCCGGCCAAGCAGGACGCGCTCATCGCTGCGATCAAGGGCATCATCGGCGACCGCCTTGGCGCCGCCTACAAGATTCACGACAAGGGCCAGCGCCGCGACGCGATCTCGGTCATCCGCAAGGAAGTCCAGG
>JBGASK010000032.1:0-26056 GCA_044229785.1 Ahniellaceae bacterium
GATCGTGCCCTTGTCGCCTTCGATGAGCGTCTTGTATCGCTCGATCATCGCGGGTACCTGCTCGCTCTGGTCGGGATGGACCAGGAAAACGATTTCATAGTGACGCATCAAAAACTCCTTTCGGACTTGTCGGCCTCCCGTCGTGTTACCGGTGAGGCAAGGTCCTGCCAACCGGCGGCTGACAGGGGTGCGAAGCTTAGCCGAACCACGGCTCGCGCCGCAATGCAAAAGTCGTGAAAAATCAGGGGATTAGTTCAGCTTTCCCAAGCTGCATCAGGGACTTAGATGCTCTATCCACAAGTGCAAAATTTTTTCGGAACCGGCTTCACGCGAAAAGCAAGGAACGCCGTCCAGCCCACTGTTTCAGCTGGATTTTTTGGGCCCAACACCGTTTGAATCTCAGGCAGTGGTGAAACTTTCGCCGCAACCGCACTCGCCGGAAACGTTCGGATTCCTGAACACGAACTGGGCGCCGAGGCCCTGTTTGGCAAAGTCGATCTCGGTGCCGTCGACCATCGGCAGGCTTTCGCGGTCGACGAACACCTTGACGCCGCGCGATTCGAACACCTGGTCGTTTGCGCCCGCGGCATCGGTCAGGTCGACGATGTAGGCGAAGCCCGAGCATCCGGTCTTGCGCACGCCAAAACGCAGGCCGAGCGCGTCGGGTTTGTCCCGCAGATAACCGCTGACGCGTTCTGCAGCCGATTCGGAAAGCTGGATACCCATTCGTGTTCGCTCCTGATCGTCGGATGCGCGCTCGGCTATGATCGCGCGCTCGCAGCGACCGATCTGGTCGCCGTCCAACGGAGTTTCAAGGCATGAGTGTAGCAAGCGTGCGCGATGCGCTCGTCGGCCGCGTGGCGGTCGGCGAAAAAGTCACGGTCCGCGGCTGGGTGCGCACCCGGCGCGACTCCAAGGCCGGCATTTCCTTCGTCACCCTCAACGACGGTTCGGGCCAGGACTCGATCCAGATCGTCGCGCCGAACACCTTGGCGAACTACGACAGCGAAGTCGTGCACCTCACGGCCGGCTGTGCCGTCATCGCCACCGGCACGCTGGTGCAATCGCAGGGCAAGGGCCAGAGCTACGAGATCCTGGCCGACGCGGTCGAGGTGACCGGCATGGTCGACGATCCGGAAACCTATCCGATCCAGCCCAAGCCGCACACGATGGAGTTCCTGCGCGAAGTGGCGCACCTGCGTCCGCGCACGAACACCTTCGGCGCGGTGGCGCGCATCCGCCACAGCATCGCCCAGGCCATCCATCGCTATTTCCACGAGCGCGGCTTCTTCTGGGTGAACACGCCGATCGTGACCGCCAGCGACTGCGAGGGCGCCGGACAGATGTTCCGCGTCTCCACGCTCGATCTCGCGAACATCCCGCGCACCGACAAGGGCGCGATCGACTGGAACAAGGACTTCTTCGGCAAGGAGGCCTACCTGACGGTGTCCGGCCAGCTCAATGTCGAGGCTTATTGTCTGGCGCTGAGCAAGGTCTACACCTTCGGCCCGACCTTCCGTGCCGAGAACTCGAACACCACGCGCCATCTGGCCGAGTTCTGGATGATCGAACCGGAAATCGCCTTCGCCGACCTGAACGACGACGCCACGCTGGCCGAAGACTTCCTGAAGTACATCTTCAAGGCGGTGCTGGCCGAACGCGGCGACGACATGGCCTTCATCAACGACCGCATCGAGAAGACCGCGATCGCGCGCCTCGAGTCCTTCATCAACGCACCGTTCGAACGCATCGACTACACGAAGGCGATCGACCTGCTGAAGCACTCCGGAGAGAAGTTCGACTATCCGGTCGAATGGGGCCTGGACCTGCAGACCGAGCACGAGCGCTGGCTGACCGAGAAACATGTCGGCCGCCCGACCGTGGTGATGAACTACCCGGAGCAGATCAAGTCCTTTTATATGCGCTTGAACGACGACGGCCGCACCGTCGCGGCGATGGACGTGCTGGCGCCCGGCATCGGCGAGATCATCGGCGGATCGCAACGCGAGGAACGCCTGCACATCCTCGACCAGCGCATCGCCAAATTCGGTCTGAATCCGGATTCCTACCAGTGGTATCGCGACCTGCGTCGTTACGGCACGGTACCGCATGCCGGCTTCGGCCTTGGCTTCGAGCGACTGGTGGTCTACGTCTGCGGCCTGACCAATATCCGCGACGCCATCCCCTATCCGCGCGTGCCGGGTTCGGCCGAGTTCTGATTCGTGGGAGTGACCGATCGCTCCGGGCTGCTGTTGCTCGCCGCGATCGGCGACCTCGCGATCGCTGGACTGCTGGCTGTGATCGCAACGCTGTTGCTGCGCCGTTTCATGACGCGGTTGGCCGAACGTCACCGAGACGTCGCCAGACGGCTGGTCGAACCGGCCGATGGTCGCGGACGACGGCTCTACGCCTACCTGAGCACGCGCGAATCGCGCCAGTTGAACGATCCTCGCGCGCATGCACTCGCGTTCGGCGCGTATGTCTGCGCGTGGATCGCGATGCTTCTCCTGATGCTTGCGGCACTCACCTTGCTCGCGGCATTGATGCTTTGATTCGACACAAGGAACTCCGATGTCCGAGGAACAATGGTGGGTCGTCACCTTCGGCGACATGTTGCACTGGGCGCGCCTGACCGTCGGGGAAGACGGCACCGTCGAAGTCTTCAGCGCCAACGGCGAAACCGAACGTTTTCCGAATGAGGACGACGCACGTGTCGCCCTGCTCGACGCCGACTACCGCGCCTTCGACGGCATCGACGAAGACGACGCCGAACTCATGGGCTTCGACCTCGACAGCGTCGCCCCGCCCCGCTCCGACGACGAAGACGACCTGCTCGAACAGATGACGATGAAGCTGCAGCCGCGTTGACGCATGTACACGCCGCGCCACTTCGCCGAACACGATCTTTCCGCGCTCGACGAGTTGATCGCGCATGATGCGTTCGTGACCCTGGTGCACCAGCATGATGGCGCGCCGTTCGCCACCCATCTGCCGGTGCTGTACCGGCGCAACGGCGAGCGCGCGGAATTGCGCGGACATTGGTCGAAGGCCAACCCGCAATGGCGCCACATCGCGGGGCAGTCGGCATTGATCATCGTGCACGGCCCGCACGCCTATGTGTCGCCGACGTGGTATGCCGATCCCGAACAGCGCGTGCCGACCTGGAACTACGCGGCCGCGCATCTGTATGGCCGTGTCGAAACGACGGACGATCCGGCGGAACTGGAGGCCATCGTCACCGCGCTGTCGGACCTGTATGAACGCAAACACGACAGCGACTGGCGCTTCGAACGCACGACGCCCGACACGCGTCGCGAACTGCGCGGCATCGTCGGCTTCCGCTTCGTCGCGGAACGCATCGAACTGAAGTTCAAGCTCAGCCAGAACCACCCGATCGCCAACCAGCGCGGCGTCATAGAGCATCTGGAACGACATGGCGGCGACGATCGCCGCGCCGTGGCCGCGATGATGCGTGCGCGACAGAACGAGGAAAAACCGCAATGAAACTCGACCTGACCGGCAAACACGCGCTCGTCTGCGGCGCGTCGAAAGGCATCGGCCGTGCGGCTGCGGAAGCGCTGGCCGGGCTCGGCGCCGACGTGACCGTGCTGGCCCGCGACCGCGATGCGCTCGATGCGCTGGCACGCACGCTGCCGAAGACGCATGCCGCGCAGAGACATGCGTGGCTGGGCGCGGATGTTTCGGAGACTGCAGCGTTGCGTGCCGCGGTCGAGGCGATGGTCTCGTCGCATCCGGTGCAAATCCTCGTCAACAACACCGCCGGACCGAATCCCGGCCTCGCCGTCAACGCGACCAACGAACAATTCCTGGACACCTTCCAGCGTCATCTGCTTGCGAACCACGCGCTGGTGCAAGCCACGATCGGCGGAATGAAGGCCGCGGGTTACGGGCGCATCGTCAACGTGATCTCGACCTCGGTGAAGGAGCCGATCAGGAACCTCGGCGTCTCGAACACCATTCGCGGCGCCGTCGCCAACTGGGCCAAGACGCTGGCCGGCGAACTGGCGGCGCACGGCATCACCGTCAACAACGTGCTGCCCGGTTTCACCCGCACCCAGCGACTCGAACAGATCATCGAGGAACGCATCGCCGCCACCGGCAAATCCCGCGCCGACATCGAAGCCGGCATGTTGTCCAGCGTGCCCGCCGCGCGCTTCGCCGAAGCCCACGAGGTCGCCGCCGCCATCGCCTTCCTCGCCTCGCCCGCGGCCGGTTACATCAACGGCATCAACGTCCCCGTCGATGGCGGACGCACGCAGTCGCTGTGAATCGCGCGTTTCACCAGGCTTCGGCTAGGCTTCGCGCATGAAACGCATTGCCTATTCCGAACTGAACGCGGTCGAGCATTGGCTGGACGTGGTCGATCCGGCCACGACCGAGGTTTTCGCGCAGGTCAGCGCCGGCACGGCGCACGATGTCGACGTCGCGGTGCGGCGCGCACAGGCGGCGTTTCCGGTGTGGTCGAAGCTGCCCAATTCGGAGCGCGCGCGCTGGCTCGAACGGCTTGCCGATGCACTCGAGGCGCGCATTCCCGAATTCGCCGAGGCCGAGACGCGCGATACCGGCAAGCCGCTGTGGCTGACTCGCGAGATCGAGATTCCGCGCGCGGTCGCGAACCTGCGTTTCTTTGCGCAGGCGGCGACCCAATTCGCATCGGAATCGCATCACGGTCAGGCCGGACTCAACTACACCCTGCGCCAGGCGCACGGCGTCGTCGGCGTGATTTCGCCATGGAACATGCCGCTGCTGCTGTTCACCTGGAAGCTGGCGCCGGCGCTCGCAGCCGGAAATTGCGTCATCGCGAAGCCGTCGGAAGTGACCCCGCTGACCGCGCAGATGCTGGCCGAACTGGCACGCGACATCGACTTCCCCTTGGGCGTACTGAACATCGTGCACGGACTGGGCCAGAGCGTTGGCCAGGCTCTGGTCGACCATCCGGGCATCAAGGCCATCAGCTTCACCGGCAGCACGGCCGTTGGCCGACGCATCGCGGAGAGCTGCGCACGCCAGTTGAAGAAATGTTCGCTCGAACTCGGCGGCAAGAACGCCGCATTGATCTTCGCCGACGCACCGAAAGACAGGCTGTACGACCACATCGTGCGCGCCGCCTTCCAGAACACCGGGCAGATCTGCCTGTGTGGTTCGCGGCTGCTGATCGAACGCCGCTATTACGACGAATTCCGCGATCAGTTCGTCGCCAGGGCCACGCATCATCTGGTCGGCGATCCGCTCGCCGAAGGCAGCTTCCTCGGACCCATGGTGTCGCAGGCGCATTGCGACAAGGTCATGGCCTATCTCGATCTGGCACGCGCGGAAGGCGGTCGCGTCATCGCCGGCGGTCGTCGCATCGAGGTGCCGGGTCGCTGCGCAAACGGCTGGTTCGTCGCACCGACCATCGTCGAAGGACTGGGGCCGCGGTGCCGCACCAATCAGGAAGAAATCTTCGGGCCGATCGTGACTCTGCAGGCCTTCGATGACGACGATGAAGCGCTGGCGCTCGCGAACGCCACCCCGTATGGCCTCAGCGCCAGTATCTGGACCGAACACCTGTCGCGTGCGCATCGGCTCGCCGCGCAACTCGATGCCGGCATCGTCTGGATCAACACCTGGATGCAACGCGACCTGCGTACGCCCTTCGGCGGCATGAAACAATCCGGGCTCGGCCGCGAAGGCGGCCTGGAAGCGATGCGTTTTTTCACCGAACCCAAGAACGTCTGCATCGGAGTCTGAGGCATGCGCGAGATCGACGAGTTGCTGGAACGCAACCGCCGCTGGGCCGAATCGGTCAAGGCGACACAACCCGACTTCTTCAAGCAACTGTCCAAGCAGCAGCATCCGAAATACCTGTGGATCGGCTGCTCCGATTCGCGCGTACCGGCGAACCAGATCCTGGGCCTCGCGCCCGGCGAAATCTTCGTGCATCGCAACGTCGCCAACGTGGTCGTGCATGCCGACCTGAACTGCCTGTCGGTGCTGCAGTTCGCCATCGACGTGCTGAAGGTCGAGCACATCATGCTGGTTGGCCACTACGGTTGCGGCGGCGTGCGTGCAGTGCTCGACGGCGCCCGCCACGGTCTCGTCGACAACTGGCTGCGCCATGTCGGCGACGTCATGCAGAAGCATCGCGATGCCTTCGAGAGCATCGACACCACGTCGATGAAACACGCGCGATTGTGCGAACTGAACGTGATCGAACAGGTCGTCAACATTTGCCAGACCACGGTCGTGCAGGACGCCTGGGACCGCGGCCAGAAACTCGAGGTGCATGGCCTGGTCTATTCGTTGTTCGACGGCCGCCTCCGCGACCTCGGCATCAGCACGCACAGCCACGTCTCGCTGGCCGAAACCTACGTGCAATCGCTGGCGCGACTCGGCATCGCCCGGGGAAGCTTCTGATGAGCGACGTGATCCAGACCACGAAGGCGCCGCGCGCCGTGGGCGCGTATCCGCATGCGCGCCGTGTCGGCCAATTGCTGTTCCTGTCCGGCATCGGCCCGCGCTTGGCCGGCGACAACCGCATTCCCGGCAATGTCCACGATGCCGACGGCCGGCTCGTCTCCTACGACATCGTCGCGCAATGCCATTCGGTGTTCGCGAACGTGCGTGCGGTGCTCGAAGCAAGCGATGCGCGTTGGGAGGATTTGGTCGACGTGACCGTCTACCTCACCGACATGGCCAGCGACTTCAAGGCCTACAACGCGGTTTGGGCCGAGTATTTCCCCGATCCGGCGAAAGCGCCCTGTCGCACCACCCTTGGCATCACTGCGCTGCCGACGCCGATCGCGATCGAACTGAAGTGCATCGCGACGGCGAACTCAATCGGCTGAATCGCGCGCCGGAATCTTGCCGCCATTGCATTCGATGCTGGCTTCGATGGCCGCGAAGGTCGCCAGCGCGGTCTCCGACCAATCGTCCTTCCTGCGGATATCGTTGAACACGAGGAAGCGCGGGCCATCGCGGGTCGGCGGCAGGTCGAAGCCCTCGTAGATGCGCGGATCGCCGAGGAAATCGAAGCGATACAGCACGCCGACGACCTCCTGGCCGCACCATCGCACCTTGCGACCTTCGAGCGGACCGTCGACCTCGGCATCGTCGGAGGCGATGGTCTCGACCAGGACGCCCAGATAGTCGGCTGCGGCGATCTCGCTGTCCGGCGTGTGCAGTTCCAGTTCGAAGTCGCCGCGCTCCAGCGACCAGCTCGGATACGGGTCACGGTCGACGCGCACGCGCAACGGCTCGGGGCGCTGGAAACGCACGCCACCCTGGGCGAACTCGACCCGTTTTGCCAGCGCCTCGGCGTTCGGCGGGCCGCGCATCTCGTCGAACATCGCATTGAAGAAGACGCCGGTCAGCGAACTGTCCCTGGCGGCATGCGACGGCTCGTCCGACGAACACGCCGCCATCAAGAGCATCAACACGGTTGCCGCACGGCGCATCGTCGCATTCCTCGGTCGTCGGGACGGGAAGGTACACTTGCCGCCCCGTTCGCGCGAGACATGCCATGCCCCTGCCCGGCCCCATCGACTTCCAGCGCTGGATCGACGAACACCGCCACCTGCTGAAACCGCCGGTCGCGAACAAGTGCATCGTCGACGGCGATTTCATCGTGATGATCGTCGGCGGCCCGAACCAGCGCACCGACTTCCACATCGAGGAAGGCGCGGAGTTCTTCCACCAGATCGAGGGCGAGATGGTGCTGCGCATCCAGGAAGGTTTCGATGGCAGCACGGGCACCGTGCGCGACATCCCGATCAAGGCCGGCGAGATCTTCTACCTGCCGCCGCGCGTGCCGCATTCGCCGCAGCGCATGCCGAACTCGATCGGCCTGGTGATCGAACGCAAGCGCCTCGTGCACGAGCAGGATGGCCTGATGTGGTTCTGCGAACGCTGCAACCGCAAGCTCTACGAAGAATTCTTCGCGCTCGACAACATCGAGACGCAGTTCGGCGCGATTTTCGAGCGCTTCTACCGCTCGCACGCGCATCGCACCTGCGCGCAATGCGGTCATCTGAATCCGGCGCCGGCGAAGTACGACGCGCCGGAAGCCGCAGGAGCGGACTGAGTCATGCTGAAAATCGACACCCACGCCCATCTGCTGCCGAAGCACTGGCCAAACCTCGCCGAGAAATACGGCGACACGCGGTTCCCGGTGATCCACCATGCCGAGGGCCGGCATCGCATCTACAAGGACGGCAAGTTCTTCCGCGAGATCTGGCCGAATACCTGGGACCCGGACTTGCGCATCGCGGAATACGCGAAGTTCGGCGTGTCGGTGCAAGTGGCTTCGACCGTGCCGGTCATGTTTTCGTACTGGGCCAAGGGGCATCAGGCGCTGGAACTGCATCGCGCGCTGAACGACCATCTCGCCGAACTCTGTCGCGCCCATCCGAAGCATTTCGCCGGTGTCGGCACGGTGCCGCTGCAGTCGCCGCAACTGGCGATCCAGGAAATGGAGCGCTGCATCGATCAACTCGGCCTGTCGGGCATCCAGATCGGTTCGCACATCAACGACTGGAACCTCGATGCGCCGGAACTGTTCGAGTTCTTCCAGGCCGCACAGGACCTGCGCGCCGCCATCCTGATCCACCCCTGGGACATGATGGGCACCGAGTCGATGCCGAAGTACTGGCTGCCGTGGCTGGTCGGCATGCCGGCGGAACAAAGCCGCGCCGCGTGTTCGCTGATCTTCGGCGGCGTGCTGGAACGCCTGCCCAAGCTGCGCGTCTGCTTCGCGCATGGCGGCGGTTCGTTCCCGTCCACCATCGGCCGCATCGAACACGGCTACCGCATGCGTCCGGACCTGGTCGCGACCGACAACCATCGCAACCCGCGCGAATACTTCCCGCGCCTGTTCTTCGATTCCTGCGTGCACGACCCGCAGGCGCTGCGTTACCTGCTCGACGTCGTCGGACACGACCGCGTCATGCTCGGCACCGACTATCCGTTCCCGCTGGGCGAACAGGTGCCAGGCAGCGGCATCGACGCGCTGCAACTCGACGACACTGCACGCGCGCGCGTGTTCCACGGCGCCGCGCTGGAATGGCTGGGCCTGCCTCTCGCCCGATTCGACGCCTGAGCTTCCGATGATCGACACCTTCCAGCAACGCGCTGCTGCACTCGATGCCGCCGACCCGCTCGCTTCGTTCCGCACCGAGTTCCACATTCCCCGGCACGAAGGCCACGACCAGGCCTATTTCTGCGGCAATTCGCTTGGCCTGCAACCGAAGGCGACGCGCCAGGCGTTGATCGACGAACTCGATGATTGGGCGCAACTCGGCGTCGAAGGCCATTTCCGCGGCCGCCATCCGTGGATGCCTTATCACGCCTTCGTGCGCGACGGTCTGGCGCATGTGGCCGGCGCCTTGCCGAGCGAAGTGGTGGCGATGAATTCGCTGACCGCGAACCTGCATCTGATGATGGTGAGCTTCTATCGCCCGACGCGCGAACGCCCCGCCATCCTGATCGAACAGGGCGCGTTTCCGTCCGACCGGTACGCGGTCGAATCGCAGATTCGTTTTCACGGATTCGATCCGGCCGATTGCCTGATCGAAGTCGCCCCCGACGCCGAAAGCGGCACGATCTCGATGGCGGCCATCACGCGCGCCATCGACCTGCACCGCGATCGTCTCGCCCTGATCCTCTGGCCCGGCGTGCAATACCGCAGCGGCGAGGCGCATGACCTCGCCGAGATCGTGCACTTGGGGCATGCCGCGGGCGCCGTCGTCGGTTTCGATCTCGCGCACGGCATCGGCAACCTGCCGCTGCGCCTGCACGATGCCAATGCCGATTTCGCGGTGTGGTGCAGCTACAAGTATCTGAACTCGGGCCCGGGCGCGATCGCCGGCTGTTTCGTGCACGAGCGTCATGCACGCACGGATCGTCCGCGTTTTGCCGGCTGGTGGGGCCACGACCAGGCCTCGCGCTTCAAGATGGGTCCGGACTTCCAACCCACACCCGGCGCCGACGGCTGGCAATTGTCGAATCCGCCGATCCTGGCGCTGGCGCCGTTGCGGGTGTCGCTGGAGATCTTCCAGCGCGCCGACATCGCACGACTGCGCGAGAAATCGAAAGCGATGACCGCGTTCTACGCCGAGGCCATCGAAGCCGTGCTCGGCGCGCATCTGGAAATCCTGACGCCGAAGGCTCCGGAACGTCGCGGCTGCCAGCTGTCGCTGCGCGTGCGTGCAGGCCGCGAGCGCGGGCGCACGCTGTTCGAGCATCTGGAACGGCAAGGCGTCGTCGGCGACTGGCGCGAACCGGACGTGATCCGCGTCTCGCCGACGCCGCTGTACAACCGCTACGGCGATGTCGTCGCCTTGTTGCGCGAAGCCTCAGCCTGCCTCGGCTGAGTGCCCGCCGCGCTTGCGCACGATCAGCATCGCGATTTCCAGCGACTGCTCGTAGTTCAGGCGCGGATCGACGGTCGACTTGTAGGCGCGTTCGAGATCGGTTTCGGTCAGGTCACGCGCGCCGCCCATGCATTCGGTGACGTTCTCGCCGGTCAGTTCGAGATGCGCGCCGCCGAGCCGCGTGCCGGCCGCGGTGTGGATGTCGAACGCCTGGTCGAGTTCCGAGCGGATGTTGTCGAAGCGCCGCGTCTTGAACCCGTTCGCGGTGCTTTCGGTATTGCCATGCATCGGATCGGCGCACCACAACACGTGCCTGCCTTCGCGACGCACGGCGTCGAGCAGCGGCGGCAGCGCGGAACCGATCTTGGCCGCACCCATGCGATGGATCAGCGTGAGCTTGCCCGGTTCGTTGTGCGGATTCAGGAAGTCGATGACCGGCAACAGCTGGTCCGGCGTCACCGTCGGCCCGACCTTCAGACCCACCGGATTCTGGATGCCGCGGCAATACTGCGCGTGCGCACCGTCCAGCGCTGCGGTGCGCATGCCGATCCACGGGAAATGCGTGGACAGATTGAACCAGCCCGGATTGCGCGGCACCTGGCGCGTCACCGCTTCCTCGTAGTGCAGGAGCAAGGCTTCGTGCGAGGTGAAGAAATCGACGCGAGTGAAACTGCCGAGCGTCTCGCCGGCCAGCGTCTCCATGAAACGCACCGATTCTCCGATGGCTTCGACCATGCGCCGGTAGTCGCGCTGCAATGGCGAATGCTCGACCCAACCGAGATCCCAGTACTCCGGGTGATGCAGGTCTGCGAAGCCGCCGTCGATCAGCGCGCGCACGAAGTTCATCGTCATCGCCGAATGCGCGTGGGCGCGCAGCAGCCGGTCCGGATCGGGCCGCCGCGCTTCCGCGGTGAATTCGGGCGCGTTGACGATGTCGCCGCGATAGCTCGGCAGGGACACGCCGTTGCGTTCCTCCAGGTCAGCGGAACGCGGTTTCGCGTACTGGCCGGCGAAACGACCGATCCGCACCACCGGCAGCTTGAGGCCGTGCACGAGCACGACGCTCATCTGCAACAGGACTTTCAGGCGATTGGTGATCGTCGTCGAATCGCACTCGGCAAAACTTTCCGCGCAATCGCCCCCCTGAAGCAGGAAGCGCCTGCCTTCGGCGGCTTCGGCGAGATGACGTTTCAGCGTCAGGATTTCGAGCGACGTGACGAGCGGCGGCAACTGGCGCAGTTGCGCGAGCGCGCGCGCCAGATGGTCCGCATCAGGATAGGTCGGCTGCTGGGCAGCCGGGCGTTCGCGCCACAGCGCGGGCGTCCAGGAGGTCATCATGTCTCGCCTGTCGAAGGACCGCGCTCAGCGAACGCGGCGGAAACCGTAGTAGATCGCCCCGACGAACAATGCGATGAAGAAGAACAGGACCCAATTCGGCATCGAGAGCCCGAGGAAGGTCCAGTCGATCACGCCGCAGTCCTGGTCGCGGATGAAGATGGTCTTCAATACCTTCAACGCATCGTAGTATTCAAGCGCATACTGCAGCGACGGCGCGCAGCCATCGAGTTCTTCCGGCGACAGGCTTTGCAGGTAGACATGGCGACCGGCGATGTAGATGCCGATGCCGGCCCACAGCGCGGTGACGGCCCCGTACACCTTCCAGCCCCACGCCTTGGGACCGTGCAGCGCCGCGAACAACGCGGTCAGACCCACGGCACTGACGAACACGCGTTGCACCATGCACAACATGCAGGGCTCGAAGCCTTGCGCATATTGGGCGTAGAACGCATAGCCCATCAGGCTGGCGCAGACCAGAAAGGCGACGAAGAACGCGGTGCGGTTGCTCCAGGCGAGCGGGTTCAGACTCATGTCGACTCCATTGTGCGGATACCGGAAAAACGGAAGGCCCCGGTCTTTCGACCGAGGCCCTCGCGCGGAAGTTCACCGATGAAGCTCAGGCTTCGGCGGCGGCTTCGGTCTGCGGACGGTCGACCAGTTCGACATAGGCCATCGGCGCAGCATCGCCAGCGCGGAAACCGCACTTGAGGATGCGCAGATAGCCGCCCTTGCGCTCGCGGTAACGCGGGCCGAGCTCGGTGAAGAGCACGCCGACGGCTGCCTTGTCGCGCAGGCGATCGAAGGCGAGACGGCGGTTGGCGACGCCGTCCACCTTGGCGAGCGTGATGAGCGGCTCGGCAACGCGACGGAGTTCCTTGGCCTTCGGCAAGGTGGTCTTGATCAGGCCATGCACGAACAGCGAGCTGGCCATGTTCTTGAACATGGCTTCGCGGTGCGAGCTGGTGCGGTTGAACTTGCGACCGGATTTGAGGTGGCGCATAAATAATTTCCTTTGTGCCTCAGCCCAGCATGCCGTGTTGCACGCCGGCCGGGGGCCAGTTTTCGAGCTTCATGCCGAGCGAAAGACCGCGGGCGGCGAGCACTTCCTTGATTTCGGTGAGCGACTTCTTGCCGAGATTCGGCGTCTTCAGCAGCTCGACCTCGGTGCGCTGCACCAGGTCTCCGATGTAGTAGATGCTCTCGGCCTTCAGGCAGTTCGCCGAACGGACGGTGAGTTCGAGGTCGTCGATCGGACGCATCAGCAGCGGATCGATGCCGGTCGCGGCCGGCTTCGCGGCGGCGCTTTCGCGACGCGTGAAGTCGCCGAACACCGACAGCTGATCGGCGAGGATGTCGGCAGCGCGACGCACCGCTTCTTCCGCTTCGATGGTGCCGTTGGTTTCGATGTCGAGCACGAGCTTGTCGAGGTCGGTGCGCTGTTCGACGCGGGCGTTGTCGACTTCGAAGGCGACGCGGCGGATCGGGCTGAAGCTCGCATCGAGCTGCAGACGGCCGATCGGGCGCGATTCCTCGTCCGGGCGACGACGCGCCAGCGCCGGCTGGTAGCCGACGCCGCGCGAAATGCGCAGGCGCATGTTGAGCTGCGTATCCTTGGTCAGGTGGCAGATCACGTGATCCGGATTGATGATCTCGACGCTGTGGTCGACCTTGATGTCGCCGGCAGTGACGACGCCCGGACCCTTCTTGACGAGGGTCAGCAGGGTTTCGTCGTGGCCGTGCATGCGCAGGGCGACGTCCTTGAGGTTCAGCAGGACTTCGATCACGTCCTCCTGCAGACCTTCGAGCGTCGTGTACTCATGCAGCACGTTGTCGATTTCGACTTCGGTAATCGCACAGCCCGGGATCGAGGAAAGCAGCACGCGACGAAGCGCGTTGCCGAGCGTGTGGCCGAAACCGCGTTCCAGCGGTTCGACAGCGACGCGCGCCCGGTTGGGCGAGAGTCGCTCGGCGGTGATGCCGCGGGCGCGCATGACGCTGGTGGCGTTTGCAACCATGGTGATTGGGCTCTCCGATTACTTCGAGTACAACTCGACGATGAGGTTCTCGTTGATGTCCGACGGCAGGTCCGCGCGATCCGGCGCGGCCTTGAACGTGCCGGCCATCTTCTTCGCGTCCACGTCGAGCCAGCCCGGCGTCAGGTCCATTTCCTGAGACAGGGTCAGCGCTTCCTGAATGCGCAACTGCTTGCGGGCGGCTTCGGCCACGGCGACTTCATCGCCGGCCTTGACCTGGAACGAGGCCAGGTTGACCTTCTTGCCGTTGACCGTGATCGCCTTGTGCGCGACCAGCTGACGGGCACCCGCGCGGGTGACCGCGAAGCCCATGCGGAAGACGACGTTGTCGAGACGGCTTTCCAGCAGGCGCAGCAGGTTTTCACCCGTGGCACCCTTCTGGTTCGAGGCCTTGGCGTAGTACAGACGGAACTGACGTTCGAGCAGACCGTAGATGCGCTTCACCTTCTGCTTCTCGCGAAGCTGGACGGCGTAGTCGGACATCTTGCCCTTCTTGGCAGCACCATGCTGGCCGGGCTTCTGTTCGAGCTTGCACTTCGAGTCCAGCGCACGCGCCGGGCTCTTGAGACTGAGGTCGGCGCCTTCACGACGCGCGAGCTTGCAGGTGGGACCGATATAACGAGCCATGGCTATTCTTCCTTAGACGCGACGCTTCTTCGGCGGACGGCAGCCGTTGTGCGGGATCGGCGTGATGTCGATGATGTTCGACACCTTGTAGCCGAGGGCATTGAGAGCACGAACCGCGGATTCGCGGCCCGGGCCCGGGCCCTTGATGCGCACTTCGACGGTCTTCAGACCGTAGTCGAGCGCGGCACGACCGGCCTTCTCGGCGGCCACCTGCGCCGCGAACGGCGTGGACTTGCGCGAACCGCGGAAACCGGCGCCACCGGAGGTCGCCCACGACAAGGCGTTGCCCTGACGATCGGTGATCGTGATGATGGTGTTGTTGAACGAAGCTTGGACATGCGCGATGCCGTCGGTGACGACGCGCTTGACCTTCTTCTTCGGCTTGGCAGCCGCTTGATTCTTGGCGTTCATGATGAAGGGGTCCCGGATCGATTACTTCTTGATCGCCTTGCGCGGACCCTTGCGCGTGCGCGCATTGGTTCGCGTGCGCTGACCGCGCACCGGCAGACCACGACGATGACGCAGGCCACGGTAGCAACCGAGATCCTGCAGGCGCTTGATGCTGATGCCGACTTCGCGGCGCAGGTCGCCTTCGACCGTGAACTTGGCGACTTCCTGACGGAGTCGTTCCACCTGGGCGTCCGTCAGATCCTTGACCTTCGTCGACGGATCCAGACCAGCAGCCTCACAGACCTTCTTCGAGCGGGATCGACCGATCCCGAAAATGCTTTGCAGACCAATCCACGCATGCTTGTGGACCGGAATATTTACACCGGCGATACGCGCCATCGCGTCTTCTCCAAAACTGTTAGCGCAGGGAACTCAACATTATACATAGTTCATCGCCCCACCGGCAGCGCCGGCAGCGACCCGCACATCCTGTGCAGTTGCCTCAGCGGGTCAAACCGCTGCGGCCGTAGTTCTTCAGATTCGCCTTCTTCAACAGGCTCTCGTACTGCGACGACACCAGATGCGCCTGGATCTGCGCGGTGAAATCCATCACCACAACGACCACGATCAGCAGCGAGGTACCACCGAAATAGAAAGGCACGTTCCAGCCCGTCTGCAAAATCGACGGCAGCAGGCACACCGCAACCAGATACAGCGCGCCGATGCCGGTCAAGCGCGTCATCACGCCATCGACGTAGTCCGCGGTCGCCTTGCCGGGCCGGATGCCCGGGATGAGCGCACCCGACTTCTTGAGATTCTCGGCGGTCTCGGACGAGTTGAACACCATGGCGGTGTAGAAGAACGAGAAGACGATGATCAGCGCCGCGAAGACAATCATGTAGAGCGGTTCGCCGGGGCGAAGCATCATCGACATGTGATTCAGCCAACTGATCGAGGTCAGCCCGCCCATCGAGGCGATGGTGGCCGGAAACATGATGAACGATGAGGCGAACACCGCCGGGATGACACCCGACATATTGATCTTCAGCGGCAGATGCGAGCTCTGGTTGTTGTAGGCGCGAGAACCGCCCATGCGGCGCGCATAGTTGACGGCGATGCGACGCTGGGCGCGCTCCATGTAGACGATGAAGGCCACCACGGCAATCACGACCGCAGCAACACCGATGCCGACAAACACGTTCATTTCGCCCGAAGCCAACTGCTTGAGCATCAAGCCCACGGCGCTCGGCAATCCGGCGACGATGCCCGCGAAAATGATCAGCGAGATGCCGTTGCCGATGCCGCGTTCAGTAATCTGCTCGCCCAGCCACATCAGGAACAACGTGCCTGCGGTCAAACCGATGACGGCACTGATGATGAACGCCGGACCCGGCGCAACCACGACCGGGAAACCGCCCGCAGCGGCCGTCTGGCTCTGCAGCGCGACGGCGACGCCGAACGCCTGGAACGCGGCCAGGCCAACCGCGCCGTAACGGGTCAGCTGCGTGATCTTGCGACGACCCGACTCGCCTTCCTTCTTCCAGGCCTGCATGGACGGGACCATCGTTGCCAGAAGCTGGACGATGATCGAGGCCGAAATGTAGGGGACGACATTCAATGCGAACACCGACAGACGCTCGAGCGCGCCGCCGGAGAACATGTTGAACATGTCGAGGATGGTGCCGCCCTGGCTGTCCATCAGCTGCGTCATCGCCTGCGGATTCACGCCCGGCACCGGCACGAACGTGCCGAGGCGGAACACGATCAGGGCAAGCACGACGAAGATCAGACGATCGCGAAGCTCGGTCATGCGACCGAGATTCGCGAGAGGGCCTTGCGCTGCGGGAGCCGAAGGTTTGGCCACGCCTTACTCCATCTTGCCGCCGGCCGCTTCGATCGCCGACTTGGCACCGGCGGTGGCGAGCAGACCCTTGAGCGTGTAGGCGCGCTTGACTTCGCCCTTGACGACCACCTTGCATTGCTTGGCACGGGCGTCGATCAGGTTCGCGGCCTTGAGCGCGGCGAGATCGACCGTCGTGTCCTTCAGCTGTTCCAGCTGATACAGACGAACTTCAGCCATGTCGGCCTTCAGCTTCGAGCGGAAGCCAACCTTCGGCAGACGACGCTGGATCGGCATCTGGCCGCCTTCGAAGCCCGGCTTGATCTTGCCTTTGCCGGTGCGCGCATAGGAGCCCTTGTGGCCACGACCGGCGGTCTTGCCCAGACCGGAGCCGATGCCGCGACCGACGCGCTTCGGCACGGTGCGCGCGCCGTCGGCGGATTTGATGGTGTTGAGACGCATGAGTGTTCTCCAGTGCTACGCGGCGATCAGTTTTCGACGCGGACGAGGTAGTTGACCTTGTTGATCAGGCCACGGACCTGCGGCGAATCCTTCAGGGTGCGAACGCTGTTCAGCTTGCCGAGGCCGAGCGCCTTGACGCTCAGGCGGTGGATCCAAGGGCAGCTGTTCGTGCTCTTCACCAGACGGACGGTGACGGTCGCTTCGGTTTTGTTAGTCATGGCTCGGCACCAGGTCTGCAAGCTTCTTGCCGCGCTTCGCCGCGATGTCGGCGGGCGACTGGATCATCTGCAGGCCCTTGATCGTGGCCCGCACCAGGTTGATCGGATTGCGCGAACCGACGGCCTTGGCCAGCACGTTGCGCACACCGACGACTTCGAACACGGCGCGCATGGCACCGCCGGCGATCACGCCGGTACCTTCCGAGGCCGGCTGCATGAAGACGCGCGCCGCACCATGGTTGGCCTTCACTGCATACTGCAGCGTGCCGTTCTTCAGCGACACCTTCACCAGCGACTTGCGGGCGCGGTCCATCGCCTTCGCGATGGCGGCCGGCACTTCACGCGCCTTGCCGTAACCGAGACCGACGCGACCTTCGCCGTCGCCGACGACGGTCAGCGCGGTGAAACTCATCTGGCGGCCACCCTTGACGGTCTTGGCCACGCGATTGACGGCGATCAGCTTCTCCTGGAGGCCATCGCCCTGCTCACGATCATTACGATCATTGTTGCTCATAGTTCACCTGTGGCTCGCCGCGCACGAGGCGCGGCGGCATGATTTTGCGGTTGGACCGCTTGGAGTTGTGGGTACGACGTGGTGCTTAGAACTGCAGACCGCCCTCGCGCGCGGCGTCGGCCAGCGCGGCGATGCGACCGTGATACAGGAAGCCCGAACGATCGAACGCGACCGCTTCGATGCCGGCGGCCTTCGCACGCTGTGCGATGGCCTTGCCGACCGCTGCGGCAGCGGCCTTGTTGTTCGTGCCTTCCAGACCGGCGATCACGTCGTCCTGCAGCGTGTTCGCAGCAGCGACCACCTTGCCGTCGGCCGAGAAGACCTGGGCATAGATGTGCTGGCTGGAACGATGCACCGACAGGCGGGCGACGCCGAGCTTGCGGATGTGCGCACGCGTCTTCTTGGCGCGGCGCAGACGGGAAAGATTCTTTTCCATGGTGGTTATCCTCAGTCGGCCCGCGATTACGCTTTCTTCGCTTCTTTCAGCGTGATCTTCTCGCCGGCGTATCGCACGCCCTTGCCCTTGTAGGGCTCCGGCGAACGGAAGGCGCGGATCTTGGCCGCGGCCTGGCCGACGACCTGCTTGTCCGCACCCTTGATGACGATTTCCGTCTGGGTCGGCGTTTCGATGGTGATGCCCGCAGGCGGCGTGAACAGCACCGGATGCGAGAATCCGAGCGACAAGTTCAGGTCCTTGCCCTGCATGGCGGCGCGGTAACCGACGCCGACCAGTTCAAGCTTGCGCTCGAAACCATTGGCAACGCCCGACACCATGTTGTTCAGCAGCGCACGCAGCGTGCCGGCCATGGCCATGTTGTCGCCGGCGGCAGACAACGTGACGGTGCCATTTTCGATCTTGACGTCCACAGTGGCGGGACGCGCCGTGGTCAGCGTGCCCTTCGGGCCCTTGACCGTGACGACATCACCGGCAACGGTGCATTCGACGCCCTTGGAAAGGGCGATCGGCTTCTTGGCAACTCGTGACATGGGTTGATCTCCTTAAGCCACGAGGCAGATCACTTCGCCGCCCAAGCCCTTCGCACGGGCCTGAGCGTCGGTCATGATGCCGGACGAGGTGGAAACGATGGATACGCCAAGGCCATTCAGCACCTGCGGCAGTTCGTCCTTGCCGCGGTACTGGCGAAGGCCGGGCTTGCTGACGCGCTGGAGGCGGTCGATGGCCGGCTTGCCGAGGTAGTAACGGAGCGCGATTTCGAGCTCCTTCTTGCCGCCGTCGAGGTCGCGCACGGCGACGTCGTTGATGTAGCCCTCGTCTTTGAGGACCTTGGCGATTGCCAACTTGACCTTCGAAGCCGGCATCTTCACCGACACCTTACCGATCGCGAGACCGTTGCGGATGCGGGTGAACATGTCGGCGATAGGATCAGTCATGCTCATGGGATGAAACTCCGTGAGATAGCACCGATATCCGGTACCGATTGTGGATGGGACTTACCAGCTCGCCTTGCGCAAGCCCGGCACGTCGCCACGCATGGTGGCTTCGCGGAGCTTGTTGCGGCCGAGACCGAACTTGCGATACACGCCGCGCGAACGTCCCGACAGTTCGCAGCGGTTGCGCTGACGGCACGGACTTGCGTCGCGCGGCAGCTTCTGCAGCTTCTGGATCGCGTCCATGCGTTCCTCGAACGAGAGCTTCGGATCGACCGACTGACGCTTCAGTTCGGTGCGCTTCGCAGCGTATTTCTTGACGGTCTTGGCGCGCTTGATGTCGCGGTTGACCATTGAAGTCTTTGCCATGAAGGAATCTCGGCTCTGGATTAGTTGCGGAACGGGAACTTGAAGCCTTCGAGCAGCGCCTTGGCTTCGGCATCGGTCTTCGCGGTCGTGGTGATCGCGATGTCCATGCCGCGCAGCGCGTCGATGGCGTCGAAGTTGATTTCCGGGAAAATGATCTGTTCCTTGATGCCGAAGTTGTAGTTGCCGCGGCCATCGAAGGCGCGACCACTGACACCGCGGAAGTCGCGAACGCGCGGCAGCGCGATCGTGATCAGGCGATCCAGGAATTCGAACATGTGCGCGCGGCGCAGCGTGACCTTGGCGCCGATCGGCCAGCCGTCGCGAATCTTGAAGCTCGCGACGGAAACGCGGGCCTTGGTCGCGACCGGCTTCTGGCCGGCGATCTTGGTCATGTCGTCCAGCGCGTTTTCCAGCACCTTCTTGTTCGCTGCGGCTTCGCCCACGCCCATGTTGAGCGTGATCTTGACGAGGCGCGGCACCTGCATCGGGTTCTTGTAGCCGAACTTCTCGGTCAGCTGCGGAACGACGACTTCCTTGTAATGCGTTTCAAAACGAGTGGCCATGGTGATTCCTTATGCGTCCACCATTTCGCCGGACTTGCGGAAGACGCGGACCTTGCGGCCATCGTCCAGCGTCTTGAAACCGACGCGTTCGCCCTTTCCGGAGACGGTGTTCAGGAGCATCACGTTCGAGACGTGAATCGGTGCTTCGCGTTCGACGATGCCGCCCGGCTGGTTGAGCTGCGGGTTCGGCTTCGTGTGGCGCTTGATCAGATTGATGTTCTGAACGACGAGCTTTTCGGCGTCGACGCGCAGCACTTCACCCTTCTGACCCTTGTACTTGCCGGTGATCACGACGACCTGATCACCCTTCTTGATGCGATTCATGGGCGTCTACCTCAGAGCACTTCGGGCGCCAGCGAAACGATCTTCATGAACCGTTCGCTGCGCAGTTCGCGCGTCACCGGTCCGAAGATGCGCGTGCCGATCGGCTCGAGCTTGTTGTTGAGCAGGACGGCGGCGTTGCCGTCGAAGCGGATCAGCGAACCGTCGGGACGACGCACACCCTTGCGGGTACGCACGACCACGGCGTCGTAGACCTCGCCCTTCTTGACCTTGCCGCGCGGAATGGCGTCCTTGATCGACACCTTGATGATGTCGCCAATGCCGGCATAACGACGCTTCGAGCCGCCAAGCACCTTGATACACATCAGTTCGCGTGCGCCGCTGTTGTCGGCCGCCGCGAGATGGGATTGCATCTGGATCATGGTGTTCTAGCTCCTCAGCCTGCGCGCTCGACGACTTCGACGACACGCCAGTTCTTGGTCTTCGACAGCGGCGCGCATTCTGCAATGCGAACCTTGTCGCCTTCCTGGCACTGGCCGTTCTCGTCGTGGGCATGGACCTTGGTCGTGCGACGCAGGGCCTTGCCGTACAGCGAGTGCGACATCTGGCGTTCGATCACCACCGTCACGGTCTTCTGCATCTTGTTGCTGACGACACGACCTTCGATCGTGCGCAGCGCTTTCTTGGTATCAGTCATGACGGTCGTCTCACTTCTTCTCGCCGAGCACGGTCTTGGTGCGGGCGATCTCACGACGCACGCGCTTGATCTCGTGCGGGTGCGCGAGCTGACCGGTACCGCGCTGCATGCGCAGATTGAACTGTTCCTTGCGCAGCTCGCCGACGTGCTTTTCCAGGTCGGCGGCCGATTTATCGCGAAGCTTCTTGATATCCATTAGCGCACCGTACGCGTCACGAAGGTGGTCTGAACGGAAAGCTTGGCCGCGGCCAGACGGAACGCTTCGCGCGCCGTGGCTTCGGGTACACCTTCCATCTCGTAGAGCACGCGACCCGGCGCGATCACCGCGACCCAGAATTCCACGTTGCCCTTGCCGCTGCCCATGCGGACTTCAATCGGCTTGCGCGAGATCGGCTTGTCCGGGAACACTCGGATCCACAACTTGCCGCCACGCTTGACGAAGCGCGAGATTGTACGACGGCCGGCCTCGATTTGGCGAGCGGTCAGGTGACCATGGGTGGTCGCCTTCAGACCGTATTCACCGAAGCTGACATTGGCGCCGTTGTGGGACAGACCACGATTGCGGCCCTTGAATACCTTGCGGTACTTGGTTCGGGATGGTTGCAGCATGATTAAGCTCCCCGGCCCGAGCGGTCGCCACGGTCGCCGCGGTCGCCGCGATCATGACGATCGCCGCGTTCGCGACTCGGACGTTCCGAACGCTCGTTGCGCTCGTTCTTGTCGGCGTTGGCCGCTTCGGCCGTGGCCGCGGCGAGGTCGAAGACATCGCCCTTGTAGATCCACGTCTTGATGCCGATGATGCCGTAGGTCGTCTTGGCCTGGGCAAAACCGTAATCGATGTCGGCACGCAGGGTATGCAGCGGCACGCGACCTTCGCGGTACCACTCGGTGCGGGCGATTTCGGCGCCGTTGAGGCGGCCGGCGACATTGACCTTGATGCCGAGCGCACCGAGGCGCATCGCATTGCCGACCGAACGCTTCATCGCGCGGCGGAACATGATGCGGCGCTCGAGCTGCTGGGCGATCGATTCGGCCACGAGCTGGGCGTCGAGCTCCGGCTTGCGGACTTCCGACACGTTGATGTGCGTCGGAACGCCCATCATGTCGGACACGTCCTTGCGCAGCTTCTCGATGTCCTCGCCCTTCTTGCCGATCACCACACCCGGACGGGCCGTGTGGATGGTGACGCGTGCGGTCTTGGCCGGGCGCTCGATCTGGATGCGCGAGATACCGGCGGCAGCCAGCTTCTCGCGCAGCATTTCGCGAACTTTCAGGTCGGCAGCAAGGTAGGCGGCGAAGTCTTTCTTGCCCGAATACCAGGTCGAATTCCAGTCCTTGGAGATACCAAGGCGGATGCCGGTGGGATGAACTTTGTGACCCATCGTCGTCCTCGCTTACTTGCCGGAACCCACGACCACAGTGATGTGGCTCGTGCGTTTGATAATGCGCGTACCGCGGCCCTTTGCTCGGGCATGCATGCGCTTCATGGTCGGGCCTTCGTCGACGAAGATCTGGGTGACCTTCAGTTCGTCGATATCGGCGCCCTGGTTGTTTTCTGCGTTCGCAATGGCGGACTGCAGCACCTTCCTGACGATCTGCGCAGCCTTCTTGGTGCTGAACGTCAGGATGTTGGTGGCACGACCGACCGGCAGGCCGCGCACCTGGTCTGCGACCAGGCGAGCCTTCTGCGGCGAAATGCGGGCGGTACGGTGAATGGCTTTGGCTTCCATGGTCATCGCTCCTTACTTGCCCGTCTTCTTGTCGCCGCCATGGCCCTTGAAGGTGCGGGTCACGGCGAACTCGCCGAGCTTGTGCCCGACCATGTTCTCGTTGACCAGCACCGGCACATGCGCCTTGCCGTTGTGCACGGCAATCGTCAGGCCGACCATTTCCGGCAGAATCATCGAGCGGCGCGACCAGGTCTTGATCGGTCGCTTGCTGCTGGTGGCGACAGCGGTATCAACCTTCTTCGCCAGGTGCAGGTCCACGAAGGGACCTTTTTTGAGTGAACGTGGCATGGTCGATTAACCCCTGCGATCGCGGACAATGAAGCGCTGCGTGCGCTTGTTCTTGCGGGTCTTGTAACCCTTGGTCGGCATGCCCCACGGGCTGACCGGATGCGGGTTACCCTGACCGGCACGGGCTTCACCGCCGCCGTGCGGATGGTCGACCGGGTTCATCGCCGCACCGCGAACGGTCGGGCGGATGCCGCGCCAGCGCTGCGCGCCAGCCTTGCCGATCTTGCGCAGGTTGTGCTCGTCGTTGCCGACTTCGCCGATGGTGGCGCGGCAATCGGACGGCACCTTGCGCATTTCGCCGGAGCGAAGGCGCAGGGTCGCGTAACCCTGGTCGCGCGCGATGAGCTGGGCGCCGGCGCCGGCCGAACGAGCCAGCTGCGCACCCTTGCCCGGACGCATTTCGATGCAGTGCACCGTGGTACCGACCGGGATGTTGATGAGCGGCATCGAGTTGCCGACCTTGATCGGCGCGTCCTTGCCGGCCACCAGCTGATCGCCCACCTTCAGGCCCTTCGGCGCGATGATGTAACGGCGTTCGCCGTCGGCGTAGCAGACCAGCGCGATGTGCGCGGTGCGATTGGGATCGTACTCCAGACGCTCGACGCGGCAGGCAATGCCTTCCTTGTCACGCTTGAAATCGATGATGCGGTAATTCTGCTTGTGGCCACCGCCCTTGTGACGGGTGGTGATGCGGCCGTGGTTGTTGCGGCCGCCGGACTTGCCCTGCGACTCGGTCAACGAAGCCAGCGGGCCGCCCTTGTGCAGTCCCGGCGTCGAGACGCGCACCATCTGGCGGCGTCCGGCCGAGGTCGGCTTGAATGTGATCAGTGCCATGTGTGCTTACCTCAGGCCTTGGCCACGATGTCGATCGACTGGCCATCCGCGAGGCTGATGTATGCCTTGCGCATGCTGCCGCGACCACCGAGGCGACCGCGGAATGCCTTGGTCTTGCCCTTCACGTTGACGACGTTCACGGCCTTGACGCTGACCTTGAACAATTCTTCCACCGCCTTCTTGACGTCGGCCTTGGTCGCGTCGCGCGCGACTTCGAAGACGTACTGGTTGGCGCTTTCCTGGATGCGTGCGCTCTTCTCGGAAACGAGCGGCGCGCGCAGCACCTGCAACAGACGTTCGTTGCTCATGCCAGCCACTCCTCGACCTTCTTGACCGTATCGACGGTCATCACGACGTTGTCGGCGTACACCAGGTCCACCGGATTGATGCCGGCCACGTCGACCACGCCGACGTATGGCAGGTTCTGTGCGGCCAGGAACAGGTTCTGGCTGCCGCTTTCCGTCACGATCAGCGTCTTGCCGCCGCCGATCGCTTCGATCTTGGCGTTCAGCTGCTGCGTCTTCGGCGCATCGACGTCGAAGCTTTCGACGACCTTGAGGCGACCGCTGCGGACCAGTTCCGAGAGGATCGAGGCAATCGCGCCGCGATACATCTTGCGGTTGATCTTCTGCTCGAAGCTGCGCGGACGCGCGGCAAACGCACGGCCACCGCCGACGAAGATCGGAGCGCGGTAGTCGCCGTGACGCGCACCGCCGCCCTTCTGCTTCTTGAACTTCTTGGTCGTACCCGACAGGTCCGAGCGCGACTTCTGGGCCTTGGTACCGGCACGGCCGGCGGCGCGGAAGGCATTCACGACCTGATGAATCAGGTCTTCCTTGTATTCGCGGCCGAACACGTCGTCGGAGACGGCGACCGGCTTCTTGCTATCGAAAGTATTCAGTTCCATGGCTGGGCTCCTTACTTCGCCGCCTTGGCTGCGGGACGCACGATCACGTCGCCGCCCGGAGCACCCGGCACCGCACCACGGATCGCGATCAGGCCGCGCTCCGCGTCGATGCGCACCACTTCGAGATTCATCGAAGTCTGGTTGACCGCACCCATGTGACCGGACATTTTCTTGCCCGGGAACACACGTCCCGGCGTCTGACGCTGACCGATAGAACCCGGTGCGCGATGCGACAGCGAGTTACCGTGGGTCGCATCGCCCATGGTGAAATGATGGCGCTTGATCGTGCCCTGGAAGCCCTTGCCCTTGGTCACGCCGGCAACATCCACCGCCT
The DNA here is from genome assembly GCA_044229785.1 of Ahniellaceae bacterium. Lineage (GTDB taxonomy): Bacteria > Pseudomonadota > Gammaproteobacteria > Xanthomonadales > Ahniellaceae > JADKHK01. The sequence continues at coordinate 25,186 of JBGASK010000032.1, forward strand.
GGCCGACCTTGAACAATTCGTCCACCTTGAGTTCGCCGCCGACGGCATAGTTGCCGATCTGCGCGTCTTCAACGCGGAATTCCCAGAGACCGCGACCGGCCTCGACCTTGGCCTTGGCGTAATGCCCAGCCAATGGCTTGGTCACAAGCGCAGCGCGCTTCTTGCCAGCCGTCACCTGGATCGCCGAATAGCCATCCGTTTCCTGAGTCTTCACCTGCGTGATGCGGTTCGGGGACGCTTCGATCAACGTCACCGGAACCGACACGCCATCTTCAGTGAAGACTCGCGTCATGCCGCATTTGCGGCCTACCAAACCGATACTCATGTTCCTGTCCTAATTGCGGCGCTTTAATACAGCTTGATCTGGACATCCACGCCAGCGGCGAGGTCAAGCTTCATCAGCGCATCTACGGTCTTGTCGTTGGGATCGACAATATCCAGAACGCGCTTGTGAGTACGGGTTTCGTACTGATCACGCGCGTCCTTGTCCACGTGCGGCGAGACCAGCACGGTGTAACGCTCGATCTTCGTCGGAAGCGGAATCGGGCCGTGCACTTGCGCGCCGGTACGCTTCGCGGTTTCGACGATCTCGCTCGCGGACTTGTCGATCAGGCGATGATCGAAAGCCTTGAGGCGAATTCGGATTTTCTGGTCTGCCATTGCCGTGTCCTTCTTGTTGACGGATCGCGGGGCGCGCACACCCCGCGATGCTCGTAATGCTTCAATCGATACTTAGACGAGGATCTTGGCGACGACGCCGGCGCCGACGGTGCGGCCGCCTTCGCGGATCGCGAAGCGCAGGCCTTCTTCCATCGCGATCGGGGCAATCAGCGTCACCACCATCTTCGTGTTGTCGCCCGGCATCACCATC
>JBGASK010000033.1:0-39759 GCA_044229785.1 Ahniellaceae bacterium
GCCGCCGCTTCGCCCGCCCCGGCGCGCGCCGACGAAGCGGCCGTGCGCGCCGAACTGGTGGCGCAATGGCGCAAGATGTTCGAGGCCCGCGATCTGGCCTTCAGCTCCGTGGTCAGCAGCACCGACAAGAAAGGTCGTGTCACCCGTTCCGACATGCGCGTGAACTGGCCGAACCGTTTCCACATGAAATCGGCCGAGAGCGAGTTCATCATCATCGGCGACAACACCTGGATGAAGCCCGAGGGCCAAGGCTGGATGAAGTTCCCGATGAGCATGAAGAAGGTCATCGACCAGTACACGCCGGAAGTGATGAAGGCGTCGATGGACGGCATGACGAACGTGCGTTTCGTCGGCGACGAAGAAGTGAACGGCGTTGCCTGCAAGGTCTACAGCTACGACTTCGACGTCAAGGTGATGGGCTTCCGCTCCCAGGGCACCAGCACCGTCTACCTGAACAAGGACAGCGGCTATCCGGTGCGCGTCGAATCCGACGGCGAAGCCATGGGGAGCCGCAGCAAGACCGTTGTCGATTACACCTACGACCCGAACATCCGGGTCGCGGCGCCGAACTGAGGTTGGCGAGATCGCGGGACGGAGCCCGCTCCCACAACAGTCGCAATCCATTGGATCGCCTGTGCTTTTGTGGGAGCGGGCTCCGCCCCGCGATGTGGGAGCGGGCTCCGCCCCGCGATCGCTTCAGACTTTCTCGACGCCCGGTTTCCCGTCCTCGACCCGGAAGCTCGCCAGCGTGGAAATGCCCGACGCCCGCGTCTTTTCGTCGTCGAGCACGCGCAGGCGGGCGTCGCAGCCCTTGGCGGTGGCCTCGAAGGCGAGATAGCCGCGCTTCGTCGTGTTGCCGAACTTGACGTGCGGGTTCAGCGGAATGCGCGGGTTGAACATGTCCTCGGTCCAGCCCTGCGATGCGATCGAGGTGCCGCAGAACTCCGCGGCAACCACGGGCGATTCGAGCTTTTCGGGGTCGGCATGCACGTCGGCGATGACCGCGGCGTGGATGTCGCCGCCGAGGATCAGCGGGTTGCGCACCGCATGCGCGCGGATCGAGCCGAGCACGTGCTCGCGCGTCGCCGGATAGCCGTCCCAGCCGTCGGTCCAGCGCGTCATCTCGCCGTCGCGCAGGGTGCCGAAGCGCGAGAAGATGGTCTGCTGCGCGATCACGTTCCATTGCGCGCGGCTGTTCGCCATCGCGCCGTCCAGCCATTGTTCCTGCGGCAGGCCGATCATGCTGCGCGACGGTTCCATGACCACCGGGCATTCCTTGGCGGTCACGTCGGTCGAGCCGCCGCCCTTGTACGGATCGGGGCAGGCCTGCGGGTCGCGGTACTGGCGGTTGTCGACGATGTAGAAACGCGCGAACTCGCCGTAGTCCAGCGTGTCGTAGATGCGCATCTCGTTCGACTTCGGGCGCATCGTCAGCGGCACCGGCATGTGCTCGAAGAAGGCCTGGTAGGCCGCGGCGCGACGCAGCAGGAAGCCGGGGTCCATGTTCTCGCCCTGCTCGCCGGCGTAGTCGTTCTCGACTTCGTGGTCGTCCCAGGTGAAGGCCCAGGGCATGGCGGCGTGGCTGGCCTGCAGGTCCGGGTCGGTCTTGTACTGGGCGTGGCGCACGCGGTAGCGCTCGAGCGTGTCCGCTTCGGGGCCGACATGACGGCGCACCAGTTCGTCGCCCCAGTTGCTTTCGTAGATGTAGTCGCCGACGAAGAACATCAGGTCGAGGTCCTCGGCGACCAGATGCCGGTGCGCCGCGAAGTAGGCCTGCTCGTAGTGCTGGCAGGACGCGACCGCGAAACGCAGGCGGTCGATCTTGCCGCCCGGGCCTTCCGCGGTGCGCGTGCGTCCGATCGGGCTCACTTCGTTGCCGCACAGGAAGCGGTACCAGTACCAGCGCCCCGGCGCGAGGCCGCGCACGTCCACATGGGCGCTGTGCGCCAGTTCCGGCACCGCGCGCACGCCGCCCTTCTTGATGATGTTCGAGAACTTCTCGTCGCTGGCGACCTGCCATTCGATGTGGATCATGTCCGGTTCCATGCCGCCGTCGGCGCGCAACGGTTCGGGCGCGAGACGCGTCCACAGCGACACCCCGTCCGCACGTGGATAACCCGATGCGACACCCAGCGTGAACGGATAACCGGTGAACCGCGGCCCCGAGAATCCGCCCGCCGCACGCGCCGGACGCGGCGCCAGGGCCAGGGCGATGCTCGACGCACTGAACGCGAATGCGGCACGGATCACGTCGCGGCGCGTCATCCGCGGCGTTTGCGCACGCATGTGCCGGATCAGGCGCTGGGCGCGGTCGTAGCGATCGTCGATCATGGGTCTGTTCCTGAACACGAGAGCGATCCGCCGAGCTTAGCGGTTCCGTCTTTCTTGCGTACGCGGGCGCTTGCAGCGGACCGTGTTCGTTTCGCTTGTTTGCCTTCGTTCTGATTCGGGAAGGCGTCGACGGGACGCCCGGAGCATTCGCATGCAAACAAGCAATCGGCGCCGCGCAACGCGTCGCGTTTTCCGGCGCGCACTGGCGGCCGCAGTGGTACTGGGCTGTGTCGGCGGTTGGGCGGCGGACGCGCTCGCGCAGTCGAGCGGCGGCAGCTACGTGTTGCGCAAACACGTGATCGGGGACGGCGGCGTGCAAGCCTCCGGCGCCGCGATCGACCTCACCGCCAGCGCGGGCCAGGTCGCGCCCGGCGTCGCCGCCGGCGGCAGCTTCCGCGCCACCCTCGGCTTCCATCCTGCCGCCAGCGGCGGCGCCTTGCCGTTGTTCCGCGACGGTTTCGAATGAACCTCGTTCCAGACAGGAGTTGTCCCATGCGTCTTCGTATCGCGGCCGCGTTCGCGGCCTTGTGTGTCGCCGGCACGAGTTCCGCTATCGGTACCGCCTTCAGCTTCCAGGGCACGCTGGAGGATGGCGGCCTGCCGGCCAATGGCCTCTACGACTTGCAGTTCCAACTCAAGACGGCAGGCGGCAGCAATGTCGGCAGTCCGCTGATTTTCGAAGATCAGTTGGTCAGCAACGGCGTGTTCACGATCGAGCTCGACTTCGGCAGCACCGCCTTCGCCGGTGCGGATCGTCGCATCGGCATGGCGGTCCGGGCCGGTGCCTCGGCGGGCGCGTTCACTCCGCTGTTGCCGGACCTGCCGGTTTCAACTGCGCCGTATGCGCAGGTCGCGACCGACGCCTTCAGTGCGCTCAGCGCCGACGATGTCATCAACGGCGCGATCGACGAGGTCGACATGGCGAACAGTTCGGTGTCGACGCGAACGCTCGTCGCGGATGCGGTGACCAGCGCCAAGATCGACGACGGCACCATCGTCGCTGCCGACATCGCCAACAACACCCTGACCCTGTCGAAGTTCCTGGGCCAGAGCAGCAACTACAACATCGCCGCCACGGTGGCGGCCAACGACTGCAACGATTACGACGTGAACTTCGGCGGCGACGTCAATGCGGGCGATGCCGTGTTCCTCAACATCCATCCCGATTTCCAGCTGCCGGACTCGATGTCGGTCACGGCCCTGCGGGTGCTGGCCGACAATCTGGTCGAGCTGCGCATCTGCAACGAGGCCGGCGTCCAGCAGAGCACCGGCACGATCACGGTTCGCCTGACCACCTTGCGCTGACGACACGCCGGCGTATGGCGCCCGTGCCGCTGCCGACGGCACGGGCTTGCCACTAGAATTCCGGTTCTTTCGAGTCCGACCGGAGTTCCCGATGAGCACCCCCGCGAGCCAGATGCCCGCCGCCGAGCGTTCGACCGAGGCGACGCCGCTGCGTTTCGTCACCGCGGCCAGCCTGTTCGACGGCCACGACGCCGCCATCAACATCATGCGTCGTCTGATCCAGGCGCAGGGCGTCGAAGTGGTGCATCTCGGCCACAACCGTTCGGTCGAGGACGTGGTCCGCGCCGCACTGCAGGAAGACGCCGACGGCATCGCGCTGAGCTCGTATCAGGGCGGCCACGTCGAATATTTCAAGTACATGGTCGACATGCTGAAGGAGCGCGGCGCCGGGCATATCCGCGTGTTCGGCGGCGGCGGCGGCACCATCACGCCCGAAGAGATCCGCGAGCTGCAGGCCTACGGCGTCGAGCGCATCTATCACCCGAACGACGGCATGGCGATGGGCCTGGTCGCGATGATCGAGGACCTGGTGCGGCGCACGCAGTCGCACCGGCGTCCGAAACGGGGTCAGAGCACATTTCCGGACGGCAAAAAGTACTCTGACCCCGTTTCCATCGACGACGAAATCTCCGTCGGCAAGATGCTCTCGGCCCTGGAGGAAGGGCTGTTCAGCGACGGCGAACTCGCGACCCTGCGCAAGGAATGGCAACTAGCGGGCGGCCGGACGCCGGTCGTCGGCCTGACCGGCACCGGCGGCGCCGGCAAGTCCTCGGTCACCGACGAACTGTTGAATCGCTTCCTCGCCAGCTTCCCGGACATGCGCATCGCCGTGATCTCGGTCGATCCGACCCGGCGCCGTACCGGCGGCGCCTTGCTGGGCGATCGCATCCGCATGAATTCGCTGCGTTCGAAGCGCGTGTTCATGCGTTCGATGGCGACCCGCCGCCAGCACGTCGCGACCAATGTCGTGCTGAAGGACTGCATCGGCTTCCTGCGCGGCCAGGGCTACGACCTGGTCATGGTCGAAACCGCCGGCATCGGCCAGTCCGACTCGGAGATCGTCGACCTGGTCGATTTCCCGGTCTACGTGATGACCAGCGACTTCGGCGCGCCGAGCCAGCTCGAAAAGATCGACATGCTCGATTACGCCGAACTCGTGGTGCTGAACAAGTTCGACAAGCGCGGCGCCGAAGACGCGCTGCGCGACGTGCGCAAGCAGTGGAAGCGCAATCGCGTCGCTTTCAAGTTGGCGGATGAAGACGTGCCGGTCTATCCGACCATTGCCAGCCAGTTCAACGACCCCGGCATCAGCTGGATGTTCGCGAACCTGTGCCGGTTGCTGCGCGCCAAGCTGCAATTGCCGGAATCGCGCTGGACGCCGGCCATCGACACCACGCTGCGCGAACCGCGCGCGACCGTGCTGATCCCGGGCCAGCGCACCCGTTATCTGGCCGAAATCGCGGAACAGGGCCGCGGCATCAATCGCGGCGTCGAATCGCAGGCCGAGATCGCGAGCCGGGCGCAGAGCTACTACGACACGCTGCGCGATCTCGACGATCCGGCGCTGCCGAAGGCGCTGGATCTTTATGTCGCGACTGAAGTCGCTCCCACGGTCCAATTTGCTGTGGGAGCGGCTTCAGCCGCGATTGAATCCGCGAGAACCATCGACCGCTCGCTGCTGACGCTGCGCCAACGCTACAACGACGCCATCAAGTCGCTGTCGAACGACGCGCTGAACCTGCTGCGCGAATGGCCGGCGCGCAAGGATTCGATCACGCGGCCGTTCAACGAATACACGGTGCGCGACAAGGTCATCCGGGTCGAGAACTACCGCGAATCGCTGAGCCACCAGCAGATCCCGAAGATCGCCGCGCCGACGATGCGCGACTGGGGCGACCAGCTCAGGTTCCTGATGAAGGAAAACCTGCCGGGCGCCTACCCGTACACCGGCGGCGTCTATCCGTATCGGCGCAGCGGCGAAGATCCGACGCGCATGTTCGCGGGCGAGGGCACGCCGGAGCGCACCAATCGGCGCTTCCACTACCTGTCGAACGGCCAGCCGGCGGCGCGTCTGTCGACCGCGTTCGACTCGGTCACGTTGTATGGCGAAGACCCGGCGCCGCGCCCGGACATCTACGGCAAGATCGGCAATTCCGGCGTCAGCATCGCCACGCTCGACGACATGAAGAAGCTGTATTCCGGCTTCGACCTGTGTGCGCCGTCGACCAGCGTGTCGATGACGATCAACGGGCCGGCGCCGATCATCCTGGCGATGTTCATGAACACCGCCATCGACCAGCAGGTCGAGAAATACCTGCGCGCCGACCAGGGCCGCTGGGACAAGGCCCACGCCGTCATCGAGAAACTGTACGAAGGCCGGCATCGGCCGAGCTACCACGGCATGTTGCCGGACGGGAACGATGGATTGGGCCTCGGCCTGCTGGGCGTGACCGGCGACCAGGTCGTCGAGCCCGAGGTCTACGCGAAGATCAAGGCCGAGACGCTGCAATCGGTGCGCGGCACCGTGCAGGCCGACATCCTGAAGGAAGACCAGGCGCAGAACACCTGCATCTTCTCGACCGAATTCGCGCTGCGCATGATGGGCGACATCCAGCAGTATTTCGTCGATCAGCGCGTGCGCAATTTCTACTCGGTATCGATCTCGGGCTATCACATCGCCGAGGCCGGGGCGAACCCGATCTCGCAGCTGGCCTTCACGCTGTCGAACGGCTTCACCATCGTCGAGTACTACCTCGCGCGCGGCATGAAGGTCGACGACTTCGCGCCGAACCTGTCGTTCTTCTTCTCGAACGGCATGGACCCCGAATACACCGTGATCGGCCGCGTCGCGCGCCGCATCTGGGCACGGGCGATGCGCGAGCGCTACGGCGCCAACGAACGCAGCCAGATGCTGAAGTACCACATCCAGACCAGCGGCCGTTCGCTGCACGCGCAGGAAATCCAGTTCAACGACATCCGCACCACGCTGCAGGCGCTGTACGCGCTGTTCGACAACTGCAACTCGCTGCACACCAATGCCTATGACGAGGCGATCACGACGCCGACCGAGGAATCGGTGCGGCGTGCCGTCGCCATCCAGCTCATCATCAACCGCGAGCTGGGCCTGAACTTCTGCGAGAACCCGTGGCAGGGCAGCTTCGTCGTCGAGGCGCTGACCGACATCGTCGAGGAAGCGGTCTACAAGGAATTCGAGGCGATCAGCGAGCGCGGCGGCGTGCTCGGCGCGATGGACACGATGTACCAGCGCGGCAAGATCCAGGAAGAGTCGATGTACTACGAGCAGAAGAAACACGATGGTTCGCTGCCGCTGATCGGCGTCAACACCTACCTGCCGCGCGAACACGGCGGCGAAGTCGCGACGACGATCGAACTGATTCGCTCGACGCCGGAAGAGAAGCGGCAGCAGATCGCCAATGTGCAGACCTACCATGTCGCCCGCAACCGCTTCGCCGCGGAGGGCCTGGCATCGCTGCAGGCTACCGCCCGCCGCCGCGAAAACCTGTTCGCCGCGCTGATCGACGCGGTGAAGACGCACTCGCTCGGCCAGATCAGCCATGCGCTGTATGACGTCGGCGGGGAATATCGAAGGAATATGTGATGATCGGAATGGCGTCCATCTTGTCGGCTTTGGAGCGCGCCAGCGCGCGTTATGTCGTCGTCGGCGGATTGGCGGTGATCCTGCATGGTCATCTGCGTGGCACGGCGGACATCGACCTCGTCATCGAATTGTCGCCGGAGAACTGCACAAAGGCGCTCGACGCACTTGCGGGCGTCGGACTTCGTCCTCGACTTCCCGTGGACATGAAGCAATTCGCCGACCCTGAAATCCGTCGCGATTGGGTCGAGAACCGCAACATGATGGTCTTTCAGTTGTGGGACCCGGAGCGTCCTGGCCGCTCTGTCGATGTTTTCGTCCGCGAGCCCTTCGCTTTCGACGAATTGTGGTCGAAGTCCCTCGTCCGCGAGGTTCAGGGAGCGCATGTGCGAATCGCGTCGATCGAGCACCTGATCGCGATGAAGCGAGTCGCCGGCCGTCCACGCGACCTTGACGATATCGCCGCGCTGGAGCAGATTGCACGCGAACTGGATCGAAGCGAGAGCGGGTCGTGATTTCGTCGGCGCAGAATGACATGTCGCTGGAGTGCACGTACCAGGATGCCGAACGCAATCACGTGCGCGACGCGCTTCGCACGAACGCCGAGCAGCGTTTCGCGTTCTTCGAGGAGATGCTCGCCGTCGCCGCCGCGTCCGGCGCGCTCAAGCGGGAGCTGGACCGTCGCGCCGATGTCCAGTTGAAACTGTGGACTGCTTCGGAACCCGAGCAGGACCACGCGCACACGGCAAGTTCGGTCGACTAGATCCTTGGTCGGTGCTACGCGAGACAGGACGTCCCATGACCCCGCACGAATTCATCGCGAAGTGGAAAGGCGGCGGCGACGAGCGCCGCGATGCGCAGCCGTTCTTCGAGGACCTGTGCCGGCTGGTCGGGCACCCGACGCCGCGCGAGGCCGACCCGGAGCACACCTGGTTCACCTACGAATACGGCGCCAGCAAGACCAGCGGCGGCGAGGGCTGGGCCGATGTCTGGAAGCGCGGCCATTTCGGCTGGGAAGCCAAAGGCACTCAGCGCAGCCTGGCGAAGGCGTACGAGCAGCTGAAGATGTACGCCGACGCGCTGCAGAATCCGCCGCTGCTGGTGGTGTCGGACCTGAAGACGATCGAGGTGCATACCAACTTCACCAATGCGGTGAAGCGCGTGTATCGCTTCGACATCGAGCAGCTGGCCGATTTCGAAACGCGGCAGATCCTCGACGCGGTGTTCCATGCCCCCGATCGCCTGAAGCCGGGCGTGACCCGCGCCGCGGTGACGGCCGAAGCCGCCGACAAGTTCACCCGCCTCGCGCGCGTGTTGCGCGACCGCGGCCACGCGCCCAAGGACGTGGCGCATTTCCTGAATCGCCTGCTGTTCTGCATGTTCGCCGAGGACATCGGCCTGCTGCCGGGGCAGCTGTTCACCAAGCTGGTCGAACGCTCGAAGACGGAGCCGGACCTGTTCGAGAAGCGCAGCCGCGAGCTGTTCGCGGCCATGCACGCGGGCGGCGACGTGGCCTTCGAGAACATCGACTGGTTCAACGGCGGCCTGTTCGAGGACGAGCGCACGCTGCGGCTGGAAGCGGACGAACTGAAGCTGCTGGCGGAAGCGGCGACGCTGGACTGGAGCGAGATCGAGCCGAGCATCTTCGGCACCTTGTTCGAACGCGGGCTGGACCCGGACAAGCGCAGCCAGCTCGGCGCCCATTACACGGATCCGGAGACGATCCTGAAGATCGTGCGGCCGGTGGTGATCGAACCGTGGCTGCGCGCGTGGGAAGCCGAGAAGCTGGCCTTGGCCGAGTTGCTGGCGAAGGCGAAGAAGTCGGTGTCGAAGGCGGCGCAGGACCGCTACAACCTGTTCCTGGAGCGGCTGCGCGGGTTCACGGTGCTGGACCCGGCCTGCGGCAGCGGCAATTTCCTGTACCTGTCGTTGCGGGCGCTGAAGGACATCGAGAAGCGGGTGCTGATCGAGGCCGAGGTGCTGGGGCTGGGCCGCCAGTATCCGCAGATCGGGCCGCGCTGCGTGAAGGGCATCGAGTTGAATGCGTATGCGGCGGAGCTGGCGCGGGTGACCATCTGGATCGGCGAGATCCAGTGGATGATCCAGAACGGCTTCGGCGTCAAGCGCAATCCGATCCTGCAGCCGCTGGACCAGATCGAGAACCGCGATGCGCTGCTGAACGCGGACGGCAGCGAAGCGGCATGGCCGCAAGCCGACGTGGTAGTGGGCAATCCGCCGTTCGTGGGCGACAAGAAGATGCTGCGCGAACTCGGCGACGACTACGTGTCGACGTTGCGCAAGTCGTATGCAGGGCGGGTGCCGGGCGGCGCCGATCTGGTGTGTTACTGGTTCGAGAAAGCCAACGACGCGATCCGCGCCGGCACGCTGCAACGCGCGGGTCTGGTCGCGACCAACAGCATTCGCGGCGGCAGGAATCGCGAGGTGCTGAAGCACATCGTCGACACGACGCGCATCTTTAATGCGTGGAGCGACGAAGACTGGATCAACGAAGGCGCCGCCGTCCGCGTGTCGCTGATCTGCTTTGGCCGCGACGATGCACCCGTGCAGCTTGATGGCGGCGATGTCGCGGTCATTCACGCTGATCTGGCCAGTTCGTGCGACGTAAGTGGCGCCAATCTCGTCAGTGCAGAAAAACTGGACCAGAATCGTAGGTGCTGCTTCTACGCTACGGTGAAAGCAGGAAGTTTTGACGTTGATGGAGACACGGCGCGCAAATGGCTGATCATGCCAAATCCAAATGGTCGCCCAAACTCTGAAGTTGTGAAGCCCTTCATCAACGGCATCGATGTCGTTCGACGCCCCGCCGATCGATGGGTCGTGGATTTCGGCGTCGATATGAGCGAACGGGATGCTTCGATGTACGAAGGCCCTTTCGATTACGTTAAAGCGAACGTAAAGCCAGAGCGCGATGCAACGAGAAGAGAGAAGTATCGGAAGTTTTGGTGGCTGTTCGCAGAACCGATCCCTGGAATGCGTTCAGCGCTAATTGGCAAGAGCCGCTATCTCGGTACGGTGGCTGTAGCCAAGCATAGAGTGTGGGCGTGGCACGACAGGTCTGTGCTCGCGGACCATGCACTTATGGTGGTTGCTCGCGACGACGACACCACCTTCGGCATCCTGCACTCGCGCATCCACGAAACCTGGTCGTTGCGCATGGGCACCAGCCTCGAAGATCGCCCGCGCTACACGCCAACCACCTGCTTCGAAACCTTCCCCTTCCCCGAAGGCCTCACCCCCAACATCCCCGCCGCGGAATACGCCACCGACCCCCGCGCCCAGCGCATCGCCGACGCCGCCTGCAAGCTCAACGAAGCGCGCGAACGCTGGCTCAATCCGCCCGAGTGGACCGAACGCGTCCCCGAAATCGTGCCCGGCTACCCCGACCGCATCCTCGCCCGGCCCGGCCACGAAGCCGACCTCAAGAAACGCACCCTCACCAACCTCTACAACGCCCGCCCCGAGTGGCTCAACCTCCTGCACCGCGACCTCGACACCGCCGTCGCCGCCGCCTACGGCTGGGCATGGCCGCTCACCGACGACGAGATCCTCAAGCGGCTGTTCGCGCTGAATCAGGAGCGGGCGGCGCGGTAGCGTCCTTCGACGGGCTCAGGGCGAACGGGACTGAGGCGGCGCCCGCCGACGGGCCGGCCTGAGCTTGTCGAAGGGCTCAGGGCGAACAGGCATGACGGGTTGCGTCATATGACGCTCGGCGTTATCGTCTGTCCGTGATCCGCAATTTTGCCGACAGGGAAGCTGAGCGCATCTGGTCAGGGCAGGTGTCGCGACGGCTGCCGACCGACATTCAGTCGGTCGCGCGACGAAAGTTGCGCATGCTGAACAATGCAGGGTCGTTGGACGACCTGCGTGTGCCGCCAGCCAATCGACTCGAAGCGCTGGTCGGTGATCGTAAGGGACAGCACAGCATCCGGATCAACGACCAATGGCGCGTCTGCTTTCGATGGAAGGATGGCGACGCGCTCGATGTGGAGATCGTGGATTACCACTGACCATGAAAACACTGCCCAACATCCATCCCGGCGAAGTGCTGCTTGAGGAGTTCCTGTTGCCGATGGGCGTCAGCCAGAATGCGCTGGCGCGTGCGATGTCGGTGCCGCCGCGACGAATCAACGAGATCGTGCTCGGAAAGCGCGGCATCAGCGCCGACACGGCATTGCGGCTGGCCGAAGCGTTTGGCACCAGCGAACGTTTCTGGATGGGGCTTCAGGCCGATTACGACCTTGAAGAAGCGCGGCGCGCGCTGACCAAAGGCAGGCAGCGAGTGCAGCGCATCGCGGCCTGAGGCGACGCCCTTCGACAGGCTCAGGGCAAACAGGGCGGGGCGGTCAGAGGCGGTCGACGGCGAAGGTGTCGCATTTCTGCGCGTCGCCGGAGTCCATGCCGATGCGGAACCACTTCACGCGCTGGGCGCTGGAGCCGTGGGTGAAGGAGTCGGGCACGACATGGCCGCGGGACTGCTGCTGCAGGCGGTCGTCGCCGATGGCGGTGGCGGCATTGAGCGCCGATTCGATGTCGCCGGCTTCGAGCCATTGCAGCTGGCGTTGCGCATGGTTGGCCCAGACGCCGGCATAACAATCGGCCTGCAGTTCCTGACGCACGCTGAGGCCGTCCGCGCCTTCCATCGCTTCGCCCTGCGCGCGCAACTGCGCGCTGCGCTGCATGACGCCGGTGACGTTCTGGATGTGGTGGCCGACTTCGTGCGCGATCACGTAGGCGCGCGCGAATTCGCCGGGCGCGTTCAGTTGCCGCGTCATGTCGTCGAAGAACGCGGTGTCGAGATAGACGCGCTGGTCGCCCGAGCAATAGAACGGCCCGACCGCCGAGGTGGCATTGCCGCAGGCCGAGGACACCGCGTGCGAAAAGATCACGAGTTTCGGCGCCGGATACCGCCCGCCTTCGAAGGCCTGCGACCACACGTCTTCGGTGCTGCCGAGGATGGCGCGCACGAAGTCGGTCTCTTCGTTCTCGGGAAGTGCCTGCGGCGCCGCGTCGATCGGCGCGTCGCTCTGATCGGTCGGTGCGGCACCGCCGCCACCGAGCAGGGCCAGCAGCTCCGAGGGATTCTTGCCCACCGCCGCCGCGGCCCATCGGCATGCGCCGGCCGCCGCCGGCATCGGCACCCACCACGTTGTCACTGCGACGACCGCGCTTCCACAGCATGACCGGATCTCCTGACGGAATGTTCGAGGCGATCAGTCTAGCGCCGCGGGCGGGCCGGCCGTCATCCCGATGGGGTGCCGGTGCGCGGCCTGCGGCTCAGTCCGCTGCGGCGGCCAGCCTGCGGATCGCGTCGCGGTCGCCGGCATTGCATTTCGCCAGGGTCGGATCGAACGCCAGCGCCTCTGCGGCTTCGCGGTGCGCACCGGCCGCGTCGCCCTGCGCGGCGTGGATGAGTGCGCGCGCGCCGCGCAGGTCGGCACTGCGGGCGCGGTCTCCGGCGGCATAGGCCGTGAAGATCGCCGTGGCGTCGTCCAATGCGGCCAGGGCATCGTCGTAACGCTTCAGCTGGCGCAGCGACGCCACCCGGGTGCGCTGCACGTTGGCGGCGATGATGCCCTTGCCGGTGCCGTTCTGCGTGAGGAGGGCGAGCGCGCGGTCCGCGAAATCCAGCGCGTCGTCGTGGCGCCGCAATGCCGCGAGGATGGCGGCGCGCCCGGCCAGCGCCGTCGCGTATTCGTTGTGGCGATCGCCGAACAGCTGTTCGCGCAGGGCCAGGCTGCGGTCGTTCGCGACCAGCGCCTCGCGCACAGCTCGGTGATGGCGCGGTATTCGGCGATGGCATGGTCCAGGCCGATGCGTTCCCAGTCGATGGTGGCGGCGGTCAGGCGTGCCGACAGCACCTTGGGATGACTGGGTCCGAACAGGGCCGAATACATGGCCCTGGCGTCGGCGATGCGGCCCGCGGCAGCGTCCACGTTGCCCTGCTGGACCTCCATCGCCGCCAGGCTCTCGAGCATGCCCGCGAGGCGTTCGTGCGGGGCCTTGAAGATGCGCCGCGACAGCGCCAGCGCCTCTTCGAGGTGGGCGCGGGCGGCCTCGTGTTGCCCGGTCTGGTATTCGACCAGCGACAACGTCGACAGGCCGCCCGCGTATTCCCGGTCTTTGGGCGTTGCGGAATCGCGCCAGGCAGCGAGCGCCTGCTGCAACAGCGGCACGGCCTCCTGTTCGCGCCCGGCCGACGCCCGCACCCAGCCCGGCAACAGGGTGCGGAAACGCGCCTGCGGCGACTGCCGGTCCGGCCGCTGCGCGGCACGGGCCGCGACCTCGTCGGCGCTGCGGATCGCCTCGTCGAAGCGTCCGGCCGAGGCGAGGATGTCGGTCCACGACACCAGCCCGGCCACCGCGATCTCGTCGGTCGCGGCGCGAAGTTCCGTGATCAGCGGTTCGGCCAGCGCCACCGCGTCGCTGTTGCGGCCGGCCGCGCTCAAGGCGTAGGCGCGGCGCAGGCTGTAGTCGAGCAGGTCGCGACGATGCGCCGGATCGTCGGCCAGCAGCGCGATCGCTCGGGCATAGGCGTCGGCGGCGTCGGCGTGTGCGCTCAGCGAGGTGCGGATGTCGCCGTAAGCGGCGTGCAGGGCGGCGCGCGTCGGCGGGTCGAGGTCGGTGCGTGCTTCCAATGTCGCGGCGGCGGCCTGCACCAGCTGCTGCGGCGTCGGCCGCTGGTCTTCGGGCAGTTGTTCCTGCGCCGCCTCGAAGATGCCGAGCAGGTAGTCGCGCACCGCATTGGCGCGGGCCGATTCGGTCCGCGCGGTCGCCGCCGAGGCGATCGCGGCGCGCGCCTGCACGGCGGCCTCGCGGCCGCGCTCGACGGCGATGCCGAGGCTGACGATCAAGCCGAGGCCGAGCGCCGCGCTCAGGCTCACCGCGCCGCGATGGCGCTGCACGAACTTGCGCGTGCGATACCAGCGCGACGGCGGGTGTGCGGCGACGGGTTGTCCGGCCAGATGGCGTTCGATGTCGTCGGCGAAGGCGCCGGCGCTGCCGTAACGACGCTCGGGATCGGGATCGATGGCTTTCAGGATGACGTTGTCGAGATCGCCGACCAGCCCGGCGTGCAGCGCGCGCAGGCGCAGGCCGGCGGGCAGGGCCTCGTCGCCGAGGCGGTTCGCGATCACCGACGGCCGCGTGGTCCAGCCGCGCTCCGGGCGCGTGCCGGTGAGCAGTTCGTGCAGGATCACGCCGAGCGCGAAGACGTCGGTCGCGGTCGATACCGGGTCGTTGGTCAATTGCTCCGGCGCGGCGTAGTCGGGCGTGAAGGCGATGCGGGTGGTGCGGGTATCGGGTTCGTCGGCGTCGAGCAGCTTGGCGATGCCGAAATCGAGCAGCTTGACCTGACCGTCGCGGGTGACCAGCACGTTCGACGGTTTCAGGTCGCGATGCACGATGAGCATGCGGTGCGCCGCTTCCACCGCCCGGCACATGGTGGCGAACAGGCCGAGGCGGGCGCGCAGGTCCAGGGCCTGCTGCTGGGCATGCGTGGTCAGCGGGGTGCCGTCGATGAAGTCCAGCACCAGATACGGCGTGCCCTCGATGATGCCGCCGTCGATCAGGCGCGCGATGTTCGGGTGATCGAGCTTGGCCAGGGCTTCGCGTTCGCGCCGGAAGGCCTTCTGGCGGTCCTCGGCATGCAGGCCGATGCGCAGGATCTTCACCGCGACCGTGCGCGACGTGCCCGACGTTTCGGCATGGGCGCGATAGACGAAGGACATGCCGCCTTCGCCGATGCAGCGATCGAGCACGTAGGCGCCGACCTGCTTGCCCGCCCAGTCGGCCGCATGGGCCAGAAGGGCATGGGTCTCGACGCCGGCGAAATGATCGTGGACACGTTCCAGCAGCTGGTCGGCGGTGGCCGAACCGGTCTCGATCAGATCGCGGACGCGCGCGCGCATCGCGGCATCGGCGCAATGCGCATCGAGCCAGTCGGCGCGCACCGGCGCGGGCTGCTCCATCGCGGCCTCGAACCAGGCGCGCAGGCCGGCGCCGGGCCCCGGATGCACGGTCATGGCGACAGTGCCCGCTGCAGGAAGGCGCGTGCGAAGCGCCAGTCGCGATCGACCGTGCGGGTCGAGAGACCGCGCAATTCGGCGATGCGTTCGAGGGTCAGTCCGCCGAACAGGTACAGCTCGACCACTTCGGCCGCGCGCAGGTCTTCGCGTTCCAGCGCCTGCAGCGCGCTGTCCAGTTCGAAGGCGCGTTCCGGGCTGGCCATCAGGGTTTCCAGGACGCCGCCGTCGCCGGTCGGCCAGTCGACCTGAATCAGGTCGCCGCCCGATTTCAGCCGCGCCCGCGTGCGGGCCCGGTCGATCAGCAGATGGCGCATGGCTTTCGCCGCATACCCGTAGAAACGCGCCGGATCGCGCAGGTCGAGGTCGTTGCGCGCGGCCAGCGACAGGTACAGGTCATGCACCAGCGCGGTCGTGTTCAGGGTGTCGCCGCGACGACGACGCTGCGACTGCGCGATGCGCTTGAGTTCGGCGTAGAGCCGGACGAAGGCGCCGTCGATGCCGCCTGCGGCCGGGTCGGCGTCCATCTCGGGGGTCATCGGCACGCTCCTCTTCGCTGGAACCGGCGCGCCGCGCGCGCTGCGCAGCCGGATGTCGTTCATGGCCTGTGCGCCGGTCATCGCGAAGGCTACTCGAAGCCGTCGCTGAGGAGTGCGCCGACGCATCCGTCCCGACTCAGGCGCGGGTCGACCAGGATGTTGTAGCGATTGCCGAATTCGAACTGCGTGGCCGGCGTCTCGTCGAGCAGGTACCAGCGTCCGACGTCGCTGTCGTAGCGCGCCGTGACCTGCGGCGCGGGCATCTGGCCGTTGCCGTTGATCGACACCTGCGGCGGCGCGCAGCGGAATCCGTTGAGATCCGGATGATCGAGATAGGTGACCGTCGGCGACGGCGTGTTGTCGACGCGGACGCTGTGGACATAGGCATTGCGGCTTGGCGCCTGGGCATAGACGACGTAGGCGCTGCCGGTCGGAACGACGGTGCCGTCGCTGTTCGCGATGCGCCATGTGCCGCCGGCATGGACGGCGCCGAACGGATGCGGGTTGGCGACGCTGCTCAGGCCGGCGCCGCGGGTCGCGCTGACGAAGAACAGCTGCATGCCATCCAGCGACGCCCATGGTTCCGGCAGCTGGCTGGTGCCGCCGACCATCGTGTCCGCACTGGCGACGTGGGTGCCGGCATTGCCGTTGCGCTCGGGCTGGAACAGGGCGTAGACGCTGCCGAAGCCGAGCGGCTGGCCGTCGTCGCTGCGCAGGTTCCAGCGCTGCGTCAGTTCATCGTAGGACTGCGACATCGGGCGTGCATTCGCGAAGAACAGCAAGCCGCCGCCGCCGTCGGAGCGGGTGATGTGGAGCAGCGCTTCCGGGTGCGCGTTCAGCGAGTCGCGATTCAGCACCGAGAGGTTCTGGGTCGCCGGATTGGCGTGAGAGAAGCTGTGGTCGCCGTATTCGAACGCGCCGATGTCGACCGACGGTCCGCGCACCCGGCGCAGGCCGTCGCCATCGAGATCCGCCAGGCCAGGGTGGCGCACGCCGAGATTGCCGCTGTCCCGCGCCGCCGATTGCGGCGCCAGATGCCAGTCGTCGTTCGAGACGAAGCCGGCCGCGCCGATCAGGGAGTGCGGGCCGATGTCGGTATCGCCGACGCTGCCGGAGAGCAGGTTGTAGTCGTTGAACAAGGCCATGCCTTCGGGCGGGTCGGCCAGGATCGCGACACGGCCGCTGCTGGTCGCGAACAGGTTGTTGAAGGTGTTCAGGCTCATCGGCAAGGGGTCGCCGGACTGGCGCAGCATCGCGATTCCGCCGCCGCCGTCGGTGATGATCGTGTTGTGGTGCGCCTCGGCGAAGACGCTGCCGCCGAAGGCATTGATCTGCACGCCATAGTCGCCCGACGTCGTCCCGGTCCGGAATGCATTGTCGGCGAGGCGCAGGTGCAGGGCGCCGGTTCCGTCCACGGCTGCGAACAGGCCGGTGCGCAGGCGTGCGGCGGCGCCCAGCGGGTCGCGATGGTCGGTCACGCGGTTGCGGTTGATGTAGTAGGTGCCCTGTCCCACGGTATGGCTGATCGAGATCCCGCGCCGGAACGCAGTCGGCGCGCTCGACGGGACGCCGGGTTGGGAATCGATCAGGTTGTCGGTCAGGGTTGCGAAGGTGTCGCGGGCCGACTGGAAATAGATGCCGGCGATGGCCGGGAGCGAGGTCGAAATGCGCGCTCGCTCGATGTAAAGGGCCGTCTGCAGCGTGTTTCCCGGCGACGCATTCAGGGTCACGCCGATGCCGGCCCCGCATCCGGTTGCGGGCATGGTGATGTCGAGGTCGCGGAACTCGACGATGCCGGGCACGTCCGAGGTGTAGCCCAGACAGCCGCCGTCGAAGGCGATGCCGGCCACCGTGACCTGCATGAAACTCGGGCCGCCGGTCGACAGCGACGAGCTGATGCCGAGGTTGTGCCCGGCCGCGAAACGCGGATGGAACCCGGTGGCCGCGACCACGCTGATATTGCGGTTGGAGGTGATCACCGTCTCGGCGATCGGGGTATCCGTCGCGATCTCGATGCGATCGCCCTGGCTGGCGGCGTTGACGCAGGTCTGCAGGCTGGCGTTGCAAGGCGTGGTGCCGGGCCAGGTGCGGGTGTCGGCGCTTGCGGCGCCGGACGCCAGCACCAGCATCGAGGCGAGGATTCCGGCGGTACGGGTGGGGAAACAGGACATCGATGGCTCCGGGCGGTGGTTGCACCGGAACCAGCGGTGTTTCGGGCACGATCACGACATGCGGGCGCAAGACGGCGCGTGTATCGCGTCACGCGCGTTGCCCATGTGGCCGGGTCAGGGTCCGTTGCCGTCGAAACCGTCCTTGAACAGGGCGTCCGTGCGAGCGACGCCGTAGAGTGTATAGACGGCGCCCGAGGTTGTCGTACCGCCGCCCGGCGACATCCCCTCCACCAGCACGGCGCCGATCGACAGGTCGTCCCAGCCACTGCCGTCGAAGTCGCCGCGGGCGAGGGCGTAGCCGTAGGCCTCCGGACTGAAGGCCAGCGTCCCGGCGCTGCCGAAGTAACCCTTCGACCACAGCACCGCATGGCCGGTGTCGAGCGTGGCGCCGCCGCCCGGCACCAGGGTCACCGCGCCTTGCAGCGCATGGACGAGGGGTGCGCCGACGCTTTCCTGGGGGATGCCGATCGCCAGATCCCGGCCCGCCGCGTTGCCCTCGACGAAGTCGCCGATCGCGAGCGAGTAGCCGAAGTTGTCGAAGTCGCCGAGCGACTCGCCGTCGACGACGTTCGCCTGATCGAGGATTTGCGCGCCGGACGCCAGCAGCCCGCCGCCGGCATTGCCGTGCAGCACCGTCACCGCGCCGGCATCCGGATGGAAGGCGACATCTTCCGCGGGCGTGCCGATGGCCAGATCGTCCACGCCGTTGCCGTCGAGGTCGCCGGTTGCAAGCACCTCGCCGAAATGATCGCCTGCCTCGACGAATCCGCCGGCATCCACCAGGCTTTCGGTCCACAACTGGTTGCCATCCGCGCGCAGACCCTGCTGCGTGATGCCGTAGATCACCGCGACCGCACCGGCATCCGCCTGTCCGCCGATGTCCTCGCCGAACACGCCGATCGCCAGATCATCCGCATGGTCGCCCTGGAAATCGCCCGCGGCGAGTTCGAAGCCGAATTGATCGCCCTCTTCGCTGCTGTCGAGGATGCCGCTCGTATCCTGCGTGAGGTACTTCGGGACGGCGTCCCCCAGGAAGTGGCAGCCGACCGCCGTATAGGCCGAATGGAGCAGAAGGACCGAACCGCGCCCCGCGTCCTCGCCCGGGATGCCGACCGCCAGGTCGCGACCGCTGCCGTAGTCGAAATTGCCCACCGCCAGTGCGGCGCCGAAACGGTCGCCAGCCTCTGCCGTGCCGCCGACGCGGGACAGGCCCTGGGTGAACCGCACGGGCTCGAAGCCGATCAGGTTCGAGGTCACGAGGCCGGCCGGAGAGCCATGCAGGACCAGAATCGCGCCAGCGGCGCCGGCACCGTCGACATTCTCGCCGGGAATGCCGATGGCGAGGTCGTCGTATTGGTCGCAGTCGAAGTCGCCGGCGGCGAGGGCAGCGCCGAAGTCGTCGCCCGTCTCGCGGTCCAGTGCGCCGCTCGCCGGAAGGAAATCGTAGATGAGCAAGGACGGCAAGGACACGATGCCGAGCAGACCGCCGGCCGATCCGTACAACACGTGGACGGCACCCTCGGACTGGCCGCTCAGCGACTCCATTTCGGCGATCGCCAGATCGTCGAAACCGTCGTTGTTGAAGTCGCCGACGGCGAGCGTGCGACCGAGGCCGTCATTCGAAAAGGCGAAGCCCGGCGTGACCAGCCCGCCCTGGCCATCTTGCAGCTCTTGAGATCCGGTGCCTGCGACGACCGCATGGGCGGCCTGCGGCAGCATCAATGCGAGACAGTGCAGCAACAGCGTGATTCGCGAAAAGGACATCGACGGCACCGGGCAGTGGAGGTACCGGAGCAGGCGATGTTTCGGGCGCGATCACGACACGGCTGTGGCGGACGCTCTCGGTCCTGCCCGGACGGGCGGACTTCCGGCAGATGGATCCGGCGCATCCTGCGGTTACGGTGCGCAGCGGACGCCGGACAAGGAAGATCAGCGACATGAACAGGATGATCGGGCGTATTGCGGCAATCCTGGCCATCGGCCTGCCGCTGTCGGCCGCGGCCAAACAGGTCGACCGCTGGCCGCTGTCGCCGCAATCCCGGATCTGGACCGTCACCCATCTCGGCGACGACGGCCCGGGCAGCCTGCGCTGGGCCATCGATGCCGCCGCGAAGGGCCGAGAGCCGGACATGATCCGGTTCGCCGCTGGCCTGCAGGGGCATATCGCACTGGAAGCGCCGCTGCGCCCGCTCGACGCCATCGCGATCCTGGGGCCGGGCGCCGACCGGATCACGATCGATGCCAGTCGGGCCGGCCGCGCCTTCGCGATCGACGGTGTCGCGCCGGTACTGATCGACGCCTTGCGCATCGTCGGCGCCACCGACAGCGCGATCGCCGCGCAACGCAGCGATTTGCGCGTCGAGCGCTGCCTGATCGAGCAGAACTTCGGATTCCGCGGCGGCGCGATCCGCATGCGCGACGGCGTGTTGCGCGTCGCCGACAGCGAACTGGCCCGCAACATCGTCGACGCCGAATTCGATCCCGGCGACGGCGTCGGCGGTGCGATCTGGCTCGAACACAGCGACGCCGAGGTCCTGCGTTCGCGGATCGGCGCGAATCAGGCGTCGCGGCTGGGCGGGGGAATCCATGCCGCGATGGCGGCCGGACAGTCGCTGCTGATCCGCGACAGCCTGATCGACGCCAACATCGCACCGACCCAGGGCGGCGGGCTGTATCTGCTGGACGGCTCCACGCGCATCGTCAACAGCACCGTGTCCGGCAACCGGTCCGAACGCAACGCCACGTTCTGGTTCAACGCCGCGGTCGACGTAAGCAACAGCACGCTGGCGCACAACCGCAGCGTGCAGGTGCAGACGCCGGGCCAGTGTCCGGGATTGTGTGCGTCGTCGAGGGCACGACTGCGGCTCGTCAGCAGCATCGTCAGCGACAACCGCGACGTGCATGACAACCCGATGGACCTGGTCTCGGCCGGGGCGGATTCCGTGGTGCTGGACCACGCGCTGGTGAAATTCCGCGAGCCCGGGTTGGCGTTCACCGACCTGGGCGGCAATCGACTGGGCGTCGATCCGTTGTTGTTGCCGCTGGCCCCAGCGGCCGATGCGGCATGGCCGTCACACCCGCTGGCGGCGGGCAGTCCGGCCATCGATGCCGGTTCGAACCCGTGGTTGTTGCAGGCCGACCAGCGTGGCGGTTGCCATCGCCGCCAGCACGGGGCCGGCGTCGATATCGGCGCGGTGGAGATCCAGCCGCCGGCGGCGCATTGTCCATCGGACAAGCGCGGCCGGATGCGCGACTAGCGCGGACCGCGCGGTCCGCCGCGGTTCGGCTTGCCGCCGCCGCCCGGACGCGGACCACCCGGACCGCCCGGGCGCTGGCCGCCGGGGCGCGGTCCGCGGTTTTGCGGGCGCGGATTGTCCATGAAGCTGTGCGAATCCATCGGACCGGTGAAAGTCGCGGGACCCCGCTTGCCGGCGCCACCGAAGCCTTCACGACGCGGCTTGCCGGCGCCGGCACCCGGCGCGACATTTCCGGAGGGACGGGCCGGGCGGCTGTCGATGCGATTGCCGCGGTTGTCGTCGTCGTGGAACGTGCGTGCGTCGTTGCCGAAGCTGTTGCCGCGTTCCGGGCCATTGCGCGCACCGGCACCGGGACCGGCATCTCGACGCGGCTTGTTCTTGAAGCCGCCCGGTTTGCCGGCGCCGCCCGCAGGCCGCGGACCACCGGCCTTGAAGCCGCCGGGCTTGCCGCCCGGCTTGCCGCGACGCGGGGCGCCCGATCCGGGCTTGCGGTCGCGACGGAAACCGTCGTCGGAAACGCGGTCGAAGGCGCGCAGTTCGCGGCCTTCGTCCTGCTGGCCGCTCCAGCCTTCGGCGCGGCCGGACGGACGGAATTCGTTGACGTTCTTCTGGGCGCGGCGCACGCCGAGCACGGCCTGCAGGGTCAGCGTGTCCGGCACATCGCCGAGACCGACTTCCTTGCGCAGCGCGACGATCTGTTCCATCGGCAGCGCCTGGTAGTGACCGCGGCGCAACTGGCGCGGCAACTCGATGCTGCCGTAGCGGATGCGTTTCAGGCGGCTCACCAGCAGGCCGACGGCTTCCCACATGCGGCGCACTTCGCGGTTGCGGCCTTCGCGCAGGGTCACGCGGAACCAGCTGTGCGTTTCGCCGAGCGAAATGGTGTGGATGTCGTCGAACTGGGCGCTGCCGTCGTCCAGCAGCACGCCGTTCTTCAGGCGTTCCAGAATTTCTTCGGTGACGGTGCCGTGGATGCGGCAGACGTATTCGCGCGCCACTTCGCGCGAGGGATGCATCATCGCGTTGGCGAGTTCGCCGTCGGTGGTCAGCAGCAGCAGCCCGGTGGTGTTCATGTCGAGGCGGCCGATGGCGATCCAGCGCGCGCCCTTCAGCTTCGGCAGGCGCTCGAACACGGTGCGGCGACCGTCCGGGTCGTCGGTCGTGGTCAGCTCGCCTTCCGGCTTGTGATACATCAGCAGCTGCACTTCCTCGGCCGGCGTCGGCACCGCGATGAAGGCCTTGCCGTCGATCTCGACGCGGTCGCCGTTGCGGATGCTGCTGCCGATCTCGGCGACGTTGCCGTTCACCTTGATCTCGCCGGCGCCGATGCGTTCCTCGATGGCGCGGCGCGAGCCGATGCCGGCCTGCGCCATCACCTTCTGCAGGCGTTCTTCGACGACGGGGCCGCCATCCTTGGTTTCGCGATTCAGGGACAGGACGCGACGCGGACGTTCTTCAGTGCTCATGCTTTCAATGCTCGTGGGAGTGGGGTGCGGCGACGTCGCTGTCTTGCGCGTCGACTTCGTCGCCGTTGCGGTCTTCGCTCGGCGTGCCGGCGGATTCGATGCCGGCTTCGGGTTCGGTGGAAACGCCCAGGTCTTCGACGTCGCTGGATTCGACCGCGGACTGGCGTTCGACGAAGGCATCGTCCGCGGCCACGGCGGATTCGTCGGCAGCGTCTTCGTCGGCCGCGCCCGGCACGGACGGCAGGGCGCCGATGGTGTCCGGGTCGAGCGCGAGCTGCGGTTCGATGTCGCTCAGATCGCGCAGTTCCGCCAGCGGCGGCAGTTCGTCCAGGCTCTTCAGGTTGAAGTAGTCGAGGAAGTGCTTGGTGGTGCCGAAGATCGCCGGCTTGCCGGGCACGTCGCGATGGCCGAGGACGCGGATCCATTCGCGTTCTTCCATCGTCTTGATGATGTTGGTGGACACCGCGACGCCGCGGATCTGTTCGATCTCGGCGCGGGTGATCGGCTGGCGATAGGCGATCAGCGCCAGCGTTTCCAGCAGCGCGCGCGAATACTTCGTCTGGCGCTCGCTCCACAGGCGCGACACCCAGGGCTGGGTCTCGGTGCGGATCTGGTAACGCCAGCCGCTCGCGACTTCGACCAGTTCGATGCCGCGTTCGCCGCAGTCGGCCTGCAGGTCGGCGAGCGCGTTCGCGATCGCGTCGACGCCGGGCATCTGGTCTTCGTCGAACAGTTCGTTCAATTGCACCAGGCTCAAGGGGTGGCCGGCTGCGAGCAGGGCGGCTTCGACGATGCGCTTGAGCTGGGCATGTTCCATGGTCGGGGTGAACATCAGGACTCGGCTTCGACTTCGGCTTCGGCGGCGACGGACCTGGTGCGCACGTAGATCTGCGCGAAGGCGTCGTTCTGGGTGATTTCGAGCAGGTTTTCCTTCGCCAGCTCGAGGACGGCGAGGAAGGTGACGACGATGCCGAGACGGCCTTCCCCGGCATTGAACAAGGATTCGAAAGTGTGGAATTCGCGGTCTTCGAGCTGGCCGAGCACGTCGCTCATGCGCTGGCGGACCGAAAGCGCCTCGCGCTTGATGTTGTGGTGGCCGAACAGGTCGGCGCGCTTCAACACGTCCTTCAGCGCCAGCAGCAGTTCCTTCAACTCGACCGGCGGCGGAATCTTCACGACCGTGCGTTCGCCGACCTCGGCCTTGGCCGGGAAGAAGTCGCGGTCCTGGCGCGGCATCGCCTCGATGTCCTCGGCGGCCTTCTTGAAGCGTTCGTATTCCTGCAGTCGACGCACCAGATCGGCGCGCGGGTCGTCTTCCAGGCCTTCGTCGCCGGGCGGGCGCGGCAGCAGCAGGCGCGACTTGATCTCGGCCAGGATCGCGGCCATCACCAGATAATCGGCCGCGAGTTCAAGGCGCATGTCCTGCATCAGGTCGATGTAGTCGACGTACTGACGCGTGATCTCGGCGATCGGGATGTCGAGGATGTCGAGGTTCTGGCGGCGGATCAGGTAGAGCAGCAGGTCGAGCGGCCCTTCGAAGGCTTCGAGGATGACCTCGAGCGCGTCCGGCGGGATGTACAGGTCCTGCGGCATCTGCAGCACCGGCTGGCCCTTGACGGTCGCGAGCGGCATTTCCTGCTGCTGCGGCTGGGCCGGGAACAGCGCGACGTTCGTGGTGGTTTCAGCGAGTTCGCTGCTCATGGTGTTCCGGTGTCGAAACGCATTCGGCTCACGCCATGCGCCAAGGACGTTCGCGCCACAGGCGCGCCTCATTGCACAATTCGATCAAGAGAGACATCCGAAACCCGCGAGGGGACCGCGCGTGGCGGTGCCGGTCGAAGGTCAGGGAAACAAAGGGCCACTCGTCGGGCGGCTTCGGAACGTTTGGCCTGCAAGGCGCCGTTCCAGTTCAGGCGCGCAGCCTACGTGGCGCCGCAGCGCTTGTCCAGAGCGCGGCGGCTCGGGATACTGAACGGATGTGGTATCTCATCCAGGGTGTTGATCGCGCCGATTCGCTGGCGGCCCGCCTGGCGGCGCGGCCGGCGCACATCGCGCGGCTGAACGCGTTGCGCGACGACGGTCGCCTGCTGCTGGCCGGTCCGTGCCCGGCCATCGACGCCGAAGATCCGGGGCCGGCGGGGTTCAGCGGCAGTCTCGTCGTCGCCGAATTCGAGGCGGTGGCCGACGCGCGCGCCTGGGCCGAGGCCGACCCCTATGTCGCGGCCGGCGTGTACGAACGCGTCGACGTTCGCCCGTTCAAGAAGGTGCTGCCCTGATGCTGCCGCGCGAGCAACGGGTCGATGAAATTCGCCGTCGCCTCGAAGCGGCCTTGTCGCCGGCTGAACTCGACGTCATCGACGACAGCCATAAACATGTCGGTCATGAAGGTGCCCGCGACGGGCGCGGCCATTTCACGGTAAGGATCAGCAGCGAATCGTTCCGCGGCAAACCGCTGCTGGCCCAGCACCGCGCGGTCTACGCGGCGCTGGGCGAGCTGATGACGACCGACATCCACGCGCTGGCCATTCAGTCCGGCGCGCCGTGACGAATCAGGGCAGTTCGACCTTCGCGGCCGGTTTCCAGCCCTTGGCGCGGTGTTCCGCGACCACGGTGGTGTAGATGCCGCCGCGCACGTACCACTCGGCGGTCAGGCGCATGAAGCGCGGCCTGGTCGCCTTGACCAGGTCGTCGAGGATCTTGTTGGTCACGGCCTCGTGGAAGGCGCCTTCGTCGCGGTAGCTCCACATGTAGAGCTTGAGCGACTTCAGCTCGACGCAGGTTTTCTCGGGGATGTAGTCGATGTTCAGGGTCGCGAAGTCGGGCTGGCCGGTCTTCGGGCAGACGCAGGTGAACTCGGGAATCCGCATCCGGATGGTATAGTCGCGGCCCGGCTGTGGGTTGGGGAAGGTCTCCAGCGCTTTCGACGGTTTGGTCGACACGGTCGTTCTCTCGGATACGGTAGGGCGCGCAAAGGTAGCGAAGCAGCCTGAGCGCCGCAAACGCGTTTTGTCCGGTTTCCGGCCTTACGAATTCATCACGACACACGCACGATGCGCCTTTCGACGATCAAACTCTCGGGCTTCAAATCCTTCGTCGATCCGACGACCCTGCATCTGCCGACCAACATGACCGGCATCGTCGGTCCGAACGGCTGCGGCAAGTCGAATATCATCGACGCCATCCGCTGGGTCATGGGCGAAAGCGCGGCCAGCCGCCTGCGCGGCGACGCCATCACCGACGTGATCTTCTCCGGCTCGGGCCAGCGCAAGCCCGTGGGCAGCGCCCAGGTCGAACTGATCTTCGACAACTCCGACGGCACCATCCAGGGCGAATACGCCGGATTCAACGAAATCTCGATCAAGCGCCAGGTCAGCCGCGACGGCCAGTCGAACTATTTCCTGAACAATGCCCGCTGCCGCCGCCGCGACATCGTCGATGTCTTCCTCGGCACGGGGCTTGGCGCGCGCAGCTACTCGATCATCGAGCAGGGCATGATTTCGCAGATCGTCGAGGCGCGCCCGGAAGACCTGCGCACCCACCTCGAAGAAGCGGCAGGCATCTCGAAGTACAAGGAACGGCGCAAGGAAACCGAGTCGCGCATCAAGGCGACGCGCGAAAACCTCGACCGCCTGAACGACCTGCGCCAGGAAGTCGACAAGCAGCTCGAACACCTGAACCGCCAGGCCCGGCAGGCCGAGCGTTACCAGAAGCTCAAGGAAGAACACGTCCGCGTCGACGCCGAGCTGAAGGCGCTGCATCTGCGCAGCCTGAAAGGCGAACTGGACGCGCGCAACCAGGCGCTGCGCCAGATCGAATTGCGCGCCGAGCAGCTGACCACGGAGCAACGCGCGATCGAGGCCCGGCTGGAAGAAGAACGCGGCAGGCAGATCGAAGCGACCGATCACTTCAATGGCGTGCAGGGCGAGTTGTATCGCGTCGGCGGCGAAATCGCGCGCGTCGAACAGCAGATCGCCTACAACCGCGATCTCGCCGAGCGATTGAATCGCGCCGCCAAGGAAACCGATACGGCGCTGAACGAAGTCGCCGAACACATCCGCGGCGACCGCGAACAGATCGAACTGTTGCGCATGGCGCTGGCCGAATCCGAACCGCAGATCGAAACCCTGCAGATCGAGGCCGAGCATCGCCAGGACGCCCTGCGTCTGGCCGAAACCGCGATCATGGACTGGCAGTCGCGCTGGGACGCCTATGCGCGCGACAGCGGCGAGTCCGCGCGCGCGGCCGAGGTCGAGCGCACCCGCCTGAACTTCCTCGACAAGCAATCGCTGGCCGCGTCCAGCCGCCTGACCCAGCTCGAGGACGAACGCCGCAAGATGGACGTGGCCTCGCTCAGCGACGGCGCCGAAACGCTGCTGATGCGCCAGGAAGAGACGAAGGAGAAGGTCGAGCAGCTCACGCTGATGCTCGACGAACGCAAGCATGCGCTTGCCAACGTGCAGGAACAGACGCGCGAACTGCAGCACCAGTTGAACGAGGCGCGCAGTCGCCTGCAATCGGCCAAGGGCCGGCTGTCCTCGCTCGAAGCACTGCAACATGCGGCGCTCGGGCAGGAGAAAAACGCCGCGGCCGCATGGTTCGATGCGGTCGGCCTTGGCCAGTCGCGTCGTCTGGGCGAATCGCTGGACGTGCAGGAAGGCTGGGAGCGGGCGGTCGAAACCGTGCTCGCCGGCTGGCTCGAAGCCGCCATCGGCGAAGCGCCGCACGGCTTCGGCGACGCGCTGGCCCAGCTTCGCGAAGGCCAGGTCACCATCATCGAGGCGCAGCGCGGCACGAGCAGCGGCGGCGATCGCCTGTCGGCGCGTGCGCAAGGCCCGGCCGCGGCGATGGCCTTGCTGGATCGCGTCCGCGCCGCGGAATCGTACGACGAGGCCAGGCGCATCGCGACGACGCTGGCGGCCGGCGAGTCGGTCATCACCCGCGACGGCGAATGGCTGGGACGCGATTGGCTGCGTGCCGCGCGTGGCAGTCAGGCCGGCGGCGGCGTGCTCGCGCGCGAACGCGAACTGCACGCCCTGGCCGAAACCATCCAGACGCTCGAAGCGCAGATCGAGGAACTGATCGCGCGTCAGGAGGAACTCAAGCAGGCGAACTTCGACGCCGAACGCGCCCGCGACGACGCCCAGCGCGACCTGTATTTCTCGCACCGGCAGCTGTCCGAAATTGCCGGCCAGATCCAGAGCGAGCGCGGCAAGCTCGAAGCGGCGCAGCAGCGCACCGCCCGCATCGACACCGAACTGGCCGAACTGCGCGTGCGTGTGGAACAGGTCGATGCCGAAGCGCGCGAGGCGCGCGGCCGGCTGGACACCGCCGTCACCCTGATGGGCGATCAGGAGGAACTGCGTCTGCGTCTGGATGGCGAACGCCGCCAGTGCCTCGAGCGTCGCGAGGATGCGCGCGCCGCGGCGCGCGAAGTCACCGATCAGGCGCATCAGCTCGCCTTGAAGATGGAATCGAAGCGCGCCGCGCTGGCGTCGCTGGAGCAGTCGCTGGGGCGCATGCTGCAGCAGCTGTCGACGCTCGAATCGCGCAAGTCGGAACTGGCGACGCAGATCGCGACGCAGAGCGATCCGGGGGCGCAGCTCGATGCCGAACTGCGCACCTATCTCGACCAGCGCATGCTCGTCGACAAGCAGCTGATCGAGGCGCGCAAGGCCTTGGAATCCTGCGACCTCGCATTCCGCGCGCTGGAACAGGACCGTCACCGCGTCGAGCGCGAACTGTCGACCGAACGCGAAAAACTGTCCGGCGTTCGGCTCGAGGAACAAAGCCTGCGCATGCGCGCCGAAAGCCATGCCGAGGCCATCGCCGGCGCCGGTTTCGCCAGCGATTCGGTGGCCGCCGAATTGCCGCCGGAAGCGAACGTCGGCGACTGGGAAGCGAAGTCGGCCGATCTCGAACAGAAGATTCGTCGTCTCGAACCGGTGAACCTGGCCGCGATCCAGGAATACGCCGAACAATCGACGCGCAAGACCTATCTCGACACCCAGCACGGCGATCTGACGCAGGCGCTGGACACGCTGGAGGGCGCGATCAAGAAGATCGACCGCGAAACGCGGACGCGCTTCAAGGAAACCTTCGACAAGGTCAACGCCGGCCTGCAGGAACTGTTCCCGCGCCTGTTCGGCGGCGGCCACGCCTATCTCGAACTGACCGGCGAAGACCTGCTCGATACCGGCGTCTCGATCATGGCGCGCCCGCCGGGCAAACGCGTCACCTCGATCTCGCTGCTCTCGGGCGGCGAAAAGGCGCTGACCGCGGTCGCGCTCGTGTTCTCGATCTTCCGCCTGAATCCGGCGCCGTTCTGCCTGCTCGACGAGGTCGACGCGCCGCTCGACGAG
Source organism: Ahniellaceae bacterium (assembly GCA_044229785.1). Taxonomy (GTDB): domain Bacteria; phylum Pseudomonadota; class Gammaproteobacteria; order Xanthomonadales; family Ahniellaceae; genus JADKHK01. The sequence goes on from JBGASK010000033.1 coordinate 29,087, forward strand.
GCCAATGTCGGCCGCTTCTGCAACATGGTCGGCGAGATGAGCGAACGCGTGCAGTTTCTGTTCGTCACCCACAACAAGGCGACGATGGAAGCCGCGAACCAATTGTGCGGCGTGACCATGCGCGAGCCGGGCGTGTCGCGTCTCGTGTCCGTGGATCTCGCCGAAGCGGCCAAGCTGGTCGGCGCGTAAGGAGCAGGTTATGGACGCAACCACGCTGCGCATCATTCTCGCCGTCGTCGGCGCCCTCGTGCTCGGACTGATCTGGTGGACCGGCCGCCGCCCGGCGCCGCCGCAGGGGCGCCGTGTCGTCGCGAGGTCGTCCGGCGAACGCGCCGAGCCGCAGATCGGCGCAGTGCGCGATCCCGATCACGACGCCCTCGATCCCGAACTGGCTGCCGAACTCGACCGCCTCGGCCGTGAAATCAAGGGCGACGACGAGGCGCCTTCGCTGCGCGCCGAGCCGCGTATCGACGCCGCACCGGCGCAGGCCGAACTCGCGATCGAGTGGCCGGGCGCGACCGGCCAGGCGGCGGAAGCCGCGAAGCCGCCCGCGGCCTATGTCGAGTCCAATGTCGGCGCGCGTGTCAGCGACAAGGCCGACCGCATCGTCACCGTGTACGTTTCCGCAGGCGACGACCAGACCTTCGCCGGCTGCGACATCATCGTCGCGCTGGAGAAAACCGGTCTGGCCTATGGCGCCCTGGGCGCGTTCCATCGCCTGCCGGCATCGCCGTCGGAATTCGGCGCGGTGTTCAGCGTCGTCAACATGATGCGCCCCGGCCGCTTCGACATGACGCAGATCCAGGCGTTGCGCACGCAGGGCTTGTCGCTGTTCATGGTCTTGCCGAACGCGTTGTCGGCGCTGGATGCATGGGACGCCATGCTGCCGACCGCGCAGCGCCTCGCCGAACTGCTGAACGGGCAGGTGCTGGACGAGGAACGCAACGCCCTCGGCCGCCAGCGCATCCAGCACATTCGCGACGAGCTGCGCGCCTACGATCGCGCGCAGGAAAAGAACACCATCCGCAAGACCTGGTGAGCGCGTGAGCGGCGATCTGTTCGCGATCTCGACGGCGGCGACGCGCATCGCGCAGTTGCGTGCAGAGATTGCTGCTCACAATCATCGCTACCACGTGCTCGACGCGCCGACGATTTCCGACAGCGCCTTCGATGCGCAAATGCGCGAACTGCAGGCGCTTGAAGCCGCGCATCCGGAACTCGTGACCGCCGATTCGCCGACCCAGCGTGTCGGTTCTCCCATCACCGGCGGTTTCGACGAAGTCCGCCACGACGTGCCGATGCTCAGCCTCGGCAATGCCTTCGGCGACGAAGACGCGCGCGAATTCTTCCAGCGCATCGCCGACAAGCTCGGCCGCGACGACATCGCGTTTTCGGTCGAACCCAAGATCGATGGCCTCGCCATCAGCCTGCTTTACGTCGACGGCATTCTGACGCGTGCCGCCACTCGCGGCGACGGCAGCGCCGGCGAAGACGTGACCCACAGCGTGCGCACGATCGCGTCGGTGCCGCTGAAGCTGATCGGCAGCGGCTGGCCGCGTTTGCTTGAAGTGCGCGGCGAGGTCTACATGCCGCGCGCCGCGTTCGACGCGTTCAACGAGCGTGCCCGCGACCGCGGCGAACGCACGCTCGCGAATCCGCGCAATGCGGCCGCCGGTTCGATCCGTCAGCTGGATCCGAAGATCGCCGCGTCGCGGCCGCTGGCCTTCTTCGCCTATGCGCTCGGCCGCATCGAGCCCGAGGCGACCTGGGCGCAGCACACCGACATGCTCGCGGACTTCCGTCGCTACGGTCTGCCGGTGTGCCCCGAGGTCGATCGCGCCATCGGCCTTGACGGGCTGCTTGCGTACTATCGGCGCATCGGCGAGCGCCGGGACGGCTTGCCCTACGACATCGACGGCGTCGTCTACAAGGTCGACGACATCGCCGCGCAACGCGACCTCGGTTTCGTCTCGCGTGCGCCGCGCTGGGCCATCGCGCACAAGTTCCCGGCGCGCGAAGAACAGACCGTGGTCGAGGCCATCGACGTGCAGGTCGGTCGCACCGGCGCCGTCACGCCGGTCGCGCGCCTGCGTCCGGTCCCGGTCGCAGGCGTCGTCGTGACCAATGCGACCCTGCACAACGAACACGAAGTGCGGCGCAAGGACGTGCGCGTCGGCGACACCGTCATCGTGCGCCGGGCCGGCGACGTGATTCCGGAAGTCGTGTCGGTCGTGCTCGATCGGCGTCCGCAAGGGCTGGTGTCGTTCGAGATGCCGACGCAATGCCCCGAATGCGGTTCGCTGCTGGCCCGCGAAGGCGACGAGGCCGTGTTGCGTTGCACCGGCACCGGCATCTGCCCGGCGCAGCGCAAGGAATCGATCCGTCACTTCGCGTCGCGACGCGCGATGGACATCGAAGGCCTGGGTGATGCCTGGATCGAGAATCTGGTCGATCTCGGCGAGGTGCGTCATGTCGCCGACCTGTATGCGCTGACGCTCGACCAGTTGCTCGACGTGAAACGTCGCGCCGACGAGCGCGACGGCGTGGTGCCGGAGACGGTGAAGAAGGGCAAGGTCGCGAGTCGCTGGGCCGAGAACCTGCTCGCGGCCATCGATGCCAGCCGCAAGACCACCCTGCCGCGGCTGCTGTTCGCGCTCGGCATCCGCGATGTCGGCGAATCGACGGCGAAGACGCTGGCGCGCCATTTCGGTGCGCTCGATCGCATCGCCTCCGCCAGCGAGGCCGACCTGATGACCGCGCCCGACGTCGGTCCGGTGGTGGCGTCGCGCATCGTCGCGTTTTTCGCCGCGCCGCATCAGCGCGAAGTGATCGACCTGCTGCGTGCGCGCGGCGTGATCTGGGACGAGGGCGAGCCGCTGGCCGCGGCGGGCCCCTTGCTCGGAAAGACCGTGGTCCTGACCGGCGGCTTGAACGCGCTGACCCGCGACGAGGCCAGGGAGCGACTCGAAGCGCTGGGCGCCAAGGTGTCGGGCAGCGTCTCCGCCAAGACCGGTTTCGTCGTGGCCGGCAGCGACGCCGGCAGCAAGCTCGACAAGGCGCAGCAGCTCGGCATCCCGGTGCTGGACGAGGCCGCATTGCTCGCCCTGTTCGCGGAACACGGCGCCTGATGACCCCGAATCGACTGAAGGCCTTGCGCCTGCGCGCCGAACTTTACGCCGCGATCCGCGCGTTCTTCGCGGCGCGCGGCGTGCTCGAGGTCGAGACGCCGATGTTGTCGGCGGCCGGCAATACCGATCCGAACATCGAGAGTTTCGTCGCCGAATTCCATGGCCATGTCGATGCCGGTTCGCGTCGGCGCTGGTTGCGCACGTCGCCGGAATTTCCGCTGAAGCGGTTGCTCGCCGAAGGTCTGGGCGATTGCTACGAACTCGGCCGCGTGTTCCGCAACGGCGAAGCCGGGCGCACGCACAATCCCGAGTTCACGATGCTGGAGTGGTACCGCGTCGGCTTCGATCATCGCGTGCTGGCCGACGAAGTGCTCAAGCTGGTCGCGAGCGCGATGGCCCTGGTCGGGCGTTCGGTCGATCGGCGCACCACGACCTATCGCGACTGGTTCCGCGATCAACTCGGTCTCGATCCGTTTCTCGCGTCCGAATCCGAGTTGCGCGGCGCGCTGGGTGACGTGCGCATCGACGGCGGCGGGCTTGGCCGCGACGACTGGCTGGACCTGATCGTCACCCACCGCCTGCAGCCGGCGCTGGCAACGAACCTCGCCCTGATCGTGCACGATTTTCCGTCGTCGCAATGCGCGCTGGCGCGGGTCGTGCGTCGCGACGACATCGATGTCGCAGAACGCTTCGAGTGTTATCTCGGCGGGCGTGAGCTCGCCAACGGATATCACGAGCTGAACGATGCCGAGGAACAGCGGCGTCGTTTCGAAGCCGACATCGCGAAACGGCGCGCGCGCGGCCAGGCCGATGTCGCGATCGATCGACGGCTGATCGCGGCGCTGCCGCGGTTGCCGGACTGTGCCGGCGTGGCGCTCGGCATCGAGCGCCTGCTGCAAACGATGCTGGACAGCGATGACCTGCGCGGCACGCTGGCCTATGCTTTCGCCGACGCCTGATGGAAGAGCACCGATGAGCAAGAAGTCCTGGTTCGGCACCGACGGCATCCGCGGTCATGTCGGAACGCCGCCGATCACCGCCGAGTTCGCACTGCGTCTCGGCCACGCCGCCGGTCGCGTGCTGGCGAAGTCCGACGGTGGCGTCGTCGTCATCGGCAAGGACACTCGCCGTTCCGGCTACATGCTCGAATCGGCGCTGGAGGCCGGCCTGATTTCGGCCGGCGCCGACGTGCGCCTGCTCGGCCCGATGCCGACGCCGGGCGTGGCCCATCTGACTCGGGCCATCGGTGCCTGCGCCGGCATCGTCATCAGCGCATCGCACAATCCGCATCATGACAACGGCTTCAAGTTCTTCTCGGGCAAGGGCGAGAAAATCGGCGACGAGGTCGAACATGCGATCGAGGCCGCACTCGCCGAAGCCATGACGACGGTCGATCCGGCGCGCCTCGGCCGGGCTGCGCGCATGAACGATGCCGACGAGCGCTATCTCGGCTTCGTCGCTTCCAGCGTGCCGGCGGGTTTCCGTCTCGACGGCCTGCGCATCGTGCTCGATTGTGCCCACGGCGCGACCTACAAGCTGGCGCCGCGCCTGTTTTCGCAACTGGGCGCCTCGGTCACCGCCATCGGCATCGCGCCCGACGGGTTGAACATCAATCGCGGCGTCGGTTCGACCGAGCCGGCCGCCTTGCAGGCGGCAGTGCGCGAACAGGGCGCCGACCTCGGCATCGCCTTCGATGGCGACGGCGACCGCGTGATGTTCGTCGATGCCGAAGGCCAGTTGCTCGACGGCGACGATCTGCTGCACATCCTCGCCAGCGAATGGCAGCGCAGCGGCCGGTTGCGCGGTCCGGTGGTCGGCACCTTGATGACGAACATGGCGCTGGAACTGAAGCTGGCCGGGCAGGGCATCGGGTTCTCGCGCGCCAATGTCGGCGATCGTTACGTGCATCAACGCCTGCATGAAACCGGCGGAGTGCTCGGCGGCGAAGCCTCGGGCCACGTGTTGTGCCTGGACCGGGCCGGTACCGGCGATGCCCTGATCGCCGCGCTGCAGGTGCTGCATGCCCTGTCGACGAGCGCGCGCAGCGCCGCCGATTGGCGCGCAGCCATGCCGCGGTTCCCGCAGCAAACCATCAACGTACGGTATGCGAATGGCGCCAAGCCGCTGGCGCATCCGGCGGTAGCGACGGCGCGCGCCGAGGCCGAGCAGACGCTGGCCGGACGCGGCCGACTGGTCTTGCGCGCCTCCGGCACCGAACCGCTGATCCGGGTGACGGTCGAGGCGGACGACGCCGCGCTGGTGCAACGCGTCGCACAAGCGGTCGCCGCCGCCGTATCATCCGCGGTCTGAACCCGCGTCCAACCTTCGATGCAGCCGGGCTGCGTCCAACACGGAAATTCGCCATGACCAAGAAGCATGTTCCGACCCTCGACATCCGCCGGTATGACACCGACCGCGACGCCTTCGTGCGCGACATCGGCGCGGCCTATCGCGAATACGGTTTCTGCGGCATCAGCGGGCACGGCATTTCGCCGCAGCTGGTCGATCGCGCCTATGCCGCGTTCAAGGCCTTCTTCGCCCTGCCCGAAGACGTCAAGAAGCGTTATCACGTCCCGGGCTCCGGCGGTGCGCGCGGTTACACCGGTTTCATGGTCGAGACCGCGAAGGACTCGAAGTACCCGGATCTCAAGGAGTTCTGGCACATCGGCCGCGAGATTCCGCGCGATTCGAAGTACGCCGACGTGATGCCGGCGAACCTTTGGCCGGCCGAAGTCGCCGATTTCCACGAGGCCGGCTACGCGCTCTACACCGCGCTCGACCAGCTTGGCGTGCGCGTGCTGCGCGCGCTGGCCCTGCACATCGGCCTGCCCGAGAAGTTCTTCGACGACAAGATCGATTTCGGCAACAGCATCCTGCGTCCGATCCACTATCCGCCGATCACCGCGCCGGACGTGCCGAACGTGCGCGCCGGTGCACACGAGGACATCAACTTCATCACCCTGCTCGTCGGTGCGAGTGCGGCTGGCCTGGAAGTGCTGACGCGCGAAGGCGACTGGCTGCCGATCACGACCGAAGGCGACACCATCGTCGTCAACATCGGCGACATGCTGCAGCGCCTGACCAACCACGTCTATCCGTCGACCACGCACCGCGTCGTCAACCCGCCCGGCGACGCCGCACGCAAGCCGCGCTTCTCGGTGCCGTTCTTCCTGCACCCGAATCCGGATTTCCTGATCGACGTGCTGCCGAACTGCGTCGGCGCCGACAACCCGAGCCGCTACCCGACGCCGATCACCTCGCACGACTACCTGATGGAACGCCTGCGCGAGATCAAGCTGGTCTGATCGATCCGATCATTCTTCGACCTGCCTGTTGCTGCATTCGCAGTCGCCGGACTGTCGGCATCCGGATCGGTACTGCTGCATCGCGATCGAGCTTTCGGTCGCCGATTCGTGCCAGATGAATTGTTCGGCTTCGACGTCGAAGATGAAATCGGAAATGGCGATCTGCCCCCACCAGATGCGGCCGGCGATCAGCTTTTCGTTGATCCAGCGCACGTCGTTGAGGGACATCGCATCCTTGACGCGAATCAGGATCTGGTCCGGTTTCTCCGCGTCGATCCGGATGTGGCGCTCCGTCTCCGAGCGCCCGACCACGAACACATATCCGTCGTTGGGAGATTTTTCTCCGCCTCGAATCGGTTGTTGCGCGCTGCGTTCAATGCGGACATTGGCCCGCCATTGCGCATCGTAGTCGGCTATTCCGTGCACGACGCGGCCATTCGACCAACAGTCGGGCGTTGCACCCGGCCATTCGTCCTTTGCCGACGCCTGCGAGATCGCCAGTGCCGCGAGCAGAACCGTCCAGCGATACCGAACGAGTGGTCGGCGGGATATGGTGTCGAACGAGCGGGCCGTCAGCACGGGAAGGTCAGTCGAAGCGCCGGAACTGCTTCGAACGCCGTCCGACCATGCGCAGGGCGGCCTGATCGGGCAGATGCTTGGCGACGAATTTCATCAATCGGTTGACGCGACCCGGCACGCAGATGACGCGGTCGCGGTCGAGCGCGTCGAACGAAGCCTGCACCACGCTGGCCGCGTCCATCCACAGGTACTTCGGCATCTGGCTGACCAGGTTGCGGGCGCCGGTCACGTCGTGGAATTCGGAGTAGGTGAAGCCTGGACAAAGGGCCTGCACGCGGATGTCGCGCGCGCTGTTCTCCAATGACAGCGACTGCGAGAACTTGATCAGCATCGACTTCGCGCCGCCGTACAAGGTGCTGCCGGCCGAGCCCGGCACCAGTCCGGCCATCGAGGCGACATTGATGATGGCGCCGCGTTTCCGCTCGCGCATGCCGGGCAACAGCCTGTGCGCGAGTTCGCAGGGCGCGTTCACCATGACTTGCAGGAATCGCGCCTGCGTCGGCCAATCGCTCTGGTGGTAGGCGCCGGGCACGCCGAAGCCGGCGTTGTTGACGAGCACGTCGATGGCGAGGCCGCGTTCGGCCAGGGTTGTGCACAGCACGTCGACGGCGGCCGGATCGGCCAGATCGGCGGCGATGCAATCGACCTCGATGCCGTGCTTCGAACGCAACCCTGCGGCGAGTGATTCCAAACGGTCGATGCGGCGCGCCGTCAGCACCAGGTGGCAACCGCGGGCCGCGGCCATTTCCGCATAGGTCTGGCCGATGCCCGCCGAGGCGCCGGTGATGAGTGCGCGTTGTCCGCGCCATTCGAAGTTCGTGGCCATGAGCTGGATCAATTGCCGCAGGGAGGGGCGGAGACTATCCTGCGCGCCCTTTCGAGTGGAGTCCGACATGCGCCGACCGTTGATCGCAGGCAACTGGAAGCTGCAGGGCAGTGTGGCCATGACGCGCGAACTCGTCGGCGCGATCGAGGCGGCAGGGCCGTTTGCGCAGGTCGATGTCGCGGTGATGCCGCCGTTTCCCTACCTGTCGACCGCGTTGGCCGTGGCCCGCACCGTGGCCGTGGGCGGCCAGGATGCGAGTGCGCAGGCCGGCGGCGCCTACACGGGCGAAGTCGCGGCCGCGATGTTGCGCGAGGTCGGTTGTCGCTACGTGATCCTCGGCCACTCCGAACGCCGCCAGTACCACGCCGAATCGGATGCGCTGGTCGCGGCCAAGTTCAAGGCGGCGCAAGCCGCCGGCCTGACGCCGATCCTCTGCGTCGGCGAAACGCTGGACCAGCGCGATGCCGGCGAAACCGACGCGGTCGTGTCGTCTCAGTTGGGTGCGGTGCTGGATGCGGCGGGCGTCGACGCATTCGCGCAAGCCGTGATCGCCTACGAGCCGGTATGGGCCATCGGCACCGGCCGCACCGCCACGCCTGAACAGGCCCAGGCCGTGCATGCCCTGCTGCGTGGCGTGGTGGCCGCGAAGTCTGCTACGATTGCTGGCTCGCTGCGGATTCTCTACGGCGGCAGCGTCAAGCCCGGCAATGCGGCGACGCTGTTCGCGCAGACGGATATCGACGGCGGATTGATCGGCGGTGCGTCGCTGGTCGCCGACGACTTCGTCGCGATCATCCGTGCCGCCGCCCACTGAAACGCATTCTGGATAGTGAAATGAGCTTCGAACTCGGTCTCAAGATCATGCTGGCGCTCTACGTGATCGTCGCGTTGGCGATGATCGGCCTGATTCTCCTTCAGCGCGGTTCCGGTGCGCAGGCGGGGTCGGGTTTCGGCGGCGGTGCATCGGCCACGGTCTTCGGTTCGCGCGGTTCCGCGAACTTCCTCAGCAGCTCGACCAAGTGGCTGGCGATCCTGTTTTTCGCGCTCAGCATCGGCATGGGCGTGTACATCAGCCACAACGCGAAGAAGACCGGCAGCGCGACCGATCTCGGCGTGATGGCGGGTGCGGAAGCGGCCACCGCTCCGGCGGCACCCGCTGCAACCGGCGACGTGCCGGCGGCGCCCGCACCGACCAGCGATGTGCCGGTCGCGGCCGATGCGAACGCGGCGGCTGCCGCGACGCCGGAAGTCGAAGCGCCTTCGGATCCGAAAACAAACGAATCGAAGGATCCGGAGTCTTCAAACTGAGGCTTCGCTCCGGCTAGAATAAGCAACTTGCCCAGATGGCGGAATTGGTAGACGCACTACCTTGAGGTGGTAGCGCCGACAGGCGTGGGGGTTCGAGTCCCCCTTTGGGCACCAAACACCGAAAAGAAGCCGCATCGCGGCTTTCTTTTTTGCAGCACGACGTACGAAAAGCGGGACATCGCATGGAACTGTCCGAATACCTGCCGGTACTGCTGTTTCTCGGCCTGGCCACGATCATCGCGATCGCCTTGCTGGTCATCGGCACCGTGATCGGACCGAGCAAGCCCAGCGACACCAAGCTTGCACCGTACGAGTGCGGCTTCCTCGCCTTCGAAGACGCACGCATGAAGTTCGACGTGCGCTACTACCTGATGGCGATCCTGTTCATCGTCTTCGACCTCGAAATCGCGTTCATCTTCCCGTGGGCCGTCGTCTTCCGCGACATCGGCCTGGTCGGGCTCATCGAGATGGGCATGTTCTTGCTGCTTCTGGTGCTGGGCTTCGCCTACGTCTGGAAGAAAGGAGCCCTCGAATGGGAGTGAAAACCTCGTTCTTCCACAATCCCGAAAAGGAGCCCTCGAATGGGAGTGAAAACCTCGTTCTTCCACAATCCCGAACCGATCGGGGACGTGGACGACATCCTCCGCCCTGATGCCTCGAATCCGCTGATCGAACGCGGCTTCGCCATCGCCTCGATGGACGCGTTGGTGAACTGGGCGCGCACCGGTTCGATGTGGCCGATGACCTTCGGTCTGGCCTGCTGCGCCGTCGAGATGATGCAGGCGGGCGCCTCGCGCCTCGATACCGATCGTTATGGCGTCGTTTTCCGTCCGTCCCCGCGCCAGTCCGATGTGATGATCGTGGCCGGCACCCTGGTCAACAAGATGGCGCCAGCGTTGCGTCGCGTCTACGACCAGATGCCCGAGCCGAAGTGGGTGATCTCGATGGGGTCCTGCGCCAACGGCGGCGGCTACTACCACTATTCGTATTCGGTGGTGCGTGGCTGCGACCGTGTGGTTCCGGTCGATGTCTACGTGCCCGGCTGCCCGCCGACGGCCGAAGCGCTGATCTGGGGCATTCTGCAGTTGCAGAAGAAGATCCGCAAAACCAACACCATCATCGCGCGCTGAGGTGGATGCATGAACGAGGCCGCGACCAGTTTTGCCGACCGCCTGCGCGAACGCTTCGCAGCGCAGATCCTTCGCGTCATCGACTCGGTCGACGCGCCGACCGTCGAGGTCAAGGCCGAGCACTGGCTTGAGGTCGCACGCGCTCTGCGCGACGAAGCCGAGTTCCGCTTCGAGCAGGCGGTCGACCTGTGCGGCGTCGATTACCTCGGTTTCGGCGATGCCGAATGGGATACCAGCGACGTTTCCGGCGAGGGCTTCTCGCGCGGCGTCGAGGGCTTCGGGCCGGGCCGGTTCAAGTGGTCCGAGCGACCGGAGTCGGCGCACAAGGACAACCGCTACGCCGTGGTCGTGAACCTGCTGTCGCTCGCGCACAACCGCCGCCTGCGCCTGCGCTGCT
>JBGASK010000150.1:0-9367 GCA_044229785.1 Ahniellaceae bacterium
CGCCGAGCTGCGCTTCGTCGTTGGCGTCGTGCACCGAGCCGGGGCGCAGGCCGTCGCCGAGGCTGAAGCTGACGTCGTAGGCCTTCATGATCTCGCAGATCTCCTCGAAATGCGTGTACAGGAACGATTCCTTGTGATGCGCGAGGCACCACTTGGCCATGATCGAACCGCCGCGCGAGACGATGCCGGTGACGCGACGCGCGGTCAGCGGCACGTAGGCGAGCCGAACGCCCGCATGGATCGTGAAGTAGTCGACGCCCTGCTCGGCCTGTTCGATCAGGGTGTCGCGGAAGATCTCCCAGGTGAGTTCCTCGGCACGGCCATCGACCTTCTCCAGCGCCTGGTAGATCGGCACCGTGCCGATCGGCACCGGCGAATTGCGCAGGATCCACTCGCGGGTCTCGTGGATGTGCTTGCCGGTCGAGAGATCCATGACCGTGTCCGCGCCCCAGCGGATCGCCCAGACCATCTTCTCGACCTCCTCGGCGATCGAACTGGTCACCGCCGAGTTGCCGATGTTGGCGTTGATCTTCACGCGGAAGTTGCGGCCGATGATCATCGGCTCCGATTCCGGGTGGTTGATGTTGTTCGGGATGATGGCGCGGCCGCGCGCCACTTCGTCGCGCACGAATTCCGGCGTGATCAGCGCCGGAATGGTCGCGCCGAACGATTCGCCCGAATGAATGGCGCCGCGTGTTGGAGCGGCTTCAGCGGCGATCCGCATCGCCTCGACTTTGGCATTCTCGCGGATCGCGACGTATTCCATCTCCGGGGTGACGATGCCGCGCTTCGCGGAATGCATCTGCGAGACGTTGGCGCCGGCCTTGGCCACGCGCGGCGCGTGCGTGCGCGGGAAGCGCACCGCAGCGAGCTTCGGATCGGCCGCACGCTGGCGACCATAGTGCGAACTCAGATCGGGCAGGCGCGTGGTATCGCCGCGTGCCTCGATCCACGATGCGCGCAGTTCGGCCAGACCCTCGGTCAGATCGATCCGGACCGTGTCGTCGGTGTACGGGCCCGATGTGTCGTAGACGACGAAGGGCGCGTTCTGCTCGGCGCCGAACAGTTTCGGCGTATCGCTCAAGGCGATCTCGCGCATCGGCACGCGCATGCCGTTCGGGCCCTCGACGTGAATCTTGCGCGAGCCCGGAATCGGCTGGGTCACCGCTTCGGACAGTTCACTGGTGCGACGGATCAGATCGGCGGGCAAGGCATTCATGGCAACTCCTCGGGATGGATGCGGAGTGCCGACGCCGAACGCGAGTCCGCATCGAAGCTTCCCTACGCCGATGCGAATCGGATCAGGTTCAAAGGGACTCTCTCAGCCGGCTCGTGGCACGGCACCCCCGCTGGCGCGTATTGAACCACGCGACGAGCCCGCAGCGAAGTCGCGACGCCGACTGATCTGGGTCAACGCGGAACCGCCTCGTGCACGAGACCATGCCGCACCCCACGGAGCACGGCCATGAACCCCATTCACGACATCCTCGTCATCGGCGCCGGACCGGCCGGCTTGAGCCTGGGCGGCGTGCTGGCGCGCCAAGGTCTGGCCGTGTGCATCGTCGATCCGGCAACGCGCGAGGCTTTGGCCCAGCCGAAAGACGACGGCCGCGAGATCGCGCTGACGCAGTTGTCGCGGCAATTGCTCGAGGACTGGGGCCAGTGGCCGCTGCTCGGTTCCGACGAATTCGCGCGCTTGCGCGAAGCGCAGGTGTTCGACGGCGATTCGACCGAACCGATGCGCGTGACGGCGCCGCAGGGCGCAGCGGCGCTCGGCTGGATGGCCAGCAACCATGCGCTGCGCCGGGTCGCCTTCGACGTCGCGGCGGCGCAGGACGGCATCGACTGGCGGCTCGGGCGCAAGGTCGTCGAGGTGACCAACGAGGCCGAGCACGCCTGCGTCAGGCTCGACGACGGAACGACGTGTCGTGCACGACTCGTGGTCGCTGCCGACAGCCGTTTCTCCGGCAGCCGTCGCGGCGCCGGCATCGCCGCGCGGCATCGCGATTTCGGCCGCAGCATGCTGGTCTGCCGCATGCGCCTGGAAAAGCCGCAGCCCGGCGTTGCCTGGGAATGGCTGGCCTACGGACAGACGCTGGCGCTGCTGCCGCTGCAGCATGATCTCGCCTCGGTCGTCGTCACCCTGCCGCCCGCCGAGATTGCGCGCCTGCAGTCGCTGTCGCCCGCGGCCTTCAACGACGCGGTCGCCCATCGTTATGCGCATCGACTCGGCGCGATGACCCTGGTCGGCGAACGCCATGCCTACCCGCTGGTCGGCGTATCTCCGCAGCGCATCGTCGCCGAGCGTTTCGCCTGCGTCGGCGACGCCGCCATCGGCATGCATCCGATCACCGCGCACGGCTACAACCTCGGCCTGCGCGGCGTCGCGCTGCTGGCCGATCGCATCGTGCTGGCGCAACGTCGCGGCAGCGATTTCGCCGGCAACGACACGCTGGCCGCCTACGAACGCGACCTGCGCGCCATCGCGCAACCGCTGTATCTCGCGACCCTGTCGGTCGTGCACCTGTACGGCGACGATCGCCCGCTCATGCGTTTCGTGCGTCGCGCGCTGCTGCGCGTGGCCCAGCACGCAGCGCCGTTCCGACAACTGCTCGCTTCGGCGCTGGCCGGCCGCGAAGCGCGCCCGCCCCTGCCGCTGCGGCTGATTGCGCGTGTCGCGCGGCACCTGCCCGGACGTTGACGATCAATCCGCGCGTGACCGGACAAACGGCGCTCATGCGCCGAGTCCGCCCAGTCGTTCGGCGACCGCATCGGCAACTCGGCCGGGATAATCGGGCAGGGATCGGAACACCGGCGCGGAGAGCATCTCGCGATAGCGGACGTCGTCCTGGTCCAGGCGCCGGATGTGTTCGACCAGCGCACCCGGACCTTCGAAGTCGAGCGCGTGGACGAAGGCGTCGGGATTGAAGTCGGCGCAGGCGTCGCGCGCACCGAGATAGATCGGCAGGCTGCCCGCAGCCAGCGGTTCAAGCAGCTTTTCGGTCACGTATCCGGGACGGATCGTGTTCTCGAAGGCGATGGTGTAGCGATAGGCCGACAGCTCGTGCACCTTGGAGCGCATCAGGTAGCCGGTGTTGTTGAGCAACGGCCCGGTACTGTCGACGCAACGGTATCGCGACAGCAGTTCGAAGAATTCGATTCGCGAGCGCACCGCATTGCGATAGGTGAAGTTGCAGAAGCGCGACTTCGACGACGGCGATCCGCATCGCCGCTGGATCAGGCTGGTGCGCAACGGGTGGGTCGCGCCTTCGACCATCATGTCCGCGGCACCGGCCCGCGCGTGGCTGCCCTGACCGAGATTCGCCTGCCCGCCGATGCGATACGGCGTGTCGGCCTGGTCCCAGATCAGATACAGCGCCCACAGCGGCAATCGCACATATCCCGCACGCTGCACGGACCGGCGGCGCGCCGAACACGCTGTAGAAAACGACATCCGGGCGCGTCGCGTCATACACGACGTCGAACCGACGCGACAGCGCGTACTCGAAGAAGTAGTCCTGGGGCATCCGCCCGGGATCGAATCCGGGCCAGAAATTCACGAATTGCACGCGCAGTCGAGGACGCGCCATCGGTCAACGCCGACCGTAGGCCCGCAGGAACATCTCGACGACGCTGTCGATGTGGGCAGCGACTTCCTTACGCGGCACCGGCTTGGTGCAGCCGCACAGCAGCTTGAGATGGCCGATGCCCTTGAGCAGGCAGAAAAAATGTTGCGCAGCGCGGGCGGGATCGGGGATGTCGAGCTGTTTCGCGGCAACGGCCTGATGCAGGAAACGTTCGAAATCGGACAGCGTCTTGCGCGGACCGGCATCGAAGAACAATTCGGCGAGATGCGCGTCCTGGCCGGCGTTCGCGATCATCATGCGATGCAGGGACAGGGATTCCGGGCTGTGGATCAGGCCATGGAAACCCTGCGCGATGGCCAGCAGCGCATCGCGGATCGGCGTGCCCGGCGGCACCTTGAACAGGCCGGCCGGCATCTGCTGCTCGCATTTCGATTCGACCGCTGCCTTGAACAGGGCGTCCTTGTCGCCGAAGTGGCTGTAGACGGTGAGCTTGGAGACTTCGGCCGTCTTCGCGATCGCGTCCATGCTGGCGCCGTCGAAACCATGCGTCGCGAACAACCGCTTGGCGGCGTCGAGAATGGCGTCGCGCTTGCCCAGGTCCTTGGGGCGACCGGGCGGCTGGGATTTTTTTGCGGCTCGCGGCATAACAATACTGGACAGTTCGGTTTACTAACGATACTTTACCGCCCGGTTCACTATCCCGTCCAGCGGAAATTCCCATGTCCCGTATCGCGCGACTGTCTGTTGCAGCCCTCGTTCCCCTGTTCGTTCTGGCCGCGAGTGGTTGCGGCGGCGGCGGCAAGCCGGTCGAACCGGCCAAGCCCGCCATCGTCGTGAAGCCGGTGCCGCTGGAAGCGCTGGCCATCGAAACCTATGCCGGCGACGTGCGTGCCCGCGTGCAGAGTTCGCTCGGCTTTCGCGTCGCGGGCAAGATCGAGAAGCGCCTCGTCGACATCGGCGCGCGCGTCCGCAAGGGACAGGCGCTCGCAACCCTGGTGCCCGACGACCTGAACCTGCAGGTCAGCGCCTACGAGGCGGCCGTCGCGTCGGCCGAAGCCAATCTTGCCTTGGCCGATGCCGAACTCGAACGCCACCGCCAGTTGCTCGACAGGAAATACATCAGCCAGGCTCTGTTCGACGCCCGCGCCAACCAGCAGAAGGCCGCCGCGGCCGCGCTCGAGCAGGCCCGCGCGCAACGCGAGGTCGCGCGCAATCAGAGCGCCTACACGCAATTGCTGGCCGACGCCAATGGGGTGATCACCTCGATCTCCGCCGAAGTCGGCCAGGTCGTTGCCGCCGGCCAGCCGGTCGTGTCCCTGGCGCACGAGGGCGAACTCGAAGTCGCCATCGACGTGCCGGAATCGCGCGTCGGCGAATTCAAGCCGGGGCGCGTCGTCATCGCCGAGATGTGGGCCGCGAGCGGCAAGCGTTATCCGGCGACGATCCGCGAAGTCTCGCCGCAGGCCGATCCCGCCACGCGCACGAATGCGGTGCGCGTGGCCTTCGATGCGCCCGATGCCGACGTGCAACTCGGCCGCACCGCACGCATCTATCTGACCGATGCCGCGCGCGCTTCGTCGGTGCTGGTGCCGCTGTCGTCGATCCACGAGAAGGGCGGCAAGCCGGCCGTGTGGGTGGTCGACGCGAAGACGAAGCAGGTCGCGCTGCGCGAAATCACGCTCGGCATCTATCGCGAAGACGGCGCCACCATCACCACCGGGCTCGCCGCGAACGACTGGATCGTGGCGAACGGCGTGCACAAGCTGCAGCCGGGACAGGCCGTCAAGCCGATCGACCGCGACAACCGTCCGGTGACGCTGTGAGCGGCTTCAACCTGTCCGAATGGGCGCTGCGCAACCGCCCGCTGGTCCTGTATTTCGCGATGGTGCTGGCGATCGCCGGCATCTTCTCGTACATGCGGCTCGGCCAAAGCGAGGACCCGCCGTTCACCTTCAAGGCCATGGTCGTGCGCACGATGTGGCCGGGCGCCACGGCCGAGGAAACCGCGCGCCAGGTCACCGAACGCATCGAGGAAAAACTCCAGGAACTGCCGCAGCTCGAATTCATCCGCAGCTATTCGCGGCCGGGCGAATCGAACGTGTTCGTGGTCGCCAAGGACTCGCTGCCGTCGAAGGACATGCCCGACCTGTTCTATCAGGTGCGGAAGAAGATCAACGACATCCGCCACACCCTGCCGCAGGGCTCGCTCGGCCCCTTCGTCAACGACGAGTTCGGCGACACCTTCGGCAACATCTACGCGCTGGTCGGCGACGGCTTCGACTACGCGTTGATGAAGTCGTATGCGGAACGCGTGCAGCTGCAGTTGCTGCGCGTGCCGGACGTGGCCAAGGTCGAACTGATCGGCCTGCAGGACGAGCGCATCTACGTCGAGATCTCGAACGCCAAGATCGCGACCTTCGGCCTGAATTTCGGCGCCGTCGTGCAACAGCTCGAGCAGCAGAACGCGGTGACTCCGGGCGGCAGTTTCGAGACCGACAACGACCGCATCTTCGTGCGCGCTTCCGGCGCCTTCGATTCGGTCGAGGCGATCCGCAACATCACCATCCGCGGCAATGGCCGCCTGTTCCGGCTCGGCGATGTCGCCGAGGTGAGGCGCGGCTTCGTCGATCCGCCGGCGGCGCGCATGCGCTTCCAGGGCAAGGAAGCGATCGGGCTCGCGGTCGCAATGAAGAAGGGCGGCGACATCGTGCGGCTGGGGCGTGCGCTCGACGACGCCACCGCCATGATCGAAAAGGACCTGCCGATCGGTCTCGAGTTCGGTCGTGTCGCCGACCAGCCGCGTGCGGTGCGCAATTCGATCGCCGAGTTCGTGCGTACCCTGGCTGAAGCGGTGATCATCGTGCTGGCCGTCAGTTTCTTCTCGCTCGGCTATCGCACCGGCCTGGTGGTCGCGCTGTCGATCCCGCTGGTGCTGGCGATGACCTTCGCGACCATGCAGTTCTTCGACATCGGCCTGCACAAGATCTCGCTGGGCGCGCTGGTGCTGGCGCTCGGCCTGCTGGTCGACGACGCCATCATCGCCGTCGAAATGATGGCGGTGAAACTCGAGCAGGGTTACGACCGTATCCGCGCCGCCGCGTTCGCGTACTCGAGCACCGCCTTCCCGATGCTGACCGGCACGCTCGTCACCGCCGCCGGCTTCCTGCCGATCGCCACCGCGCAATCGGGCACCGGCGAATACACGCGCTCGATCTTCCAGGTGGTGACCATTGCGCTGATCCTGTCCTGGATCGCCGCCGTGGTGTTCATCCCCTACCTTGGTTATCGCCTGCTCCCGGACGGCGACAAGCTGCGCGCCGAACACGCCGGGCATGACCTCTACGACACGACCTTCTATCGACGCTTCCGCGACGTTCTGGAATGGTGCCTCGATCATCGCAGGACGGTGATCGCCGCGACGATCCTGGCTTTCGTGGTCTCGCTCGGCCTGTTCCGCTTCGTGCAGCAGCAGTTCTTCCCGGCCTCGACGCGACTGGAACTGATGGTCGACATGAAGCTGCCCGAAGGCAGTTCGCTGCATGCCACCGACAAGGCCGTGGCCAAGCTCGAACGCTTTCTCGACCAGCAGCAGGGCGTCGAGAACTACGTCGCCTATGTCGGCACCGGCTCGCCGCGCTTCTACCTGCCGCTCGACCAGCAGCTGCCGCAGGCCAGCTTCGCCCAGTTCGTCGTGCTGACCGAATCGATCGCGGCGCGCGAAGCGCTGCGCGGCAAGCTCATCGACCTGTTCGCGAACGAATTCACCGAATTGCGCGGCCGCGTCACGCGCCTGGAGAACGGCCCGCCGGTCGGCTTCCCGGTGCAGTTCCGCGTGATGGGCGAAGACATACCGACGGTGCGCCGCATCGCCCGCGAAGTCGCCGGCGTGATGCGAACCAATCCGGACCTGTCGAACGTGCATCTCGACTGGGAAGAGCCTAGCAAGGTCATCCGCCTCAACATCGATCAGGACCGCGCGCGCCAGATGGGCGTGAACTCGCAGGGCCTGTCGGAATTCATCCAGAGCTCGATCTCCGGTTCCCGCATCACCCAGTATCGCGAAGGCGACGAGATCATCGACGTGATGCTGCGCGGACCGGTGGAGGAACGCGCGAAACTGTCGTTGCTGGATTCGCTGGCGATCCCGACCGAGTCCGGCAAGTCGGTGCCGCTGGCGCAGATCGCGACGCTGGAATATGGCCTCGAGGAAGGCATCATCTGGCGCCGCAACCGCCTGCCGACGGTGACCGTGCGCGGCGACGTCTACGGCCATGTGCAGCCGCCGACCGTGACCGCCGCGGTGATGGCGCAACTGGCCGGGATCCGTTCCGAACTGCCGCCCGGCTACCTGCTCGAAATCGGCGGCACGGTCGAGGACAGCGCGCGCGGCCAGAAGTCGGTGAATGCCGGCGTGCCCTTGTTCATCGTCGTCGTGCTGACCCTGCTGATGTTCCAGCTCAAGAGCTTCTCGCGCACCTTCCTGGTGTTCCTGACCGCACCGCTCGGCATGATCGGCGTGACGCTGTTCCTGCTGCTGTTCAACACGCCGTTCGGCTTCGTCGCGATGCTGGGCACGATCGCACTGTCGGGCATGATCATGCGCAACTCGGTGATCCTGGTCGACCAGATCGACCACGACATCGGCGAGGGCATGTCGCCCTGGGACGCGGTCGTCGGCTCGACGATTCGTCGCTTCCGCCCGATCGTGCTGACCGCGCTCGCCGCCGTGCTGGCGATGATCCCGCTGATGCGCAGCGCCTTCTTCGGACCGATGGCGGTGGCCATCATGGGCGGCCTGATCGTCGCGACCGCGCTGACGCTGCTGTTCCTGCCGGCGCTTTACGCGCAGTGGTTCAAGGTCGAACGGCCCGAGATCAAACCCGCGGAACTCGGCGACGATCCGTGGCCGGGCGACGAGATCGAGGCCTGATCCGAACGATCAGAACGCGCCGGAAGCTTCCGGCGCGAAGAACGCCTGCACGTCGCCGAGTTCGCGCGTGCGCGGCATCGGCGGCAGGCTGTCGATGAAGGTGCGGCCGTAGCCCTGGGTGACGAGGCGCGGATCGCCGAACATCAACACGCCGCGATCATGGATGTCGCGGATCAGGCGACCGGCGCCCTGCTTCAGTGCGATCGCGGCCTGCGGGATCTGCAGTTGCGCGAATGGATTGCCGCCCTGCTCGCGGATCGTGCGGATGCGCGCGTCGAGCACCGGGTCGTCCGGCGGCGCGAACGGCAGCTTGTCGATGACGACGACGCTGAGGGCGTCGCCGCGCACGTCCACGCCTTCCCAGAAACTCGCGGCACCGAGCAACACGCCATCGCCCGACGCGCGAAACGCTTCGAGCAAGGCCGAACGCGGCGCCGTGCCCTGCACGAACAGCGGGAAGCGCGAATGCGCCAGCAGTTCGGCAGCCTGCTTCAGCGCGCGATGGGTCGTGAACAGCAGGAAGGCGCGGCCGTTCGAGGCCTCGAGCACCGGCATCGCGAGATTCACCAGCGCCCGCGTGTGTTCGGGCGAGTTCGGCGCGGGCAGGCCCTTCGGCAGATACATCAGCCCCTGATGCGCGTAGTCGAACGGACTCGGCAGGCACAACGTGCGCGGTTCGCGCAGGCCCATCTGGCCGAGATAATGGCCGAACTTGCCGGCCACCGCCAGCGTCGCCGAGGTGAACACCCAAGCGGCTTTCAGACGTTCGCGGAACTCGCGCAACGGTTCGGACGCATCGAGCGGCGTCGCAGTCACGGTCAGATGGCGTTCCGTGGTTTCGTACCAGAGC
>JBGASK010000151.1:0-5992 GCA_044229785.1 Ahniellaceae bacterium
CGTTATCTCGCCGAGTTGGCGGAGCATCCGGGTGCGCGTTTCTGGCGCGCGCCGTTCGATTCCCTGTCGCGGCCGGAGCAGGTGTTCCGTTGTGTCTGGGAACTGGAGTCGGATGTCAGCGTCGGCGGCTTCGAGCAGTATTTCGCCAATTCCGGCGGCGACCATGCTTGGTTCGCCGGCGAGGCCCTGCGCGAGATCGCTGCGACCCGGCTGGCCGCCATCACCACCGAAGCGGTAGCCCTGTTCGGTGCGCAGGCGCCGGACAGCGAGCGCCCGGCGCGCCAGGCGCAGATCGCCCATCTGGAACGCCCGGTGCACGACTACTGGGACGCGCTGAGCGAAGCCTTCTGCGAATACCCGGACGATCTCACCGAGCTGCTGTACGACTACGTGCGCGCGCACCGCGACGCGTTTCCGACCGGCGATTGAGCCGCGTCAGATCCGGCACGCCGCGGCGATGGCGGTGGCGCTCGGCTGGTCCTCGCGCAGGTCGCCGCGGTTGTTCATGACCAGCGCGGTGGCGCGCGTGGGACCGCGCGCGTCGCATAAGGTGAAGGTGGCGTTGCTGCCCGAATTCGAGCCGCTGGGCTGGAACTGGATCTGCTTGCGGCCGCTGCTGGTCAGCATGCGCACGTCCCGCACTTCGTCGCGATACAACAGGCGGCGGTCGTCGGCATCGATGCGTTCGTTGTTGTTGGTGTCGATGGCGGCGATGAAGCCGATCTGCCATTCGAAACCGCCGGAGCACGTCTCGCCGTTCGCGCTGGGGCACAGGATCGTGTCGGTGCCGTGCACGACGGCGGCCGTGCGCGCGTCGTTCAGGGCATTGACCAGGGCGGTTTTCAGTTGCTGCGACTGCGCGGCGGCGCGTGCCGAGGCATAACTCGGCAGCGCGATGCCGATCAGGATGCCGACGATGGCGACGGCGATCATCAGTTCGATCAGGGTGAATCCGGTATCGGTGTTGCGGGTCATGGGCGTGTCCTCCGTGACCCGAAGCGTGCGCCGGCGGCGCACACGCATCATCGGCGTCGCGCCCAACTGCTTCTGCGACTTTTCGGATTCAGCGCGCCAGCGGCAACGTGATCGGCACGACGCCCGCGGCATCGACGCGCAGCGCCGAGCCTTGTTCGTACCAGTCGCCGAGCACGATGCGTTGCCGGCCGGAGCCGAGATCGTGCAGCGCCGGGCGATGGGTGTGGCCGTGGATCATGCGGCGCACGCCGTGTTCGGCGAGCGCCTGTTCGACTGCGGATGGCGTCACGTCCATGATCGCTGCGTCCATCGTGCCGGTGTGTTTCGCACTCTCGGCGCGCGCCTGTGCCGCGAAGGCGCGGCGTGCCGCGAGCGGTTGCGCGAGGAATTGCCGTTGCCAGGACGGGTTGCGCAACTGCACGCGGATGCGCTGGTAGGCGACGTCGTCGAGGCACAGGGTGTCGCCGTGCAGGAGCAGGGTCGGCGTGCCGTACAGATCGACCAGCGCTTCTTCCGGCAGCAGGGCCAGTCCGGCACGTCGGGCGAAGGCTTCGCCAACCAGGAAGTCGCGATTGCCATGCGCGAAATGGACGCGGGTACCGCCGTCGGCCACCACGCGCAGCGCGTCGGCCACGGTCGCGACCAGCGCGGCATCGTCGTCATCGCCGATGTAGGCCTCGAACAGATCGCCGAGGATGTAGAGCGCGTCGGCCCGTGCAGCGTCGCCGCGCAGCCAGTCGAGGAACAGCGCCGTGACCGCCGGCCGCTGTTCGTCGAGATGCAGGTCGGAGATGAAGAGTGTCGTCATCAACGGTCGCGCTGCGGGTCTGTGGTCGCGGGTGCGAATGCGATTCGCCCCCGCGGGAGCGGAGAATTACGGCAGGATCTCGGCGCTGTTGATCACCACCGGCGAGGTCGGCACGTCGCTCGGCAGCGGCGCCTTCGGTGCGGTCGTCACGCCCTTGATGGCATCGACCACGTCCATGCCCGCCACGACCTTGCCGAACACCGCGTAACCCCACGTGTAGCCGTTTTCCTTGCTGACGTGGTTGAGGTTCGGATTGTCGACGACATTGATGAAGAACTGCGCTGCGGCCGAGTGCGGGTCCATGGTGCGCGCCATCGCGACCGAGCCGCGCACGTTCGACAGGCCATTGTTGGCTTCGTTCTCGACCGGTGCGCGCGTCGGCTTCTGGGTCATGTCGGCGTTGAAGCCGCCGCCCTGGATCATGAAGGTCGGGATCACGCGATGGAAGATCGTGCCGTCGTAGTGCTTGTCCTTCACGTACTGCAGGAAATTCTCGACCGTCTTCGGCGCCTTGGCCGCATTCAGTTCGATGACGATCTGGCCCATGTTGGTGTTCAGGCGCACCTTGGTCGATGCGGCGGCTGCGGGTGCCGCGGCCGGTGCCGGTTGGGCCTCCTGGGCCGACACGGCGAAGCTGGCGGCGACAAGGGCGAGCGAAAGCAGGGCGGTACGGAACATCGGGATCTCCTGGGACGGGAACGGGTCAGGCCGCGCGGCTGCGCAGTCGTTCGATGAGGGCGCGGCGGTCGCTGATCGGGTTGCCGTTGTCCTGCACGGCGAAGCCGATGGCCGCATATGCGTTCACGAAGTCGATGACTTCGCCGACCGTGGCGCCGGAACCGTCGGCGATCTCCTGCAGTGTTGCCGGACCCTTCATCATGGCGGTGCCGATGCGGAAATGCTTCGGGAACTCGCGCTCGATCTGCGGCCACTTGACCAGCTTGAACTTGGCATTGAGATCGAAGCCCGGCAGCAGCGTGGTGCCGTTCGAGGTGCCGATCACGTACAGCCATAGCAGGCGCGACAACGGCAGGCCGGCATTCATCGCGCGCAGCTTGTCGATCTCGGCCGCCGGCACCGGTTTCCATTCGCTCGACTTGATGCTGCCCATGCAATACGGCAGCAGCGGCTTCAAGGTCAGGCCGCCGTAATAACGATCGGCCGCGGCGTCGACGATCAGCGGCGGTTGGCCGTCGCGTTCCAGCTTGCGTGCCTCGCCGAGGTTTTCCGGCAGGAAATATTCGGCGAGATTCAGCGCCTGCGGCGTGGCCGCTGCAGGTGCAGGCGCAGGCGCGGGTGCGGGGGTCGGGGCAGGTGCAGCAATCGGCGCCGACGGCACCACCGGCTGCTGGCCGGTGACGCGTCTCGGCAACAACGACGGCGCGCTGATGCCGGCGCCGGCTGCAGCTGCGGCCGCTGCCGGTTTGGGGGCGGCTGGCGTCGCGACTGCTGTCGCAGCGACGGCAGCGGGCGCGGGCGCCGCAGGTGCCGGCGCGGGTGCCGGTGCGGGAACGACGGGCTGCTGTCCGGTGATGCGCTTCGGCATGACCGCAGCGGCGGCGGCGGCCGGGGTGTCGGCCGCTGCGGCTGGCTCGGACGCTGCCGCTGCGACGTCGACCGGGCCGCCGGACGCGCGCTGCAAGCTGGCCTTGAGGCCGCCGACCCCGATCGGCCGGTGCAGGACATTGTCCTGATCGTGGCCGCTCGACGCGGTCAGGCAGATGACGTTGCGGCCGCCGGATTGCGCCTTCAGCCAATCCATGTGCCCGTAGAGCGAGTCCGCATCGATGATCAGCACGTCGGCGGCGTTGCTGTCGCCGATCCACTCCCAGTGCGCGCCGGCATCGCCGCGCAGCGACACCATCATCGACTTGATCTGTTCCAGTTCCGCTGCGGCGACACTCATCGCCGCAATCCGCATCGTCTTGGCCATCTTGGGTTCCGTCGGTACGCCCGGTCCAGGCGCAAGGGCGGCGATTTTGGCACAGCTCGGTCAGTCGGCGCTTGCTGCGCCGCCCTGCGCTTCCGCCTGCATGCGCCAGAGCTGTGCATAGCGCCCGCCTGCGGCCAGCAGTTCTTCATGGCGGCCCGACTCGACGAGGCGACCCGCATCCAGGACCAGGATGCGATCGGCGTCGACGATCGTCGACAGCCGGTGCGCGATGATCAGCGTCGTGCGACCGCGGGCAACCTCGTCGAGCTGTGCCTGGATCAGGCGTTCGGTGCGCGTATCCAGCGCCGACGTGGCCTCGTCGAGAATGAGCAGCGGCGGGTTTTTCAGCAGGGTGCGCGCGATCGCGACACGCTGCTTTTCGCCGCCGGAAAGCTTGAGCCCGCGTTCGCCGACCTGGGATTCGAAGCCGTCCGGCAGGCGTTCGATCAGGTCGAGGATCTGCGCGCCGCGCGCCGCCGCGACGACTTCCTCGCGGCTGGCGTCGGGGCGACCGTAGGCGATGTTGAAATAGATCGTGTCGTTGAACAGGACGGTGTCCTGCGGAACGATGCCGATGGCCGCGCGCAGCGAGGCCTGGGTGACCGAACGGATGTCCTGTCCGTTGATGGCGATGCGGCCGCCGCCCACGTCGTAGAAGCGATACAGCAGGCGCGCCAGCGTCGATTTGCCGGCACCGGTGGCGCCGACCACGGCGACCGTGTGTCCGGCGGGAATCTCGAAGCTGAGATCGTGCAGTATGGCCCGGCGCGGGTCGTAACCGAAGTGCACGTGCTCGAAGCGCACGGCGCCGCCGTTCGCCTGCAGCGGCGATGCATCGGGTGCGTCCTGCACGTCGCGCGACTCGGCGAGCAGGGCGAACATGCGCTCGATGTTGGTCATCGCCTGCTTCACTTCGCGATAGACCATGCCGAGATAGTTCAGCGGCATCGACAGCTGCAGCAGGAAGGCATTGACCAGGACCAGGTCGCCGATCGACATCGTGCCCGCGACCACGCCCGCGGCCGCGCGCCACACCAGCAGGGACAGGCCGATCGCGACGATGCTGCTCTGCCCGATGTTCAGCACCGCCAGCGTCTTCAGGCTCAGCACCTTGGCGTTTTCCAGCGTCTGCAGGCCGCGGTCGTAGCGCTCGGCTTCGTAGCCTTCGTTGTTGAAATACTTGACGGTTTCGTAGTTCAGCAGGGAATCGACCGCGCGCGCATTGGCATTCGTGTCGGCCTCGTTCATCGCCTTGTAGTAACGAATGCGCCATTCGGTCACCGCGAAGGTGTAGGCGACGTAGGCCGCAAGCGTGCCAAGCGTGATCCATGCGAACGAGGCGTCGAAGCTGCGCACGAGGATGACGCAGACGATGGTGATTTCGAGCAGGGTCGGCAGGATGGTGTAGACGGTCCAGTCGAGCAGGTCGGAGACCGCACCCATGCCGCGCTCGAGATCGCGCGAGACGCCGCCGGTGCGTCGTTCCAGGTGGAAACGCAGCGACAGCGCATGCAGGTGTTCGAACACCGCGCGGGTGATCGAGCGCGCGGTGCGCGCCATCACCCGCGCGAAGACGATTTGCCGCAGTTCGGTGAACAGCGTCGTCGCCAGCCGGAGCGCGCCATAGGTGGCGAGCAGCAGCATCGGCACGGTCAGCGGCGCCAGCTTCGGGTCGAGCGCGTCGACGATCTGCTTGATCAGCAGCGAAACGCCGATGGTCGCGACCTTGGCGCCGACCAGGAACACCATCGCCACCAGGATGCGCAGGCGGAAGCGCCACACGTAGGGCCAGAGCGCGCGCAGCGTGGCGTAGGCGCCTTCGGGCCGCGCGGCGGCGGCATGCAACGGAACGGGGATGGCGGACATCGGAGACTCGGGCAGGTTGCGACTATGATGGCGGGGCTCGCCACCGCACGGAGATGATCATGCGTTTGCTGCTTTCAAGTCTGCTGTTGTTGTCGGCTTCGGCGTTCGCCAGCGAGGCGGTTGCGCCGACCCCCGCGCCCGCCGGTGCCGGCGTCTATTTCATCGAGCCTGCGAATGGCGCGGACGTGTCCCGGGAATTCACCGTGCGCTTCGGTCTGCGCGGCATGGGTGTGGCGCCTGCGGGCATCGCGCATCCGAATACCGGGCATCATCACCTGCTGATCGATGTCGCCACGCCGCCCAAGGCGGGCGAGACGATTCCGAACGATGCGCAGCACCGCCACTTCGGCGGCGGCCAGACCGAGGTGGCACTCCAGCTCGCGCCCGGCAAACACACGCTGCGCCTGCTG
>JBGASK010000034.1:0-25612 GCA_044229785.1 Ahniellaceae bacterium
GTCATCACCCGGGCCATGGCCGCAAGGGCGCTGAAGGCGCGCCGCCATCGCCCGCAGTTCATGCTCGACCTCGCGGTGCCGCGCGACATCGCCGCCGATGTCGCCGCACTCGAGGACATCTACCTGTACACGGTCGACGACATCGGCCGCTCGATCGACGAAGCCATGCGCTCGCGCCGGGAGGCCGCGAACGAGGCCGAGGAGATCGTCGCGCTGGCCGCCGAACATTTCATGGGCTGGCTGCGCGCCATCGACGGCCAGGGTCCGATCCAGAAGATCCGCGCCGAAGCGGAACGCAGCCGCGACGACGTGCTCGAGAAGGCGCGCGCGTTGCTGGCGAACGGCCGCGATCCGGCCGAAGCGCTGAACTTCCTCGCCCACACGCTGACCAACAAGCTGCTGCACGCGCCGTCGAGCAACCTGCGCGCCGCCGCGCTGCGCGGCGACACCGACCTGATGCGCACGGCCGAGCAGCTGTTCGCCGCGGACGAACGTCGTCGATGAGCTCGTCGATCCGGCGCAAGCTCGAAGCACTGGCCGAACGCAAGGTCGAAGTCGAACGCCTGCTCGCCGAGCCCGAGGTGCTGTCGAACCAGAAGCGCTTCCGCGAACTGTCGCGCGAGTACGCCCAGCTCGAACCGATTGCCGACGGCCTCGCCGCGCTCGCGGCGAACACGCGCGCCATCGACGCGGCAAAGCAGATGCAGTCCGAGGACGATGCCGAACTGCGCGCGATGGCGACCGAAGAGCTGCAGACGCTGACCGCGGAGCACGAGCGCCTGGACGCGTCGCTCGGTCTGCTGCTGGTGCCGCGCGATCCGCGCGATGACGCGCCGGTATTCCTCGAAATCCGCGCCGGCACGGGCGGCGACGAAGCCGCGATTTTCGCCGGCGACCTGTTCCGCATGTACAGCCGCTACGCCGAATCGAAACGCTGGCGCGTGGAACTGATCTCCGCCAACACCGGCGAACACGGCGGCTTCAAGGAAGTGGTCGCGCGCGTCGAAGGCGAAGGCGTCTATGCGCGCCTGAAGTTCGAGTCCGGCACGCACCGCGTGCAACGCGTGCCGGAAACCGAGGCCCAGGGTCGCATCCACACGTCGGCCGCAACGGTCGCCGTGCTGCCGGAAATGGACGAGATCGACGACATCGAGCTGAATCCGGCCGACCTCAAGATCGACACGTTTCGCGCGTCCGGCGCGGGCGGGCAACACGTCAACAAGACCGATTCGGCGATCCGCGTCACCCACCTGCCGAGCGGCATCGTCGTCGAATGCCAGGACGAGCGCTCGCAGCACAAGAATCGCGCACGGGCACTGTCGCTGCTGAAGGCGCGCCTGCTGGACGAGCAGCAGCAGAAGCAGAGCGCCGCGCAGGCTGAACTGCGGCGTGTGCAGGTCGGGTCGGGCGACCGCTCGCAACGCATCCGCACCTACAACTTCCCGCAGGGCCGGCTCACCGACCATCGTATCGGCCTCACCCTGTATTCGCTCGACGCCATCGTCGAAGGCGACCTCGATGCGGTCGTCGAACCGCTGTCGCGCGAACATCAGGCCGACGAACTCAAGCTGATCACCGAGGCCGCATGAGCGCACTGGACCACTTCGTGTCACTGAACATCGCCGTGCTCACCGTGTCGGACACGCGCACGCGCGACAACGACAGTTCGGGCGACTATCTTGATGGCGCATTGCTTGCCGCCGGGCATCGCGTCGCCGCGCGCGAGGTCGTGCGCGACAGCATCTACGCGATGCGCGCCATCGTCTCGCAATGGATCGCCGACGACGCCGTCGACGGCGTGCTGGTCACCGGCGGCACCGGCTTCACCGGCCGCGACTCGACGCCGGAAGCCATCCGGCCGTTGCTCGACAAGGAAATGCCCGGCTTCGGCGAACTGTTCCGGCAGATTTCGGTGCAGGAGATCGGCACCGCGAGTTTGCAGTCGCGCGCCTTCGCGGGGCTTGCGAACGGCACCTTCGTGTTCGCGCTGCCGGGCTCGACCTCGGCCTGCCGAAGCGCGTGGGAACAGATCCTGCGATCGCAACTCGATGCGCGCACCAAACCCTGCAATCTGGTCGGCCTGAAGCCGCGCCTGCACGAACGCTGAGGACATGCTCATGGGCAATCTGAAGAAGAAGGACTACGCCGAATTGCTGCGGCCGCTGCAGATTCATCTGGGCGAGATGCAGCGCTGGGTGCAGGCGAGCGGGCAGCGCGTGGTCGTAGTCTTCGAAGGCCGCGACACCGCCGGCAAGGGCGGCGCCATCGGCGCGATGGCCGAAGTGCTGAATCCGCGCGGATGCCGCGTCGTCGCGCTGCCGAAGCCGAGCGAACGCGAACGCACCCAGTGGTATTTCCAGCGCTACGTCGAGCACTTGCCCGCGGCCGGCGAAATGGTGCTGTTCGACCGCAGCTGGTACAACCGGGGCGGCGTCGAACGCGTCATGGGCTTCTGCAACGACGCCGAATACAGGCGCTGGCTGGCGCAGACGCCGCAGTTCGAGAAGATGCTGGTCGACGACGGCATCCTGCTGTTCAAGTACTGGTTCTCGGTCGACCAGGCGCAGCAGGAGGAACGCTTCGCGGAACGCCTCGAAGATCCGCTGAAACGCTGGAAGATTTCGCCGATCGACATCGCCGCGCGCGAAAAATACGACGACTACACTGCTGCGCGCGACGCGTTCTTCAAGATCACGCACACGAAACACGCACCCTGGTTCGTGGTCGACGCCAACGATCAAAAGCGCGCACGCCTGAAC
Organism: Ahniellaceae bacterium; assembly: GCA_044229785.1. Lineage (GTDB taxonomy): Bacteria > Pseudomonadota > Gammaproteobacteria > Xanthomonadales > Ahniellaceae > JADKHK01. Next base: position 2,760 of record JBGASK010000034.1, read on the forward strand.
ATGCTCGCGCACCTGCTCGACCGCTTGCCGGACCAGAAGATCGCGCAGGAACCGCTGAAGCTGCCGCCGCTGAAACGCAAGCGCCTCGGCAAGGACAAGCTCGGGGTGAAAGCCAGCCTGGTACCGGAACGCTACTGATCGCTCAGTGGCAACGCGCTTCGGTGACGCGTTGCAAACCGGTTTCGTCGCGCACGAACACGCGCGTCGCGTCGCCCGCCAATGCGAAGGCCGCGCGCAATTCCGGTTGCGCGCACCAGCCGCCCGCACGCAGGCGCAACTCGCCCAACGGGCGGGCCGACAGTTTCGAATCGGCGCAGCCGATGCAGGACTGCAGGTAGTCGTGCATGACCAGCACCGCGCCGCCTTCGCCGGCGCGCGCCGCGCCCATGGCCCAGCGCGGCCAGCCGTCGGCGTCGTGGTAATAGAGCATCGCCGACGTCAGTCGGGTGTCCGCCTCACCCGAAGCAACGACCGTCAGGCCCCAGCCGGAATCGTTCGCGCCGCCATACCAGGTGCCGTTCACGTCGGCGTCGGGCACGCCTGCAGGCAAGGACACCGGTTCGATGCACCAATTCAATGTGCCGCGTGCGTCAACCACCGTAAGCAGCGCCAGTTGAGTCGCCTGCGCCTTGCGCGCTGCGCAGGCCGGATGGCGCGCATCGATCGAGAAATCGACGGCGATGCGGGCGGCGAGGCGCGGGTCCGGCTTCGGCGCCGACAGTGCCGGGTCGCGCCGCATCAGCTGCAGTCCCTCCTTGCCGGCGGCGAAGCGGCCCTGGACGATGCGACCGCTGGCGAGCAACCAGCGCGACTGACCCACGTCGTCGAAGGTCGCGAAGACGAGGCTGTGGCCGCCCTGAATCGGCTGCACGTCGAGCGCATGACCGGGATGACCCGGATCCCACCACAGCCCGCGCCGCGGATCGCCCGACTGCAGCTTGACGCGCAACACGCGACTGCCGCGCGCATCGGCCGCATCCATCAGCACCCACCAGACGCGACCGTGGTCGCTGGCAAGATCCGACGCCATCAACGCGCGGATGCCACGCGCATCGTGCAAGTCGAACCAGGCGTAGCTGCCATCGGCATGGCGCAGCATCAACAGGCTGTGCGCGCCTTCCGAGGTCGCAATCGTCGTCGGCAGCACATGCACCTGAGCGCCGGTTTCCGGATGCAGCAAGTTCCGGGTGGCTGCGGGGCCGATGCGCAAGGCGATGTCGTCATCGCCGAAGACCGCGGCGAGCGCGCCGCGCGCATCGAACTCGGGCACGACCGTGCCCGCCAGGCTGCGCAGGATGCGACCTTGTGCGTCCAGCGTCAGCGCCATCGGTTGTCCGGTCTCCGCATCCGCAATTCGCGCGAGCACCGGGTCGTCGTCGTCTCTCGGCGCGAGCTTGGCCAACGCACCCGCCAGCACATCGTGGCGATCGCCGCGATACGCATCGACCGTTGCATCCTCGAAGCGGCGGGCACGCTTCACTTCGAGCGCGGCCAGCCATCCGGCGACCGCGGCCGCATCGTCGCTGGTCGCCGGCTGCACCCAGACCTGGGCGCCTGCGGCGCGCGCACGCTGCGCCAAAGCGAACGCCGACGCACGCGCCTGCGGCTGCGCCGCGACGTACGTCAGCAACATCGACGGCCAACGAGCCACCGACGCAAGCGATGCCGGCCAGCGCGTGTCTTCATCGACGCGCAGCACCAGGCCACGCAGATTGGGCGACTGCGGTGCCGCAGCGGCGAGCAGACTCATCGCGTCGGCCGCCTGCTTGCCGGACGCCACGATCGCGATGCGCGACCCATCGAGCGCATCGCCGGACCGCAACAGTTCGGACCAGGCATCGACGGCGAATCGATCGGCGCGCCAGTTCGCATAGGCGAAACCGCGCGCCCGCAACGCATCCGAATAACGCGACGCAACGCCGTCGTCCGCCGCCAGTTGCACCACGGCCGGCGCTGCGCCCGGCGCCGACGGACGGAACCACGTCACCGGCGCGGCCGAGACCGCGACACTCGCGACCAGCCATCCCAGCATGTGGATCGGTCGCGATCGCATGTCTCAGCCCGTGACGAAATCACGCACGCCGTTCGGCGCGGCCGCCAGTTCTTCACGACACACCTCGGCGACGCTGGCGCTCGGCGGACCCTGCCATAGCCAGCGCTCGAGTTCGCTGATGGCATTGCCGGTGCCGATCGCGACCACCTCGACCGAACCGTCGTCGAGATTGCGTGCACTTCCCATCACGCCCAGCGCGATGGCGTGGTCGCGGGTCGAAGCGCGGTAATAAACGCCCTGAACCTTGCCGCGGACGATGAAACGCGCGGCGGCCATCATTTCCTGTCCTGATCGATGCGGCGCGCCAGATCGGCGCTGGTGATCGGGCCGAGATATTTTTCGGCGACGCTGCCGTCCGGCGCGATCAGCCAGCTGGTCGGCAGGCCGCGGGGCACGTCGAAATCCTTGGGCGGGTCGAACACGTCGACACGCGCGATCGGATAACCGGCAGGATGCTCTTTCAGGAATGCGCGCAGGTCGGCTTCCTCGATTTCCTCGAAAGCGAGACCGATGACTTCGACATCCTCGCGCTGCTGGTCGAAGGCAGAGAAATCCGGGATTTCCTTGAGGCAAGGCGAACACCAGGTCGCCCAGAAATTCACCAGCACCCACTTGCCGCGGTGCTGGGCGAGATCGAACTTGCCGTGGTCCAGCGTCGTGACCACCAGGCTCGGGGTCTTCGCGGCCGCAGCCGGTTCGGCGGCGCCAGCCGTAACCGCGAACAGGGACGCGAGCAACAGCAACCAGGACTTCATGGGCACTCCCTGCGCAAACCGCTACGATGCGGCGCAATTTACCGACAGCGGCATGAACGGAATGTTCCGCTCCCGCAAGTCGCGTTGTTTTCGCGCAACAGCCCATGACCGACATTCTCGTGCTCTATTACTCGCGCCACGGTGCGACCGCCGAACTCGCGCGCCAGATCGCCCGCGGCGTCGGCGAGGTCGCGGGCGCCAACGCGCGCCTGCGCACGGTGCCGCCGGTGCGGCCCGACTTCGAACCCGCGCAAGGCAGCCGCGAACCCGCCAGCGGCGCGCCCTATTGCACCCGCGACGACCTGACCGAATGCGCCGGACTGATCCTCGGCAGCCCGACGCGTTTCGGGCAGATGGCGGCACCGCTGAAGTTTTTCCTCGACGGCACATCGAACGAATGGCTGTCGGGCACCTTGGCCGGAAAGCCCGCGGCAGCCTTCACCTCGACCTCGACGATGCATGGCGGCCAGGAATCGACGCTGTTGTCGATGCTGCTGCCGTTGCTGCATCACGGCATGCTGGTCGTCGGCCTGCCCTTCACCGAACCGCAGGTGTCGGGCACGCACAGCGGCGGCACGCCTTACGGGGCTTCGCATCTGGCCGGCAGCCGCGGCGAACGCGGCATCGACGAGGACGAACGTGCGCTGGCGCGTGCGCTCGGCCGACGCGTGGCCGATGTCGCGACGAGGCTGGCGCGATGAACCGACGCGACGCGCTGCCCGCCGCCGCCCTGGTCGCGCAAGGCGTGCTGCAACTGCTCTGGCACGGCGTGCTGCGTCCGCCGACCGCGCTGCCGACGGCGCTGGTGCTCGGCCTCGCACTGCTGCCATTGACCGCCTTGATCCCGGCCGCGGCGCACAGCCGGCGCCGAATGCTGCTGGTCGGCGGCATCGTCTCGCTGCTGTATTTCAGCCATGGCGTGATGGAAGTCTGGTCGAGTCCGGCGGGGCGCGAGCTGGCCGCGCTCGAAATCCTGTTCGCGCTGGGCGCCATCTTCGGCCTGCGCAAGCCACCCCAACCGACCTGACCCGCGCATCGCATCGCTTGTCCACATCGTGCGCTCAGGCTAAGTTCCCCGCGCTGGCCGGGACGCTGCAACGCCGGATCGTCGGGGAGAATCATGGGTTTCATACAGACTGCGCCGGTGCTGGCGAACACCTATCTGGACGACCGCGTGCTGCGCTCGTGGCTGCGCCGCGTGTTGCCGCCCCAGGTGTTGGCCGACCAGGAGGGACGACTCGGCGAATTCGGCGAACTGGCCGCGAACGAGTGGTATCCGCAGCAACTCGCGCAACGCCATCTCGAACCACGACACGTTCCGTTCGACGCCTTCGGGCAGCGCATCGACCACGTCGAACTCAGCCCGTTCTGGCGCGACGCGCCGGCCATCGCCGCGAAATGGGGGCTGATTGCGCTCGGCCAGGACGACTGGCTGGCGCAACACGGACGCCCGCTGCAGTTCGCGTTCAACTATCTCTTCCACCCGTCCAGCGAACTGTTCTCGTGCCCGCTGGCGATGACCGACGGCGCGCTCAAGGTGCTGCAGGACAGCGACAACAAGGCGCTGATCGACCGCGCCGTGCCGCGCTTGCTTAGCCGCGATCCGAAGCAGCTCTGGATCAGCGGCCAGTGGATGACCGAGACCAGCGGCGGCTCGGATGTCGGCGGCAGCGAAACCGTCGCGCGCCAGGACGAGCGCGGACGCTGGCGATTGTCCGGGCGCAAATGGTTCGCCTCGGCCATCACCAGCGACATCGCCCTGCTGCTCGCGCGCCCGGAAAAAAACCCGGCCGGCGCCGATGGCCTGGCGCTGTTCTACATCGAGCCGCGCAAGTCCGACGGGCGCTTGCGCAACATCACGATCGACCGCCTCAAGGACAAGCTCGGCACGCGCAAGCTGCCGACCGCGGAGATCCATCTCGACAACACGCCGGCGGAATTGGTCGGCGACAGCAGGCACGGGGTGCGCGCGATCGCGCCGATGCTCAATGTCACGCGGCTATGGAATGCGGTCTGCGCGGTCTCGGCGATGCGCCGCGGGCTGACGCTGGCGCGCGACTACGCGACCCGCCGCGTGGTGTTCGCGCAACCGCTGATCGACCAGCCGCTGCATCAGGAAACGCTGGCCGACCTGCAGGCCGAATTCGAAGGCATGTTCCACCTGACGTTCCACGCGGTCGAGTTGATGGGCCGCATCGAGAACGGCCAGCACGACGACGCCAGCGTGCACCTGCTGCGCCTGATCACGCCGATCGTGAAACTCACGACGGCGAAGGCGGCGACGCAGGCGCTTGGCGAAGTGATCGAATCCTTTGGCGGCGCCGGGTATTGCGAGGACACCGGCCTGCCCGGCCTGCTGCGCGACACCCAGGTGCTGCCGATCTGGGAAGGCACCACCAACGTGCTCGCGCTCGACGTGATCAAGGCGCTGAAGCAGATCGGCGGCCTGCAGCACTGGCTCACCGCCATTCGTACCCTCACCTCTCCGATCACGCTGCCGGAACTCGAAGGCGTGGTGAAGCAGGTACGCGAGTCGGCGACGGCCGTGGCGGAATGGATCCAGAAACGTTCGCGCAGCCGCGACGAACTGCCGGCCGGCGCGCGCGGCCTGGCGATGACGATGGGCCGCACCCTGGCGCTGGCCCTGCTCGCCCAACACGCCGAATGGAGCTTCCGCACCGAACACGATCCGCGCACGCTGCACGCGGCGCGGCGCTTCGCCCGACTCGGCTGCAACCGACTCACCGACACGGTCGCGATCGAAGCGCGCACCTTGTCGAGCGACATCTACGCCTGAAGGACCGCACCATGGACTACCTGACCATCGTCACCACCGGCGGCACGATCGACAAGATCTACTTCGACGACAAGTCCGACTTCCAGATCGGCGCGCCGCAGATCGGCGACATCCTGACCGCACTCGGCGTCGGCTTCCGCTTCCTCGTGATCCCGCTGCTGCGCAAGGACAGCCTGCACATCAGCGACGACGACCGCGATCTGGTTGCGCGCACCATCGAAGCGCAGCCGGGCCGCCACGTGCTGGTCACGCACGGCACCGACACCATGGTCGACACCGCACGCGTGCTCACCCGCATCAAGGACAAGGTCATCGTCATGACCGGCGCACTCAATCCGGCGCGTTTCCAGGGTTCGGACGCGGTGTTCAACATCGGCTGCGCCGTCGGCGCCGTGCAGACCCTCGACAACGGCGTCTACGTCGCCATGAACGGCCGCATCTGGGACCCGCTCAAGGTCCGCAAGAACCGCGACGCGAACCGCTTCGAATCGGCTTGATTCGCGGTTCCGGCATCGCGCCGGAGACTCGGCACAGCTTTCAATCCTGCGCGCTTGGGCGCACCATCCGCCCACATTGACGGAGAGTGCCATGGGCATCGTGAGCGAACGCATGAACATGCAGGCACGCTCACGGGCAAGCGCATGCCCACCGTTGCGTGCGCTCGCGGGTGCGATCGGGCTTGCCTGTGTGGCCTCGTCCGCCGACGCGGGCACGATCACGGTGACGGACAACATCTCCGCGCCAGCCGATTTCACCAGCAGCACCTGCACCTTGGCGCAGGCGATCGCGGCAGCCAATGCCGCCAACAATGTCTTGGGCTCCATCGTCCTCTCGCAGACTGCCGACAACTCGGGCAATTGCTCGGGTGCCGGCAGCGGCGCGAACAGCATCGTGTTTGCCCCTGCGCTCGCGGGTGCGACGCTGACGTTTGCTTCGGGGGATTTTTTTCCCATCGCCGCCGACAATCGATGGTACGGCCCCAATGCGCTGCCGCCGATTGCGAGCGAGATCGATGTCGACGGCGGCGCGAGCGGCATCACCCTTCAAACCACCTTCAGCGGCACACTCAGTACCACCAACGCGCTGCGATTCTTTTATGTCTCGGGCGGCTTGGTGACGGGAGACAACGCGGCGAACGTTTTCCCGGTCGGGCATCTGACCTTGCGCAATCTCACCTTGCGCCATGGCCATGCCAAAGGCGGCAATGGCGGAAAGGGCGGCGGCGGTGCGGGCATGGGTGGAGCGATCTTCAATCAAGGCACCGTGAATTTGATCGGCGTCACCCTTGTCGGCAATACCGCGGGTGGTGGGCAAGCGGCGGTTCAAGGCGAGGGCGGCGGCGGCATGGGCGAAGACGCCGACAACAACAGCGGTGGCGGATTCGGTTTCGGCTTTGCCTGGCCCAATAGTCAAGGTGGGGCGGGCGGCAGTGCATCCAGTGGTGGCGGCGCCGGGTTCAGGCCGTTGGACAACACGAGTTCCGTTTTTGGTGGGGGACGCGGCGCTTTGGGCGGAGAAGGCAACCTGAACGGCTATGCCGGCGGCGATGGCGGTGGCGGTGGTTGGACGCCAGGTCTCGCCGGCGGGTTTGGGGGTGGCAAGGGACAAGGCGGTGGCATCACCACCTGTGACCGATGCGCTGGCGGCGGCGGCGGCGTGGGCGCCGGTGGCGGCAGCAGCAGCATCGGCCTTGGTGGGGGCGGCGGTTTTGGTGGCGGCGGCGGCTATGGCGGTCATGTCAGCGGCGTTGGATTCGATGGCGGCGGCACGGGTGGTTTTGGCGGCGGCGCCGGTGGCTGCGGCGATGGCGAAGGGCTTGGCGGTTTTGGTGGCGGCTGGCACATCAAGACCAACCAGCCGGGTGGTTATGGCGGCGGCGCGGGCATGGGCGGGGCAATCTTCAACCATCGCGGCACACTGAGCCTGCTCAACGTCACCGCCACTGGAAATCAAGCGGCGGGCGGTGGCGGCGCCAATCCCGGCAGCGGCTTGGGCGCGGTGATCTTCAACCTCAATGGCACCGTTGATATTCGATATTCCACCTTGGCGAACAACGAGGTCATGGGGATCAACCTTGGCGGCAGCACCAATCCTCAAGACCCGCCGTGTTTCGGCACGTGTTACGGCCCCGGCCCCGGCGATGCCTCGGTGTATTCATTGGCTTATGGCAACAAGATCGAAGATGGCTCGTCCAGCCTCGCGACCTTGAGCATCGAAAACAGCATCATCACCGGCACTATTGGCAGCTTCGGCGCAGGCAGCAACGATGTCGTCAACAATGTCGTGGCAACTCGTCACGACATCTGGGGCAATTTCAACAATATCGCCACGCTGACCTACTCCGGCCACAACCTCGTCGGCAGCTTCCAAAACGCCCCCGGCGGCGCGGGTGCAACGGCCACCCAAAATGGCACGCCGACGAGCAACGCCAATCCGATGCTTGATGTGCTTGCCGACAACGGCGGCCCGACGCCGACGATGGCGCCGCAACTCGGAAGCCCGGTGATTGACGCCAGCGATTGCGCAGCCGCACCCGCCACCGACCAACGCGGCGTCACGCGCCCGCAAGGTGCGAGTTGCGATCTTGGCGCCGTTGAATCCGTCGTTACCTTGTTCAACGATGGATTCGAATGATGAACGACAACGTCCGCACATCACGACATCCGCGCACTCGCGATCTCGCGCCCTTCGCGCTCGCCGGCATCCTCGCCTGCCTGTGCGCATCCCCCCCTGCGCGCGCCGCGACGATCACCGTCACCCATTTCGGCGACGACATCTACTGCGATGCCATTGGTTGTTCGTTGCGTGGCGCCTTGCTCGCCGCGCGCAGCGGCGACACCGTGGTGTGGGCGGCGGGTTTGAGCTACCCCGCCGTCACCACGCTGACCGATACGATCCTTGGCCGACCCCTGCTGATCCTGAGCGGTGTCAACGTCCAAGGCCCCGGCGCGGACAAGCTCGCCATCGACGCGCAACACTTGAGCCGTGTGTTCAGCATCGAGACGCGCAGCCCGGATCCTCCAGTCACGCTCAGCGGCCTGAGTCTGATCAATGGCCGCGCCGAGGGCGTCAATTACCCCCACACGAACTGTGCCGGCATAACCGATTCCGGCGAACCAGGCGCCGCGGGAGGGCCGGCAGAGGGCGGTTGCATCTGGGGTGCTGCCGCCACCACCTTGAACCTGGAACGGGTGGCGCTCGATCGATGCGCTGCCATTGGCGGACGAGGCCAGGACGGGCGCGGCGATGTTTTCGGCCTATTCGGCACGGACGGCGGCGCTGGCGGAATGGCTCGTGGCGGAGCCATCTTCAGCTTGGGCAACCTCGGCTTGCGTGAGGTTTCTCTGAATCATTCAACCCTGACGGGCGGTGATGGCGGGTGGGGTCAATTGGCGTTCATGAGTGGAACCCATGGCAACGGCGGCGATGGCGGGGACGCCAGTGGCGGCGTGGTGTGGGTGGCGGGAAGCATGGATTGGCGCAATGTGTCGATCGCCGATACCACGGTGAAAGCGGGAGATAGAGGCAATGTGTGCAATTCCGGTGACGCGAGCGCCGGGAGCGGCGGTGATGTCTTCGGCGGCGCGGTGGCGACGATGGGACCGGCCACGATCAGTTTCAGCAGTTTGGAGATCAACGGCATCCAGGCGGGCGTGAATCCAAGAAACGGGGCCACCGGCACCATCAACGGCCATGTGCTCAATTCCTCGGGGCCAGCAATTCTCAATCACAGCGTGCTGAATGCCGCCGTGGGCAATGGCGACGCCGAACCATTCTGCGTGGGCGCGTCGATCGTTGCGGCGGGTTCGCAATCGCGCGGACCCTGCGCCGATGCCTCGGTGAATCCCTTGGGCATGTTCACGCCGATCATTGCCAGCAACGGCATCATGACGTTGATGCCGGAAGCCACGAGCCCGATCATCGACGCGGCCAGCAATTGCATGGACGCCAACGCCAACACCGTGCTGTTCGACGCACGCGGCATGCCGCGACCTTTCAACGGCACCTGCGATCTGGGCGCGCATGAATACGATGGCATTCTCTTCAAGAACGGGTTCGAGTGACGCATGACGCCTTTGCCACGTCTTGCTGCCGCATCGCAACAACAATGACCGGCACATTCGGAACGGGATGAAGCGCTGTTCCGAAGGGGTCTTCGACTAGAACACTGAATGTTTGAGTAACGACTCAAGCTGCGCTGCAACATCTTCGGGACGCCCCCCCCACGGAGACGCCCCGATGACTCGAATGAAGTCGGTTCCATTGCTTTGTACGTTGTTCGGCCTGCCCGGCCTTGCACTGGCCGCACCGCCTACCCTCAACAGCGGCGACACCGCCTGGATGATCGTGGCCACTGCACTCGTGCTGCTGATGACCATTCCCGGTCTCGCGCTGTTCTATGCCGGCATGGTGCGCGCCAAGAACGTGCTCAGCGTGCTGATGCAGTGTTTCGCCATCACCGGACTGATCAGCGTGCTCTGGGTCATGTACGGCTACAGCCTGGTGTTCGACACCACCGGCATGGAAAAGGGCGTGGTCAACCTCGCCAGCTTCATCGGCGGCTTCGACAAGGCCTTCCTGAGCGGACTGAAGGCGGACAGCCTGAGCTACGCGATTCCGGAATCGGTCTTCGTCACCTTCCAGATGACCTTCGCCATCATCACCCCGGCCCTGATCGTCGGCGCCTTCGCCGAACGCATGAAGTTCTCGGCCCTGCTGGTGTTCATGGCGCTGTGGTTCACGTTCTCGTATGCGCCGATCGCGCACATGGTCTGGAGCGGCGACGGCGGCCTGATGTGGGACTGGGGCGTGCTCGACTTCGCCGGCGGCACCGTGGTGCACATCAACGCCGGCGTGGCCGGTCTGGTGGCCGCCCTCGTGCTCGGCAAGCGCAACGGCTATCCGACCACGCCGATGGCGCCGCACAACCTCGGCTACACCCTGATCGGCGCGAGCCTGCTGTGGGTCGGCTGGTTCGGCTTCAACGCCGGCAGCGCGGTGGCCGCGAACGGCACCGCCGGCATGGCCATGCTGGTCACGCAGATCGCGACCGCCGCGGCCGCACTCGGCTGGATGTCGGTGGAATGGCTGCTGCACAAGAAGCCGAGCGTGCTCGGCATCGCTTCCGGCGCGGTCGCCGGACTGGTCGCGATCACGCCGGCCTCGGGCACTGCCGGCCCGATCGGCGCACTCGCCATCGGCCTGATCGCGGGCGTGTTCTGCTTCTTCACGGCGACCACGATCAAACGCAAGCTCGGCTACGACGACTCGCTCGACGTGTTCGGCGTGCATGCGGTCGGCGGCATCATCGGCGCCATCCTGACCGGCGCCTTCGCGGCGCCCGCACTCGGCGGTTTCGGCACTGTCACCGACATCGGCACGCAGCTCTGGATCCAGTTCAAGGGCGTGGCCGTCACCCTGGTCTACACGACCATCGTGACCTGGCTGATCCTGAAACTGGTCGATCTCGCCATCGGTCTGCGCGTCGACGCCGAGGACGAAGCCCAGGGGCTCGATCTCGCCCTGCACAACGAACGCGGCTACAACCTCTAAGCGGAGCGCCCACTCATGAAAATGGTCACAGCCATCATCAAGCCGTTCAAGCTCGACGACGTGCGCGAGGCGCTGAGCGACGTCAACGTCACCGGCATCACGGTCTCGGAAGTGAAAGGCTTCGGTCGCCAGAAAGGCCACACCGAGCTGTATCGCGGCGCCGAATACGTGGTCGATTTCCTGCCCAAGATCAAGCTCGAAGTCGCGGTCACCAGCGACCAGTGCGACCGCGTCGTCGAGGCCATCCAGAACGCTGCGAACACCGGCAAGATCGGCGACGGCAAGATCTTCGTCTACGACCTCGACCGCGTCATCCGCATCCGTACCGGCGAACTGGACGGCGACGCGTTGTAGGCCTTCCGCACTGGGCGCGCGTACAGGGGCGCGCGCTCAGTCGCGGAAGTTGTCGAACTGCAGCGGCAGTTCGAATTCGCTCTTGCGCAGCAGCGCGATCGCGACCTGCAGGTCGTCGCGCTTCTTGCCGGTGACGCGCAACTTGTCGCCGTTGATCTGTGCCTCGACCTTGAGCCTGGCTTCCTTGATCGCGGCGACGATCTTCTTCGCGACCGGCTGCTCGATGCCCTGCTTCACCGTGATCTGCTGGCGCGCGCCGGCCAGATTCACCTCGGGTTCGCCGATGTCGAGGCAGCGCGCATCGATCTGCCGCGCCACCAGCCGCGCACGCAGGATGTCCTGCATCTGCTGCAACTGGAACTCGCTCGGCGCCTGCACCTTGACGACGAGCTTGTCGAGTTCGAACTTGGCATTGCTGTTCTTGAAGTCGAAGCGGTTCGACAACTCGCGGTTGGCCTGGTCGATCGCATTGGTCAACTCGTGCTTGTCCACTTCGGAAACGACATCGAACGAGGGCATCGCGCACTCCGGCATCCGGGAAGGCGCGAAGCGTAGCGGCTCAGCGCAGCGAACGCGTCGACACCACCGCCTTCTGGCGCAGGGCATAGGCCACGAGGGTCGCGACCCAGAACAGCGGCGCCCCCCAGTGGGACCACAGCAGCAACTGGTGCTGGAATCCGAAGTGCTCGCGGTGCAACACGTCCATCGCGATGGCCGGATTGTCGCGCAGGCTGTCGCGTGCCGGCGCGAACAACGCTTCGCCATGCGCCGCGGCCGCCGCCTGTCCGCCCACGGTGTCGATCAGCCATCGCCCGCCCTGCATGTAGGTCCAGGTCAATGCGCCTTCGCGTTTGGCCGAGAGCTCGGCGATCGGCCCGAGGTCGGCCAACTGGGTCAGCGCGCCCCATCCGTACAAGGCATTGGCCGTCGCCAGCACGGCAGGGATCAGGAACCACTGGAACATGCGCAACTTCACCAGACCTCCTTGGCGGTTCGGCGCCGCCAGCATAGCCCCGTTCTAGGCACGATTCCTGCGACGGCGGCATCAGATCGAACGTTCCGAACGGAACTCGCGGCACTGCTAGCATCGCCCCATGACGTCGCCCGCCCTTGCCCCTGCCGACGCCCAGCCCGCCCATGCCGAAGCGGCGGCGCAGTTGTGGGCACAATTGTCCGAACAGTGGTCTCAGGCGCAAGCTGAGGCCTTTGCCGAACACGTCGATGCCTGGCTCGACGCCGCTCAGGGCGCGCAAGCCGGCCGTCTCGGCGATCTGGCGGCCTATCTGGCCAGCTTCGTCGAAAGTGGACGCGAACCGAACACGGCACAGCGAATCCGCCTGGCCGAACTGTTCACCCAGGCGCAACCGCGGGATGCGGACCTCGAGGCGTACGCGCCCCCGGCGGCGGCAACCGAGACCTCGGCGCCGGAAGCCGCAGACAACATCACGTCGATCCAGAGCGCCCTGGCGGCGGCGAGTCGCCAACGCACATCGCGCAACACCCTGTGTCTGCTCGGCGTGGGCGACAAGCTGGCGCCGGGACTGCATTCCGCGCTCGGTGAACGCGGCTACGACCTCAAGCTGTTCGGCGACGCCATCGGCCTGCGCGAATTCCTCAACCTGACCGTTCCGGGCGCCGTGGTCATGACGGCCCAGCAGTTGCGTGCCTTGCCGGCCTTGATCGCGCGCTGGCGCGACGCTCCATCGCCGCCCGCGGTCGTCGTGCTGTCGCCGGACCGCGACCTGACGCATCGACTGCTGGCGCTGCGTGCCGGTGCGGCGGCCTTTTTCGCGACACCGCTCGACAGTTATCGCATCGCCGCGCGCATCGACGAATTGCTCGGTCGCCTGGAGGCGCCGCCGTACCGCGTGCTGATCGTCGAGGACGACCGCGAACTCGCGGTGCAATGCGGACAATGGATCGCGGCCGAGGGCATGACCGCACGCGTCGCGGCCCACGGCTCTGCGGCCATCGCCGCGCTGAACGACTTCCAGCCGGACGCGGTCCTGATCGACGCCACCTTGCCGGATGCGCGCGGCATCGACCTCGTCCAGGTCATGCGCCAACAGGCCGAACATGCCACCTTGCCCATCGTCATGGCTGCCGAGGCCGGCGATGCGGCGGAGCGCTTCGACGCCATCGCCGCAGGCGCCGACGAGGTCCTGGTCAAGCCACTGAAGGCGCGCCATGTCGTCGGCGTCATCCGTTCGCGCGTGCAACGGGCGCAATGGCTGCGCGCGCAGGCCGAGGCCGGCGCCGCGCGCGATCCGAAGACCGGCCTGTATTCGCGTTCGCTGGTCATCGAACGCATCGCCGGCCGCATCGGCACCCAGGGCTCGGCGCTGATGATGATCCAGTTCGACGACGTCGACGCCTTGCGCGGCCAGATCGGCCTGAGTGCGCTCGCCGCCGTGGACGTGGACATCGGCATGCGCCTGCGCGATCTGCTCGCCAACCACGACATGGCCTGCGGCCTGCGCGACTTCGCCTGGCTGCTGCTGCTGACCCGCGATCGCCGCGAACTGCTGTCGCAGCTGGCGGAACGGGTGCGTTTCGCCATCGTCGAACGGCCGCTGTCGATCGGCAATGCGGTCGTGCCGGTGTCGGCCAGCATCGGCCTGGTGGCGCTCGACGACGCGCCCACCGATGCAGATACCGCGGTGCAGGCCGCGGAGCGCGCCTGCACCGATGCCAAGGCCCGCGGCGGCAACATCGCGCTGTGGTCGGCCGTGGACGACGCCGCGCCCGCCGATCCGGTACTGGCGGTGCGCGCCATCCTCAGCCGACCGCTCGACCGCCGCAACCTGCGCGTGGAGTACCGTCCGCTGATCCCGCTCAAGGGCAGCCTGCACGACCAGTTCGATTTCCAGTTTTACCTCGGCAGCGCGGCCAACGGCGGCAGCCGCGGCGGTTATGCCTTGTGCGCACGCGTGGCCAGCGAACTCGGCATGCGCAGCGCCTTGGAGCGCGCCCGGTTCGAAATCGCCTTCGGGGTCCGCGAGGAAGCGCGCAACGGCCGCCACGCCCTGCGTTTCCTGATGCCGGTGACCAGCGACTGGTTGCTCGACCGCTCCGAAATGGATTGGTTGTTCGAAGCCATGGACAAGCGCCAGCTGGCCGGCGGCGGATTCACCTTCGAACTGACCGGCGCCGAGCTGCTGGACCATCGCGAAGCCCTGAACGCGCCGATCGCACGCCTGCGCGATGCCGGCTTCCGCTTCGGACTGAGCGACTACGGCCGTGATTTCGCGGCCGTGCATGTCCTGACGCAGCTGCCGGTCGACGTGCTGCGGCTCGACCCGGAACTGCTCGACGCCACCGCGTCCGCGAACAGCACCAGCCCGACCCTGATCGCGCTCGTGCGCAAGGCGCACCAGCTGGGCGCGATGGTCGTCGCGCCGGGCATGAACACGCTCGAACATGCGCACATCTTCATGCGCCTCGGCATCGATTACGGTGTCGGCGACGCCTTCGGCCCGGCGCTCGCGCAGCCGGAGTTCGACTTCAATCGTCCGTTGTGGTGAATCTCAGCGAGGCACGCGCAGGCGCTCACGCCACGTCGCCGCCCAGCCCGCCGCAGCATCGGTCCACCACGTTTGCCACGCGCCGGCGGTGCTCGCCAGCTGTGCGCAGCAGTCACGCGCTTCCGCGACCAGACGTTCGGGCGCCGGCTGCCCGATGGCCGCACGATTGACCGCCATCGCACGCTCGATCGCCTGACGCCATTCGCCGGGGGCATTCGCGCCGGCCAGGCGCACGGACTGCTCGAGCGCATCGAGCGCGCCGGCGACCACGCGGTCGCGCCAGACGGCCAAGTCCAGCTGCCACTCGGCGACATCGCGCGACACTGCCGCCTCGGCCCAGGCCGCGATCGCGCCGAGACGCGCTCCGCGTGCACGCCCGGGCAGATGGGCCGCGATCTGATGCGCCTGGCTCGACAGATAGGTGTTGCCGTCGACCAGCAGATCGCGAAACATCGCATCGAGCCGATCGCGATGCTCCACCGGCGCATGCCCCACCAGCATCGGCAGCATCGCGTAACTGCTGTCCGGCGCAAGCGCCGACAGCAGCCCGAGAAAGACGGTGTCGTCGGCACGCGCGGCCGTCGGCGTGCATGGCAGCAGTTCGCGGTTGTCGATCAGGAACGGCGTGTAGACCGCGCTGCTGGTCAGGCGCGGCATCGACACGCCCTGCCACAACGCATCGCCCTGCAGGCGCCGCAACGAGAACGGCGCACGCAACAGGTCGTGCAGACTGCGGGCGTCGGTGATGTTCAGATACAGCGCGCTGTTGAACACGTGCCCGCCATGAATGCCGGCGACCACGGCCGCGACGCGGCGTCCGGCCTGCCAGGACGACAATTGCTCCAGCGTCTTTCCCGCGACCTGATGCACCGCCACGCCGTCGCGGCGCGCCAGCGCACCCGGCGACTGCCCGAGCACGCCGAGCGCCTCCTCCCACGGGTCCTCCTGCATCTCCGGCAGCAGCGGCATCGGCCCGTCGAAGAATCGTCCCTCGTTCGCGGACGCGTTCTGCATCGACCACGCACGCTGCCAGGACTCGGGACGCCGCACCGGCAGGAAGCAGTCGTCGTCGATCATCGATGCGGTGCCGCCTGCGGTCAGCAACATCGCCCAGTTCCACGACCGCGCGCCACTGGCCGTGGCGAGCGCGACAGGATCGAGCAACACCGCCAGGCGCGCGTCGTCGCCCCCTGGAAGCGACGCCATCGCGTCACGTCGCTGCACCGGGCCCAGGTACATCACGTCCAGACCCAAGCGGGCGCGCGCCGCGACCACGCTCTGGTTCGGCAACGCATCGGCGTCGTCGCGGGCATCGTCGATCACCAGCCAGGGCCGTGCCGGAGCGCCGCGCTGCTGCGTGGCCAGGGCCGAATCGAGCAGCCGCGCCAGCGCCTGCGGGCGCCGATAGGTGCGCACCGCGATGACCGGCGCAGGCGGCGCGGGCACGACCGACGCATCGCCGATCATCGCGATCGGCGTCACCAGCAGATCGAGTTCCTGCAGCCGGGCCAGCGCGGCCTCGGCGATCGACAACGGCATCGACTGGCGCTGCCGGGCCGCCGCCAGCAACGCGTCGCGCGACTGGAAGGTCAGGGCCAGTTGCCACAACACCGCCTCGGCGCGACCGAGCACGGCACGGCGACGGCGATCCGTGGACACCCACAGGAACTGGTCGCCGGACGCGGGCCAGCAGGCACCGCCGCGACTCGCGACCCACTCACGGACTTCGGACATCGGCACCTGCCGGCTTGAATGCGACGCGCATTATAGTCGGCGTTCGTCCACGCCCCGATCGCGACCATGCCCTACACGCCCATCCTTGCCACGCTCGGCTACGTGCTCTCGCCGGACCGCACCGGGGTCCTGCTCGTGCACCGCAATGCCCGCGCCCACGACGCCCACCTCGGCAAGTACAACGGTCTCGGCGGCAAGCTCGAAGCGGACGAGGACATCGTCGCCGGCATGCGCCGCGAGATCCGCGAAGAAGCGCAGATCGACTGCCCGGAACTGCAGTTGCGCGGCACGATTTCCTGGCCGGGCTTCGGCAAGCACGGCGAGGACTGGTTCGGCTTCGTCTTCCTGATCACGCGTTTCGAGGGCACACCGCCGGCGCGGAATGCCGAAGGCGACCTCGAATGGGTGCCGATCGAACGCATCCTGGACCTGCCGCTGTGGGACGGCGACCGCCACTTCCTACCGCTGGTGTTCGACGCCGACCCGCGCCCGTTCCATGGCGTGATGCCGTATCGCGACGGGCGCATGCAGTCGTGGTCGGTGTCGCGAATCTGAGCTTGCCCGCGAATCCGCCGCGATTCGCCCTCGCAAGGACGATACGAGCGCAGGCGTCGTGACGTTTGGCCCGGTGAACGCGCCTGCCGCATCGTCGAGCATGCGCGCACCGGAGGGACCATGACTGCACTGATCGAAACATTCGCGCTGTCGAAGCGCTTCCCGAGCCATGTCGCCGTCGACGCCATCGACCTGCGCGTCGAGCGCGGCGCCATCTACGGCTTCCTCGGCCCGAATGGCGCCGGCAAGACCACGACGCTGCGCATGTTGCTGGGCCTGACGCGTCCGAACGGCGGTCGCATCGACGTGTTCGGACACGATCTCGCGACGCACCGAGCGGCGATCCTGCGCCGCATCGGCAGCCTGATCGAGATGCCGAGCCTGTATCCGCACCTGAGCGGCCGCGACAACCTGCGCGCCACCCAGATCCTGCTCGACCTGCCGCGTGCACGCATCGACGCGGTGCTCGACATCGTCGGCCTGCGCAACGATGCCGGACGCGCAACGCGCGAGTACTCGCTCGGCATGAAGCAGCGGCTCGGCCTCGCACACGCGCTGCTGGCCGAACCCGAGCTGCTGATTCTCGACGAGCCGACCAATGGCCTCGATCCGGCCGGCATCGTCGCGATGCGCGAACTGATCCGCGAACTGCCGAAACGCATGCCGCTGACCGTGCTGCTGTCCAGCCACATGCTCAACGAAGTCGAGCAGATCGCGAGCCACGTCGGCGTGATCCGCGACGGTCGGCTGCTGTTCCAGGGCGAGATCGCCGCCTTGCACCGGCGCTTCGCGCCGGAATTGCGCATCGACTGCGCCGAGCGCGAACGCGCGGCGGCCGTGCTCGCGGCGATGGGACTGATCGTGCGCGACGGCGAAGGCGCGTTGCATGTGCCGCTCGATGCGCAACCCGCGGCATGCATCAACCGACAACTGGTCGGTGCCGGCATCGCGGTGCATGCGCTGCATCCCGTCCGCGCCGACCTGACACGGATGTTCTTCGAACTCACCGCCACCGGAGCGCCCGCATGATCCCCCTGCATCGATTGATCGCGGTCGAACTGTTCAAGTTGCGCCGCACGCTCGCCCTGTTCGTCGCGCTGGTGCTGCCCGGCGTCATCGCGCTGCTCTACGCACTGATGCTGGCGCAACGCGGCAAGGCCTTCATGGGCTTGCCCGAACAGGCCTGGAATGCGCTGTTCCAGGCCAATCTGTCGGGCTGGGTGATGCTCGGGCTGACGCTGTTCGTCGCACTCGAAGCCGCGCTCGTCGTCGGCGTCGAACACCAGCACGGGGGCTGGAAACGGCTGTTCGCCGCACCGATCGACGCAACGCGGCTGTTCGCGGCCAAGACCCTGGTGGTGTTCGGCCTGGTCCTGGTCAGCCTGGCGTCGCTGTGGTTCTGGACCGTCGTGTTCGGCAACTTCGTCGCGCTGGCCATGCCTGAACTCGCCATGCCGTTCGGCGCGCCCGATGCGGGCAGCCTGATCCTGCTCGCGAAAGTCGCGGCAGCGAGCACGCTGATCGTGGCCCTGCATGTCGCCATCGCGGCACGCTGGCCGGCGATCGCCGTATCGCTCGGCAGCGGCATCGTCGCAATGATCGGCCTCGTCATCGCCGCGAGTTCGAAGTGGATGAAGTTCTATCCGTGGTTTTTCCCGCTGTCGGCCGCACAAGCCGACAGCACGCGCGCACTGGCCGCGCCGGTCTACGCCATCGCCGCGCTGGTCGCGCTCGTCGTGGTCATCGTGGCCGCGCGCAGCTGGCGCAGCCGCGACGTGCCCTGAGCTTGATTCGCACGCGGCGGCCCGCATCTCGGGGCCAGAGGTGTATCCATGAACGAACCCGGCCTGCACATCGTCTGCCCGCATTGCGATGCGGTGAATCGCCTGCCCGAGGCGCGACTGGCGGCTGGACCGAATTGCGGGCGTTGCCACGTGCCGCTGTTCGTCGGCCAGCCACGCGAAGTCGACGGCGCCCGGCTGGCGAAGCACCTGCAGCGCGATGAATTGCCCGTCGTCGTCGATTTCTGGGCACCGTGGTGCGGCCCCTGCCGGCAATTCGCGCCGACCTACGTGGAAGCCGCACGTCGTCTCGAACCGCGTTTCCGCCTGCTCAAGCTCGATACCGAAGCGCATCCGCAAGCCGCCGCGCCGTTCGGGATTCGCAGCATTCCGACGCTGGCCGTGTTCGGCGGCGGCCGTGAACTCGGTCGTGTCTCCGGCGCTCTGCCCTTGCCGCAATTGATGCAGTGGCTGGCCCAGCTCAACAGCGGCTGAATGTCTTCCACGCGCTGATACGTTCGAAGCACGCGCCTCGTCAGCAGGAACAGGACGGCCTTGTTCGCCGTCGTTCCACGAGGAGATCGCCATGTCCGTCGCCCTGTTCGCCGAATCCCTGCACACCGTGCTCGCCGACCTGCTGCGTGCCGACAACGCCGGTCACGACGTCCGACTCGCCCGCCAACTCGCCGACTGGCGCGAACGTCTCGGCACCCGCCGCTATCAGGAAGCAGCATCGGCCTTCTTCAGCACATTGTCGCCGCTCGACCAGCGCCGGCTCGCCGTCGGCCTGAGCCTGCACGACGGTTCCGGCCGACTCGCCGCCTGAGCGCGGTTTGCCGCGCGACGCGGGAGGCGGCTAGGCTTCGGATCTTGCATCCGGAGGTCCCATGTCGCGACTCGCCCCATTTCCGTCCTCGTTTCTCTTCGCGCTCGGCGCATTGGCCCCATTCGCCGCTTCGGCCGAAGAAGCGCCGGCGTATCGCACGGTGAACGAGATCGTCGCGGCCAGCGCGCCGGCCGACTGGCGCCAGCCCGATCCCGAACACACGATCTATCTCGAACTGGCTGCGGGTCGCGTCGTCATCGAACTCGCGCCGTGGCTGGCGCCGAAACACGACATCAATATCCGCGCGCTGATCCGCGAGGGCTATTTCGACGGCCTCGCGATCCTTCGCTCGCAGGACAACTACGTCGTGCAATGGGGCGACCCCGAGGCCGACGACGAAGCCAAGGCGCGGCCGTTCAAGACCGCGAAGGCCAAACTCGCGGGCGAGTTCACGGTGCCGTGGCGCGACGACATGGCCTTCACGCGCATTCCCGACGACGACGGCTACGCGCCCGTGATCGGCGTGTCGGACGGCTTCTGGGTCGGGCGCGATCCGAAGTCGGGATCGATCTGGATGGCGCATTGCTACGGCAGCGTCGGCGTGGCGCGCGGCAACGAGACCGATTCCGGCAACGGCGCGCAGCTCTACGTCGTCACCGGCCATGCGCCGCGTCACCTCGACCGCAACATCACCCTGGTCGGCCGCGTCCTGAGCGGCATCGAACTGCTGAGCACGATGCCGCGCGGCGCGCCGCCGATGGGCTTCTACGACAAGCCGGAACAACGCACGACGATCAAGACGATGCGCGTCGCTGCCGACGTGCCCGAAGCCGAACGTGCGGCGCTCGACGTGCTGCGCACCGATACCGCGACCTTCGCCGAGATCGTCGAGGCCAAGCGCAATCGTCGCGACCCGTGGACCAAGCTGCCGTCCGGCCACATCGAACTGTGCAATGTGCCGTTGCCGGTGCGGACCACGCCGACGACCGCGAACACCCCGTGAGCAAGCAATACGACCAGGGCTATTTCGACCGCTGGTATCGCGACCCCAGGCACCGCGTGAAGTCGCCGCTGGTGCTGGAACGCAAGGTTGCGATGGCGGTGGCGATGGCCGAGTACTACCTCGGCCATCCGGTCCGCTCGGTCGTCGACATCGGTTGCGGCGAAGCGCCATGGCGCGGTTTCCTGAAGCTGCTGCGCCCGAAGATCGAATATCTCGGCCTCGACAGCAGCGACTACGTGGTGAACCGATACGGCCTCGCGCGCGACGTCCGTCTGTGCCGCTTCGGCGACCTGGAACAGCTGCGCTTCGACCGCAGCTTCGACCTGCTGATCTGCGCCGACGTCATGCACTACCTGCCGACAAAGGAATTGCTGCGCGGCCTCGAAGGCTTCGCCGACCTCTGTCCGGAGGGCTTCGCCTTCATCGAATTGATGTGCCGCGGCGACGAGTTCGTCGGCGACCGGGAGGGTTTCATCGCGCGCCCGGCGAAGTTCTACCGCAAGGCGTTCGCGCAGGCCGGATTCACGCCCTGCGGCTCGCATGGATATCTGAGCCGCGGCCTGCGCGAGGAAGCGAGCGCGCTTGAACTCGGTGCCGTCGACTGATCGGATTCGTCGCGTGATCCCGAAGCTGATCCACTACTGCTGGTTCGGGCGCGGCCCGATGAGCGACTTGAACCGTCGCTGCATCGACAGCTGGCGGCGCGTGCTGCCCGATTGCCGGATCATCGAGTGGAACGAGGACAACAGCGACCTCGACAGCGACTACTGCCGGGCCACGCATGCGCAGGGGCTCTGGTCCAAGGTGTCGAATGCGATCCGCCTGCAGGCGCTGCATCGCCACGGCGGTCTCTACTTCGACACCGATGTCGAGGTCGTGCGGCGATTCGACGATCTGCTCGGGCTCGACTGTTTCCTCGGCTTCCAGTTGCGCGAGCCAAACGTCGATTGGGTCAACAATGCCGTGATCGGCGCGCGCGCCGGACACCCCTTTCTCGCCCGGTGGATCGAGTCCCTGCATCGGACCTATGCCCGGCATGGCCACATCCCGCGCGGACCCGAACTGCTGACGGCCGTGTTGCGCAAGGCCGGCCTGGAGCACTACGGCCGCCAGGACGTGCACGGGGTGACCCTGCTGCCCCGCGAATGCTTCTATCCCTACGCATGGACCGAGACCTTCACCCCCGACTGCGTGACCCCGCAGACCTACGGCATCCACCATTGGGAGGGCACGTGGTGCGCCCCGGAAACCGCCCCGCTACCATCGCCGACCTCGACTGGACCGACCCCATGACATCCATCCGCACCGCACTGCCTTTCGCCCTTGCGCTCGTCATCCTGGCGGGCCCGGCGCCGGCCGCCGACACGCCCGACGCCAACGCGAAGAAGAACGCGACGGCGACCGTCAACCTTCTCAAGAACGGCGACTTCGAGGCGTTGAACCCGCGCGGCGGCGCAGCGCATTGGATCAACAAGCAACACGCCGGCGTACGCGCCTACGACTTCCGCGTCGTCGAGGAAGGCGTCCACGGCGACAAGCGCAGCATGATGATTCGCAGGTTGCAGAAACAGGTCTGGGGCAAGACCGAGCAGATCGTGCCGGTCGCCGCCGAACTGGCCGGCAAGACGGTCGAATTCGACGTCTGGATGCGCGGCGAGCAGGTCGGAAAGAAGGGCTACATGATTCGTGTCGGCGCCTTCGCCGGTTCCAACCTGCTGGACTTCGCGAAGTCCGAGCGTCATGCCGGCGACAGCGGCTGGACGAAACGCAGCCTGCGCCTGACGGTTCCCGAATTCACCAGCCGGCTCGTCGTCGCGGTGACGCTGGAAGACGCAGGCACGATCTGGATCGACGACGCCCGACTGAGCGTCGTCGCACAACCCTGACCCATCGCGGCGATCGCATCACGCGACCGCCG
>JBGASK010000152.1:0-5944 GCA_044229785.1 Ahniellaceae bacterium
ATCGCCCGCAACTTCAACTACTTCCTGGTCGACTTCCTCGCGCGCTGCGAGGACGACCTGTTCGCGGGCACGCCGCAGGCGCGTCTGGCCGCGGCGGCGTCCCGACTCGACGACCTTGCGGCGGCGACCGATCGCGACCTGTTGCGCATGCTCGGCGACTATCTGCAGGCCACCTGCAGCGGACACATCCAGCGCCTGCAATCGGTGGCCGAAGCAGCCGGACCGAACGCGCCGGTGTACTGGGCGGCCGACCTGCAAGCGGTAATCAAGGCCAATGCCAAGGCGATGCTGTACGACGGTCCGCCGCGACTGGCCGGCTGGCCGGCCGATCTCGACGCGTCTGCCTGCGCCCGGCGTCTGCGCGGAGAGTTGTCGCGCTTCGCGACGATGATGCGCGCCTGGCCGGAGATCTGGCAGGCGGCGCGTTCGCTTGGCGATCGGCTCGCCTGATCCCGACGTGGCTGGCGTCGCCGTCGTCATCGTCGCGCACGACAGCGGTCCGCTGCTCGTGCAATGCGCGTCGCGCGTGCTTGCGGACGCAGCCTGCCGCGAGGTGTTCGTGGTCGACAATGCCAGCGCCGATGGCTCGATCGAGGCGATCGCGCGCCTGGCCGACCCGCGCCTGCACATCGAGCGCATGGGTCGCAACGCCGGTTTTGCGGTGGCCTGCAATCGCGGGGCGGCGATCAGCGCATCGCCCTGGCTGTTGTTCCTGAATCCCGACGCCCTGGTCGAGCCCGATACGCTGACGCGATTGCGCGACCTGGCCGCGCGCGATGCGGACATCGGCTTGATCGGCGCCGATGTCCGCGACGCCGACGGGCACCCGGAAGCCGCAGCGCGGCGTCGCGACCCGACGCTGATGCGACTGTGGGCGACCCAGGTCGCCCGCATGTCCGGCAGTGCCGCATGGGCCGCTCGCGGGCTGGAACAGTTGCGGCGCGACGAGACCGTGTCCGGCGTGGATGCCTGCTCCGGTGCGTTGATGCTGATGCCGCGCAGCCTGTTCCAGCAGATCGGCGGCTTCGACGAGGCGTTCTTCCTGCATGCGGAAGACCTCGACCTGTGCCGCCGCGTGCGCGACGCCGGCCGTCGCGTCGCGGTCGCCAATCATGTGCCGGTGACGCACGTGCAAGGCACGTCCAGCCGCAGCCGGCCGTTCTTCGTGCTCTGGCACAAGCATCGCAGCCTGTGGCGCTACTTCGCCAAGCACGAAGGCGTGCGTGCCTGGACACCGCGAGGTCTGGTGTTGCTGGCGATGCTGGGCGCGCGTCTCGTGCTGCTCGGGCTGAAGCGCCTGCTCAGGCCGCGTTGAGCGCGTCGTACATGGCCGCGATGCGCGTCGCATCCTCGAGGATGAGGCCGCAGGTCGGATTCGGATGCGCGGGCGCCACTACCAGGTTGTGCTTGCGCACGAACCGGTCGGCGTAGATCGACCAGCGCTCGTCGAATTCGCCGGTCGAGGCGTGCAGCAGGTGCAGATCCTGGGCGACGCCGACGGCGTGGCCGCGGCGATGGCAGGACAGGCTGAAGTCCATGTCGTACAGGTGGAAGGCATCGAAACGCGCTTCGTCGAAGCGCACATCCGCCCAGACGCTGCGTCGGACACCGATGAACACGCCATCCAGTACTTCGGCGCGGGCATGGGTTGGGCCGAGGCCGCACAGCGTGGCCACGATGCGGCCATCCGGCATCGGATAACTCACCTGCGCCAGACCCGTGGCCGGACCGCCCCAGAGCGCCGCCGGACCGAGCAGACGGGTGGCCCCGGCCGGCCCGAACACGTCGAAGCGCTGCATCGCGGCGGCGAGTCGCGCCGCGAAATCCTCGCGCAGGAAGCGGATGTCGTCGTGGCAGAACACGATCCATTCGCCGCGCGTCGCCGCGGCGCCGCGGTTGTAGGCCTCGCAGAGCGAGCGGGCATCGTTCAGCACGCACAGGTCGAACTCGGGCCAGTGCGCGAAGGCGCGCGCGATTTCGTCGCGAAAGACGGCTTCGACCGTCGGCTTGATCGAACAGCAGACAACGGCCAGCGACGGCAGCGATGCCGGCAGGGCCAGTCGAGTCTCCGTCGTCGCGACGCGCATCGCGCGGTCGAGCAGGCGGTTGCACAGGCCCGGCTGCTCGGGGTGCAGCGCGGCGTTGCGCTTCAGTTCCGACAACGCCGCGTCCATCGCGATTACTTCTTGAGGGCCTTGAAGCGGATGCGATGCGGCTGGTCGGCATCGGCACCGAGTCGGCGCTTCTTGTCCTCTTCGTATTCGCGGTAGTTGCCCTGGAACATCTCGACGTGGGAATCGCCTTCGAACGCGAGGATATGCGTGGCGATGCGGTCGAGGAACCAGCGGTCATGCGAGATCACGAAGGCGTTGCCCGGGAATTCGAGCAGGGCGTCTTCGAGCGCGCGCAGGGTTTCGATGTCGAGGTCGTTGGATGGTTCGTCCAGCAGCAGCACGTTGCCGCCCTGCAGCAGCGTCTTGGCGAGGTGCAGGCGGCCGCGTTCGCCGCCGGACAGGTTGCCGACCATCTTCTGCTGGTCCTGGCCCTTGAAGTTGAAGCGGCCGAGGTAGGCGCGCGATTGCACTTCGATGCCGTTGATGTTCAGGATGTCGAGGCCGCCCGAGATCTCCTGGAAGACGTTGTGAGCGCCGTCGAGCTTGTCGCGGCTCTGGTCGACGTAGGCGAGTTTCACGGTCGGGCCGACCGCGATTTCGCCCTTGTCCGGTTTCTCGATGCCCATCAGCATCTTGAACAGCGTCGACTTGCCGGCACCGTTCGGACCGATGATGCCGACGATGGCGCCGGCCGGCACGACGAAGCTGAGGTCGTCGATCAACAGGCGGTCGCCGAAACTCTTGCTGACCGACTTGAACTCGATCACCGACTGGCCGAGGCGTTCGCCCGGCGGAATGAAGATTTCATTCGTCTCGTTGCGCTTCTGGTAGTCGACCGATTGCAGTTCCTCGATCTTCGCCAGTCGCGCCTTGCCTTTGCTGCGACCGCCCTTGGCGTTTTGGCGGGCCCATTCCAGTTCCTTCTGGATCGCCTTCTGGCGCGCCTTTTCCTGGTTCTCTTCCTGGCGCAGGCGTTCGTCCTTCTGCGTCAGCCATTCGGTGTAGTTGCCCTTCCACGGAATGCCGCGGCCGCGATCGAGTTCGAGGATCCATTCGGCGGCATTGTCGAGGAAGTAGCGATCATGCGTGACCGCGACCACGGTGCCCGGAAAACGCGCGAGGAACTGTTCCAGCCACTCGACCGATTCGGCGTCGAGATGGTTGGTCGGTTCGTCGAGCAGCAGCATGTCCGGCTTCGACAGCAGCAGTTTGCACAGCGCGACGCGGCGCTTTTCGCCACCGGAGAGCTTGCCGATGACGGCATCCCAGGGCGGCAGGCGCAGCGCGTCGGCGGCCACTTCGAGCTGCTGCTTCAGCGTGTCGGCGTCGCCGGCGGCCAGGATCGCCTCGAGGCGTTCCTGTTCCTTTGCCAGCGCGTCGAAGTCGGCGCCTTCTTCGGCATACGCCGCGTAGACCTGTTCGAGCTTGTCCTTGGCTTCGAAGATTTCGCCCAGCGCGGACTCGACTTCCTGGCGCACGGTCTGTTCCGGATCGAGCTTCGGTTCCTGTTCCAGGTAGCCGATCTTGATGCCGGGTGCCGGACGCGCCTCGCCGTTGAAGTCCTTGTCGACGCCGGCCATGATGCGCAGCACCGTCGACTTGCCGGCGCCGTTCAGACCCAGCAGGCCGATCTTCGCGCCCGGGAAGAAACTCAGCGAAATGTTCTTGATGATTTCGCGTTTCGGGGGAACGACCTTGCTCACCCCGTTCATGGTGTAGATGTATTGCATGGGAAGGGCCTGAGACGGCGAAGGGAAGACCGCCGATTGTCGGGGCTGGGCCCTGGCAAGTCCAGCGCGGCGACCGCAGGACCACTCCCGGGATCAGGCGCAGCGTGCCCGCACTTCGCGCTCGAGCATGTCGGCGAAGGCCGCGACGACCCGGTCGTCCCGGTACAGACGCTGCTTGCGCGCGGCGATGAGCGCGCGCAGGCGGTGCCGTTCGTCGGCGTTCCGCGCCAGCGCGACCGCCTTGGCGACCAGATCGTCGACATCGGCAGCGACCAGTTCGGGCAGGTCCATCAGACGCAGCATGGCGAACGTGTGGCGGCCGCGCATGAAGGCGCCCGGCAGCGTCAGGATCGGCACGTCGCCCCAGAAGGTCTCGAAGGCGGTGACCCCGCCCGACCAGGCCAGCGCGTCGAGTACCAGGTCGGCCTGCCAGAGTTCGCGCAGGAACGTGCTTTCGTCGACATGCCCGACCACGCGCACGCGGCGATCGAGATCGACGCCATGCGCCGCGAACGCCGGCCGCATGCGCGCCAGCAGGTTGGCCTCGATGCCGGCGTGCAAGCCGCAGAGCAGGACGAGTTCCGCCTCCGGCACGGCCGCGAGGACGCGCGCGAAAACCGCATCCTGCTCCGGCAGCAGTTTCAGTCCGTTCTGCGCGCAGACGATCCGAATCGGCGCCGACGGATCGGCGGCGGCCTGCGCCGGCTGCAGCGGCAACGCGCCCGGGTCGTACCAGCAGCCGAGGCCGGGCAACGGCAGCAGGCGTTCGCGATAGTGGCGTTCGCCGTCCTCGGGTTCCATCAATGCGCTGCTGAAGAACGCGTCCATGGTATCGACGCCGCTGGTCACCGGATGGCCCCAGAGCATGGCCTGGAACGGCGCCAGTCGCATCGCCGAGAGCGCCGCGGTGCGCGGGTGCATGCCGATGTCGACGTAGACGAGCGCATCGCAGGCGTCGTCGCGGATGGACTGCGCCATGACCGCGAGCGGTCCGATCTCGGTGCGAACCGCATCGAGATCGCGGCGAAGCAGTTCGGTCACGGCATCGCTGCCGGCCTCCAGCGCGTAGGCGTATACCTCGAAGCGATCCTGCGGCAGGCGCCGCATCAGCCCGCCGAACAGCTTGAGCACGGTGTGATGACGCAGCGTTGCCGTCAGGAATCCGACGCGCAGCTTGCGGCCGGCCGGCGGTCGCGGTTGCGGCGTACGCTCGAATTGCGGAAACGCGGCCGCGGCCATGCGCCGCAGGACGCGCCCGAGCCGGACTTGCCGCGAGGTCACGTCGATGCCGGCATAGGCGAGGTGGAAGTTGCATTGCGCGAGCAACAGGCCTTCGAGGCGATGCCGCATGACGGGCGCTTCGAGTTGGCGCCGCTCGAAGTCCGCGCAACCTTCGTCCCATCCCTGCACGAAGACGTCAATGTCCGTGCGTCGGCCAAAGAACTTGTCTCGCGGTGTCAGAAACTTTGCCCAGCGTGCAGGCAGCAGGTCGGAATTCAGGCGCAAGGCGGCGTCGAGCGCGTCGTGCATCTCCGCGTAGTAGCCGACGCGCGAAGCCGTGATCGCGAGCAGGAACCAGTCTGCCGCCGAATCCGGTTTGAGTGCCGAGAGTCGTCGTCGCAGCGGCAGCACGCGCTCGGGACGGGCAGCCGAGTACTCCAGAGCCAGTACTTGAAGCTCGACCCCGCGGGCATCGTTCGAGTCCAGCGACGACACCCGGCCCCCGATGTTGAACGCGGCTTGGTACTGCTGCATCTGCAGCATGCAATGCCCGAGTTCGTGCAGCGCGGGAATCCAGTCCGGTCGCTGTTGCAGCAGCGCGTTGATCGCGACCGTGGCGGATTCCAGCGACAGGCTGCGACGCAGTCCGGCAAGCGCCTGTTCGGCAGCAGCCAGTCGACCTTGCGCAAGCGCGGCGAGCACCGGGGCGATCTGCGTTGACGGGGAGGAACTCATCCAGACAGTCCGAATCGGGCGGAACGATGGCAGAAGACCGCCAAGACTAGCGCCAATGCCCGGACCGGGACGAGCGTCTGCAGGGCCTGCGATACCATCCGCGATCTTCCCGCAGCCCTTCCGGAGCCCGCCGATGTATCGCCA
>JBGASK010000035.1:0-25434 GCA_044229785.1 Ahniellaceae bacterium
CGTGGAATTTCCCGATGCTGATGGCGACCTGGAAAATCGCGCCGGCGCTCGCGACCGGCAATTCGGTGATCCTGAAGCCGAGCGAAAAATCGCCGCTCACAGCGCTGCGCCTCGCCGAACTCGCGATCGAGGCCGGCATTCCCGCGGGCGTGCTGAATGTGTTGCCGGGTTATGGCAAGGAATGCGGCGAACCGATGGCCCTGCACATGGACATCGACGGCCTGGTGTTCACCGGTTCGACCGCGGTGGGTCGCCATCTGTTGACCTGTGCCGGTCGCTCGAACATGAAGCGCGCTTACATGGAGTGCGGCGGCAAGAGCCCGAACCTGGTCTTCGCCGACGCGCCCGATCTGAAACGTGCCGCCGAAGCCGCGGCCAGCGGCATCTTCTACAACCAGGGCGAAGTCTGCACCGCGGCATCGCGCCTGCTGGTCGAGCGTTCGATCAAGGACGAGTTCGTGGCGATGGTGGTCGATGCCGGCAAGCACTACCAGCCGCGCCATCCGCTCGATCCGACGGCGCCGATCGGCGCGATGGTCGACGAGGACCAGACCCGTCGCGTGCTGTCCTACATCGAGAAGGGCCAGGCCGACGGCGGCAGGCTGGTGCTGGGCGGCCAGCGCGTGCATCCGGTGGCCGGCGGCTGCTACATCGAACCGACCATTTTCGACGGCGTCGCGCACGAACACACGATCTCGCGCGAGGAAATCTTCGGGCCGGTGCTCAGCGTCATCGCCTTCGACGACGAAGCGCAAGCCCTGCGGTACGCGAACGACAGCGACTATGGCCTCGCTGCCGGCGTCTGGACCCGCGACATCTCGCGCGCACACCGTGTCGCCCGCAAGCTGCGTGCCGGCAGCGTCTGGGTCAACTACTGGGACGGCGGCGACATGACCGCACCCTTCGGCGGCTACAAGCAATCCGGCAACGGTCGCGACAAGTCGCTGCACGCCTTCGAGAAATACACCGAGGTCAAGGCGACCTGGATCAATCTCGATGCATGATCCGCAGCCTGTAGCACGTTTGTGCTACGTTGGAAGCGAAGGAGGCTGGACATGGCAACCACAACCACCACCATTCGCATTCCCGAGAAGATGAAGACGCGGGTCGCCAAGATCGCCAAGAAGTCGGGGACGACAGCACATGCATTCATCCTCGACGCGATCGCGCAGAAGACCGAGATGGCCGAGCGTTATGCAGCCTTTCTGAAGGAAGCGGACGACCGTCGCAAGGAATTCCAGGAGACCGGTATGGCCATCATCTGGGAGGACATGGAGTCAGTGCTGCTTGCGCGCGCCGAAGGCCAGGATGTGCCCTGGCCCGCGCCGCGAAAAATCGTTCGCTGATCGTGACCAGGATCGAACTCGCGCCGCGCGTGAAGGAAGACCTCGCGGGCATCCTTGAGCATCTGGTGAAGTACAAAGTCGCGGATCCCGAGCAGCGGATACGTGCGATCGTCGAAGGCGTGCGCGTGCTGAAGGAGAATCCGTTGATCGGCCGCCCAGTGCCGGGAAACGCGCGCGAACTGGTCATCGGGCGGGACAGCCGCGGATATCTCGCCCTGTACGAGTACGACAGCTTCGCGGACCGCGTGCTGGTGTTGGCGATACGCAGCCAGCGCGAGGCCGGTTACTCCGAACCGTCATCCGAAAACAGATGACGGAAATGCCGCTCCGGCGCATTCAGGAAATCGAGGGCGCGACCGAGCGCATGGCCATCGACTGCTTCGGCGCAACTGTTGCGACGCTCGCCGCCTTCGGCGTCGAAGCCGCTGGCCCAGGCGATGGCTTCGAGCAGGGTCGACTTGCCGGCGCCGTTTTCGCCGACCAGCATCGTCACCGGCTTCGTCAGCCGCAGCGGCAAGCCGCGATGCAGTGATCGCAGGTTGAACGGGTGCCGGCTGTCGTCAGCGACACGCGATTCATCCAGCGCGATCTGCGTCAGGAACGGGCTGCCGATCACGCCGGTGTATGGCTTGTGCGGACTCGCGGCCGAATGCTCGCATGCGGCCGCAGCCACCGGCAGGCGCGGAAGTCGATACGCGTCGCCATGGTGTGGTTGCGACGGACGCCAGTCGCTAGAGTCCCGTCATGCGTGTCCCGTTCATGGATGCGGAGGCTGTGGCGAATGCGAATGTCCTGGCTGTTGGTCGTTGTGGCCGCGTTGACGGGGTGCTTTCGCCAAAGTGGCGATGAACCGGATTTTCCGGCGCAACTGAGCGAATCGGTGTGCCCGGATCTGTCCGGGTCGTTCTCGATGCAGGCCGATCCCGGCAGTCAGGGCGACTGGGGCGATGCGTCCTACACGCATGCGCTCAAGGCGCCGGCGACCGTGGTCTCGCTGTTCGATGCCGGTTCGCACGCCTTGACCACGGTATTCCATCGCGACGCGGCCGAGTTCTCGCGCGCCGTGGCGCAGTTTCGTCTGGCGCAACCCGCCGAATATGCGGCGTGGCGGCGGCAGGCCTTGGCGATGTTCGACCCGATGCGCGGCGCATTGAAGGTACGCAAGGAATTGCCGTTCGATGCATTGACGCGACTCGGTCCGGTGCCCGAGTGGGGAACGCACGGCCGCAAGGGCGAATGCCGGGACGGCTGGTGGGTGGAGGCCGGCAACCACGACACCGAAGTCGCGATGACGCGCGACGTGCGCGGCGGCCTGCTGGTGCGTTTCGACAAGACCGAGCGGAAGGTCATCGGCCTGTGGGCGGAGACCGGCGCGGGCATCCCGTATTCGATTCATACGCAGTCGCGCTGGGCGCGTTTCGCGGCGGTCGAGGTGCCCGCGTTCTGGACACCGACCGTGCGGAATCTGCCGCTCGACGAACGCGAGCAGGCGAAGACCGATCCGGAGGGCTGGCTGCAACGCGACGAAGACCCGCGCATCCTCGACCTGCGCATCCGCGCCAAGAAACTGATGGGTGCAGATGCGATGCTGCTGAACTTCAGGCGCGAGAACGATTACGTGCTGTTCACCGGCACCTTGCCGGACCGCGCCGCGCTCGACCGCCTGCTGACCGCATTGAAGCAGCAGCCGGAAGTGGCGGGTGCGACGCTGGCGCACACGATGGACATGAGTTTCGGCCGCGTGCGCTTCGTCATCCACCTGAACCTGCAGCGCTGAGGCCGCAGGTGTCTCATCGGGCCAACGGCGTCCGCAGCAACATCGCGCCGGTCTCGAAGCCGTCGGCGAACACGCCTTCGGTGACGACAGGATCGGTATGGCTGGCACTCTTGTTGCCCAAGGCCGGATCGCTGCCATCGCCGTTGCCGACGTTCGCGGTGTTGGGGATGAAGGCCGGCGGCGAGCCCGTCGATATCGCGACGATCTGGTATTCGATCAGTGCGCCCGTCGGGAGTGGGCCCGTCGTGTGCAGCACGTCGCCGCTGCCGCTGCTGGTCGAACAGAGCCCTGCCGGATTGGAGGTGCAGGTCCATTGCGGATTGACGAGTGCGGCAGTCAGATCGTCGGTGATCTGAACGCTGCCTACCGGTCCTGGCCCGGCATTCAAGACCTGCACCACGTAGCTGGTGTCGCGACCGGGCAGCAGACCCGAATCCTGGTTGCTCTTGCTGATCTACAGGTTGGCCGAACGACCAACGCCACCCAGCGCGATGTCGAATGGATTCTCGTCGGCGTCGTTGCTGGCAATGGCGAGGCGGGCATCGCGCTGGCCCACGGCCGCCGGCAGCAAGGTGACCGTGAACGGGGTGGTTCTTCCGGGGGCGAGCGAGGTCGTTGCGAGACTGCCAAGGGCATAGTCCGCGACCTGTGTGCTGGCGAGTGACAGCGCCAATCCGGTCAGCGTGGCCGTGCCGGCATTGCGGATCTTGAAGCTCTGCACGCTGGATGGGCCATGCAGGTTGGTGTCCGCGAACCGGGTCAGGCCGATGCCGTCGGCGCGTTCGCCCGCGGGTGCGGTGCTGTTGCCGTTGTGCATGGCGATGTCCGGATCGACGTCGGTGCCCTGGATCGCGAACCCGCCACCGTGGTGCCGGCACTACCGGGGGCGCCGCCGGCCTAACCGGACGCCGACATGTTGATCGTGCCGTTGATGCTCATCGCCCCACGCGACAAAAGGGCGAAACCGCGCGATCCCAACACGTTGACGCTGATGCCGCTGCCGAACGGCACGCCGGCGAATGTGAACACTGCGATATTGCCGGAGCTCACGCTGTTGAAACTGGCGCCAGGACTCATCGCCAGCATGTCGGTATTCACCGTCACGGTGCGCCCGTGATTGAAGGTGCCGAGGCTCGTGAACTCATTTGGATCGAGGGCTTCGGCGCGACCGAACACCGAGAGAGTGAGCGCGGCCAGCAGGGCGCGCCGGATGCGGATCATGGCGAGCTCCACGAGTTGGATCGACGCCAGCTTGCGGCGCGCGCTGGCGCCGCGCATCACGCCTTCATGGGAGGACGGAGCGAATGACGCGCATCAGAGCGCGCAAGACTCTCGCATCAACGCGGGTTCAGCCCCTGCAGAAAACGGAACATCGCGTCACCCGCAACGACGCGACGCGACTGCGCGTCGGTTTCGAGCTGCGAACGATCCGGACGGGGTGGGGGTTGCGCCAGAAGATCGCGGATTTGTCGCGCCAGATTATCGGCGTCGCCGAAGCGAAAATGGCGAATTCCCGCACCTTGCGCTTCGCGATTGACGTCGATGTCCGAGAGCAGGGCGGGCACGCCTAGCCCGGCTGCCTGGAAGGTCGACATGCCACCCGGGCTGCCTTCGTATCGGGTCGGCTGAACCATTGCCAGCGCGCCGCGCAGCAACGCGATCTGCTCCGGTTTCGGAATCAGCCCGAGCACGTGGCAGTGTTCGGCGATGCCGAGCTCGCGCATTGCCGCTTCCAGCTTTCCGAAGTGGTTCGGGTCGCGGAAATCGCGGGTGTCGCCGGTCATCACCAGGCGCAGGCCGTCGTGTGCGCCTGACGATCGCACCTGGGCGAATGCATGCAGCACAGTTGCATGATCCTTGTGCACCCAGAAGTGGTTGCAGACGATCAGGTAGCTTGAACCCACGCCATGACGCGCCTGTGCCGCGCCGATGTCGGTATCGAACCACGCGGCATCGGCATGCGGCAAAAAGGGCAGCACCAGCACGCGTTCCTTCGGGACACCGAGCCCGAGCGTGATGCCGGTGGCGACGAATTCGGAAGTGCAGAACATCGCATCCGATTTCTCGATCAGGTCGAGAAAGGTCTGCGAACGGCGATCACACTCTTCGATCGTGAACAGTTCCGGAAGATCGAGGTGCTGGAAGTCGTAGATGTAGCCGATCTTGCGCACATGGCTGCCGCGGATCGGCGTCATCGTCGGGAAGATGATCTGGGCGTCGGCATCGACCGCGGCGCGCATCAACTCGCGGCCGTCGCCGCTGCAATGCATGACGCGTGCACCTTGCGTCATTTCGTCAGTCAGTCGCGCCAGTTCGGCCGAGACCGGCGTTTTCGTATCGCGTTGCGCGGACAGCGCGAACACCAGTTCGAGCGGGTGGCGCTGCGCTGCACTCTTCAACACATCGACGATGGTGCGGCAGAGATCCATGCCGCCGGCCCAAGTGGTGATCTGGTGCAAGGGAATCAGGACGCGCATTCGGGAGCTCGAGTTTCAGAAGCGGGGACGGTGTCGAGTGCGGCTTGTTGTGAGGTCGTTGCCATCTCCAGGATCACGTCGGCCATCTGTCGTTGCGCCTGCCAGCCGAGACGGGTGGCGGCGCGCGTCGGATCGGCACGGCTGACGCGCAAGTCGGTCGGTCGAAACAAGGTCGGGTCCACGCGCACGTGGTCCTGCCAGTCGAGACCGAGTAGGGCGAACACCGTCGCAACCACGTCGGACAAAGGATGCGAACGGCCGGTCGCAATCACGTAATCGTCGGGTTGCGGTTGCTGCAGCATGCGCCACATCGCGTCGACGTATTCCTCGGCCGAACCCCAGTCGCGTTCGATGTCGAGGCGGCCCAGCGACAGAGTTTCGCCGCTGCCGGCCGCAATGCGCTGCGCCGCACGCGCGATCTTCTGCACGACGAAACGTTCCGGCCGCAGTGGCGATTCGTGGTTGAACAACAGACCCGAACACGCGAAAAGCCCGTAGGCTTCGCGGTAATTTGCCACCTGCCAGAACGCGGAGGCCTTGGCGACGGCGTAGGGGCTGCGTGGTCTAAAGGGCGTGTCCTCGTTCGCAGGTGCGCCGTTGCTGTCACCGAAACATTCGCTGGAAGCGGCGTTATAGAGCCGCATCGGCAGTTTCAGGAAACGAATGGCTTCGAGCAGATTCAGCGTGCCGACGGCGATGCTGTCCAGCGTCTCGACGGGTTGCGCGAACGACAGCCCCACCGAACTCTGTCCAGACAGGTTGTAGATCTCGTCCGGCGCCTGTCTTGCGAGCACGTCGAGCACGCTCCGGAAGTCGGTCAGCGTCATCGATTCCAGCATCAACCGCGAGTCGATGCCGAGGCGCCGGAGATTGGACCGGTTCGCGACCTGAGCGTCGCGCGAGGTACCGACGACGCGGTAGCCGTGATGCAGCAGCCAGCGCGCGAGATAGGCGCCGTCCTGGCCGGTGATGCCGCAGATCAATGCGGTTTTCGTGCTCGTCGGCATCACGCGGTCGCTGGAGGACGGGACGCCGATGCTAGCGCAGGCCGGTGGTCGCGGGATCCGCGGCGCGTTCTTCGCCCAGACGTTCCGTCAGTCGTTGTTCGGCGTCGTCCGCATAGGCCTTGCAGGCCTCGGGATCGATCACTTCACCGCGATCGACGCGTTCGAACAGCTGCGATTGCGACGGGTGCGCCGATACCAGAAGGTCGCAGGGCAGGCCGCGCACCTTGGCGATGCTGCTGCGGAAGATGGCTGCACGATTCCCTTCGCCGAAGTGGAAGTCGTCGTGCGAGACCGGATTCAGGCTGTCCGCGAACACCAGGTCGAGACAGCGTTCGCCTTCGCAGTCGCGCCACGACCACGATGTGCCGCCCGGCGCATGCCCCGGCGTGGCGTGGGCGGTCAGCGTGATGTCGCCGAGCGTGAGGGATTCGCCGTCGGCCAGCGCGCGCAGGTTCGCGACCGGCGGAAATTTCATGAAATCGCCGTAGCCGGCTTGCGGGTCGTCGGTGGGCACGTTGCCTTGCTTCAGCGCGTCGGCGCCTGCTGCAGTCGACAGCACCGTTGCGCCGCTCGATCGCGACAGGGCAGCGACACCCCCGGCATGGTCGAAGTGTGGATGCGAGACCGCGATGTATTTCACGTCGCGTACGTCACGGCCGATCGATTTCAGTCCGGCGATGATGCCGTCGACCGATTGCGGCAGCGCGCCGTCGATCAGGATCACGCCCTTGCCGGTGTCGATGGCGACGACGCTCAATCCTTCCGGGCCGACGTAGTGCGATGCGCCGAAGAGCTTGAACGGCGCACGCGCCGCGTTCCAGTCGTTGCAGCTGTCGCAGACAAACGGCTTGAGATCGGCCGGCAGTGCATCGGGTGTCGTCGTGTCCATTGTTCGCTCCGTCGAGGGGCATCGACTGTCGATGCCCGAGGAGGCAACACGATGGCGCTGCGGCGACGCCGATCAGGCAATTCGCGGGCGTCGCGGTGTTCCGTTTACGGTTCGAAGCTGCTCACGAAGATCGCGTCGACCGCATTCACGGCGAAGTGGTAATCCAGATTCAGGGGCGAATGGCCGACGCGGGTGGCCACGCAGCGGATGCTGGCGGCTTGCGCCTGCCCCGTCACTTCCATCGAGACTTCCACCGGCAACACGGAAGCGCCCGAGCCGACGGTTTGGGTGGCATTGCCGGTGACCGCGATGAGTCCGTTCAACGGTGCGCAAGCCAGGTCGGCTTCGCCGCCAGCGGCGCCGCCTTGCGTCGTGAAGGTGATGCTGTGCGACGCAGTCTGGCCCACCGATGCATCCAGCGTGGTGGTTGTTCCGGCTTGCGGCGCGAGCGCCTGGATCAGCGGGCCGTTGGCGCTCGCGTTGGGCACGAAGAAGGCATACACGAAGCTGTAGACGTTGCCGTTGGTGTTGGCGGTGCAGACGACGCCGAGGTTGTAGCCGGACTGCACGTAGCTCATGGTCACGACGATCGGCGCGACCGACTGTCCGACGGCAATCGTCTGGTTGGCCGAGGCCGACAAGGTCGCGGCGGCGTTGTCGTCGACGCAGGTGAGGCTGGTCGTGCCTGCGCCGGTGCCGCCGGTCGCCGTGAAGCTGATCGTGGCCGTGACCGTGGTGTTGATCAGTCCATCCGGCATGAACTGGCCGGTGCCGGGCGTCGGCGACACCGCCGAGATGGTCGGGCCGATATGGGGAATGGCTTCGGCCTCAACCGCGCCGCGGTCCACCGTGGTGTTGACGATGCGTGCGCTGCCGTCGAAATCGGTGCTGGCGAGTCCGCCGGTGGGATTGTTGAGGCCGCTGTCGCGCAGTGGCGATACCGGGCCAGGTGTCTTGAGCGATCCGGCGGAGGTCCATTGCGGGTCGCCCGTGGTCGTGCCCGACTCCGAGAAAGGCGCACCCGCCATCGACTTCGTCGCGAAGTGGTTGTTGCGAAGCGTCAGGCTGCCGGGCACGGCAGAGTAGAACTGGAAGCTGGTCGGCAGCGTCGAGGTATTTTCGGCAATCGCGTTGTTCGCAAGCGTCGCAACGCCCGTTACCGACAGGCCCGAGGCGCCGCTGTTCGTCTGGTTGCCGAAGATCGAGTTGTTGCTGATGAGCGCGTAGGACGAGCCGCTCATCGTGATCGACAGCGGGGCGGACTGCGATGAGTTGGCGTGGATGATCAGGTTGCGCAACTTCGCCCAGCCGGATCCCGATTGGGCAATGTTGACGATCGACGAGCCGGTGCCCGGGGCGTTGCCCGCCACGATCAGCAGATTCTCGAGAATCAGCGAGGTCGTGATTGCACCGGTCACATTCCAGTTGATCGCGCTCCCGACGCCCGCCGAGCCGTTGCTGGCCCGAGTGATCGTGAGATTGCGGACCGAGATATCGCCGCTCATCACGCCGGAAAATTGCGGAACGAATGACAGCGCGATGCCCGTGTTCTGCGCGTCCAGGACGGTGTCTTGAGGATCCAGCGAGATCTGGCTCAGGCAGTTGTTGCCGCTGCTCCATCCGCCGCTGAGGGTCAGCGCCAGGTCGAGGTCGCTTTCGGCAGCGAAGTAGTACCAGCGCGGGTTCCCGGCCGAATTGCTGGTTCCCGTCAGGGTCGTGGCCACGACCCGGATCTCGTCATCCTGACCGTTGCTCGCGGCGCTGGTCAGCGCATTGGCCAACTGCGCGCCGGTGCTGACGCAGTGCTGTGCAGCCTGCGCCGAGGCGCATCCCAGGGCCAGGCTCAGCAGGAGGAGGGCGAGGGGGTGACGACGACGCGATTCGGACTTGGCATGCATTTGGATGTCTCCGGTGTGTGGCTTCCCGATCGGAGGAACGGAGAAACCGCGGAAACCGGACAGGGTGCGATCTCTTGCCCCTGTCAGTCCTGACAGTGGGCGGATCGGCGCCGATCGCGTCCACTCTCGGGGCGGACCAGTCGGGTCCGCCTACCTTGGGGAGCAGGACGA
The DNA here is from genome assembly GCA_044229785.1 of Ahniellaceae bacterium. Classification (GTDB taxonomy): domain Bacteria; phylum Pseudomonadota; class Gammaproteobacteria; order Xanthomonadales; family Ahniellaceae; genus JADKHK01. Next base: position 9,566 of record JBGASK010000035.1, read on the forward strand.
TGGGCAGGCACGGGACGGGTTGGATCGGGCGGGGGATCGGTGTGATGGGGCTGGGCGTCGTGCTGTCGGCGGCTGCGCCGGCCTGGGCCGGGGGGTGTCCGGCCCTGGGCTGGGCGGAGGGACTGGGCGCCTTCCAGGACACGAATGCGGCGTTCCCGACCAAGGACACGCCGTTGAACGCGGTGGACTGCAATTTCCATCAATGGTCCTGGGAGGCCTTCGTCTGGGCCACGGCGCTGGACGCGAACGGCGTGCCGCGCTTCATGGGGCTGCAGACGCCGAACGATCTGTTCACCGCCAGCGCAGGCAAGCCGCGCACCGGCATGCTGAAACTGGCGGCGCGTTCGAGCACGCTGCATGGCATGGCCGGTTTCGTCGAGGGTGCGGGCGCCATTGTCGAGGCAGACGGCAACATGCTGGTCGGGCCGAACGGTTATCCGGTCTATGCCTCGGTGCACATGAGTCCGGGCTACTTCAAGGTGGCTCAGCAGAATCTGATCGCGACAGGCGGCTATCTGTCGCAGCCGGCCGATGCCTACTTCAACGTTGGCGATGCCGTGTTCAAGGCGACCTGGTTGCGTCTCGACCCCGGCCAGTCGCCGCCCGACGGCGCCTACACGACCCAGGCCCAGGTGCCGAACCTGCATGTGCTGCGCACCAAGACCACCGCAGCGGTGGCGCCGAACGGCACCTACCAGACGGTGACGGTGGCGCTGGTCGGCCTGCACGTGGTCGGCTACACCATCAACCATCCGGAAATGCTGTGGGCCACCTTCGAGCATCTGGCGAACACGCCGTCGACGCCGGACAACACCTTCAGCACCAGCGGCAGCAATCCGAACAGCTACACCTTCTATCGCGGCAACACGCCGTACACCCAGGTGAATCTGCAGAACAGCAGTCCGCCGACCTTGAACTTCGACCTGGCCACGCAGAAATTCTCGCCGCCGACGATGGCGGTGCAGGAGAACGCGACCGGCGGCGAGAATCATCCGGATGGCGCGACCAACATCGCCGGCGTGAACCAGGGCGGGCAGGGTTTTCTGGCGGGCGAGACAGGCACGCAATCGCTGTTCGCGAACTATCGCCTGATCGGCACGGTATGGATGCAGCCGAACAGCTATTCGCTCACGAGCGACCAGACCGATGCGGTCGGCTCGGTGAACCTGGCGAACACCACCGCCGAAACCTTCGTGCAGCAGGCGAGCAACGCGAACAAGCAGCAGTGGCAGAACTGCTTCTCCTGCCACAACCCGACCTCGTACTCGTTCCAGTCCTACCCGCCGCCGCTGAAGAACCGCCTCATCGCCATCAGCCACGTGCTCGGCGAAGGCACGCCCTACGCCGTCCCGAACGTGATGCCGGTGAAGATCCAGTAGCCGTCGCCGAAAACATGCTCTTGCAGGCTGGGCTGAGCGCAAGCGAAGCCCGGCATTCGGCCGATCTTGAAGGCATCGATGTCCGCCGGTGATGTCATCCGGCATGGCCTCGCATCAACGGAGAAGGCGGCAATCACCACAACGCATCCCGCAGCTTGTACCAGGCCATCGCGGCGACGAGCAGGGGGGTGCGCAGGGCGCGGCCGCCGGGGAAGGGGTGGTGCTGGATTTTCGCGTAGTGGTCGAGGCGGCGGGTCTGGGCGGTGATGGCTTCGGCGATGACACGGCCGGCGAGGCCGGTGGCGGCGACGCCGTGGCCGCTGAAGCCCTGCGCGAAGTAGATGTTCGGCGTGAGGCGGCCCCAGTGCGGGGCGCGATTCAGCGAGATGTCGACGTAGCCGCCCCAGACGTGGTCGAGCTTCACGCCGGCGAGCTGCGGGAACACGCGGGTCATGCGCGCGATCATGGTCGCGCGCAGGTTCAACGGCTGCAGCGTCGAATAACTGGCGCGACCACCGAACAGCAGGCGGTGGTCGCTTGACGGGCGGAAATAGTCGAGCGCCCAGTTGATGTCGGCGACGGCGATGCCGTTGCGGATCAGCGAGCGCATGCGTTCGGCGCCGATCGGTTCGGTGGCGCCGATGTAGGTGCCGACCGGCATCACGCGCGCATCCAGTTCGGGCGCAAGCCCATGCACGTAGGCATTGCCGGCGAGCACGACGATGTCGGCTTCGAGTTCGCCATCGAGCGTGCGCAGGCGCGGTTTCGCCGATGCGCCATCGCCGCGCACCAGTTCGATCACCGCTGAATGTTCGTAAATGCGCACGCCTGCGGCCAGCGCCGCACGGCCGAGACCGAGCGTGTAGTTCAATGGATGCAGATGCCCGGACTTCGCATCGAACAACGCACCGAGGTAACGATTGCTGGCGATCTCCGCGCGTTGCCGATCGTGGTCCCACCACTCGGTCGCGTAGCCGAAGTTTTCCTGCAGATCCTGTTGCCACGCACGCAATTCGTTGACTTGGCGCGGCTTGATCGGCACGTGGGCGTGGCCGTCGCGCCAATCGCAGTCGATGTCGTGTCGTGCGATGCGTTCGCGCACCAGATTCACGCCTTCGACCGACCAGTCGAACAGCTTGCGCGAATCCTCGATGCCGACCAGGGCGGTGATCTTGGCCTGGTCGCAGCCGTAGCCGAAGATGACCTGGCCGCCGTTGCGCCCCGAGGCGCCCCAGCCGACCCGGTGCGCTTCGACAATCGCGACCGTGCGTCCTGCTGCGGCCAGTTCGAGTGCGGCCGAGAGTCCGGTCAGCCCGCCGCCGAGGATGGCGACATCGACGCGTTCCCGGCCCGCGAGCTTCGGTTGCGCCGGCCAGGCCGCAGCCGTCGTCGCGTACCAGGAATCGTGCGCGGCATCGCGGTCGCGGATCGTGCCCATGCATGCGCTCCGTTCAGACCAGGCGCAGGTACCAGTCGATTTCCAGCGTCGTCACTTCGCGCTGGAAGCTGCGCAACTCCTTGAGCTTCTGCTGGCCGAAGACGTGCCGGAATTGCTCGCCGAAGGCGGCGGCGACGAAGTCGCTGTTCATGAAGTCGCGCAAGGTGTCGCGCCAGAACAGTTCGCGCATCTCGGTCTGTTCGTAGGCATTGCCGACAATGGCCGGGCCCGGATCGCCGCCGTTCTCCAGGCCTTCGAGCATGCCGGCGAGCACCGCCGCGGTGACCAGGTAGGGATTGGCGTCGGCGCCGGCGATGCGGTGCTCGATGCGGATGTTGGCCGGATCGCTGTGCGGAATGCGCATGGCGACGGTGCGATTGTTGAAACCCCAGCAGTCGTTCAACGGCACGAAGGCATTCAGCACGAAGCGGCGGTAGCTGTTCGCGTGCGGCGCGAACATCAGCATGCAGTCGGTCGAGGTGCGCTGCAGTCCGGCGACGGCGTGTTTCAGCGTGTCCGACGGCGCATCCGGCGTGCACGCGAAGATGTTGTTGCCGTCCCTGTCGAGCACGCTGACGTGGATGTGGGTGCCGCTGCCGGCCTGGTCCACGAAAGGCTTGGCCATGAAGCTCGCGAGCAGGCCCTGTTTCGCGGCAACGGCCTTGATCGCGCGCTTGAGCATCACCGCATCGTCGCAGGCCATGACCGCGTCGCTGCGGTGCTTGAGGTTGATCTCGAACTGGCCGGGCGCGTATTCGGCGACGGCGGTGTCGGCGGGAATGCGCTGGCGTCTGCACGCATCGTTGATCGCGTCGGTGAAGCCCTGGTAGTCGTTCAGGTCCTCCATCGAATACACCTGGGTCGTGGTGTTGCGACGACCGGTGGCGGGATTGATCGAAGTCTGCGGACGCCCATCGGCAGTGAGTTCGGCATCGAGCAGGTAGAACTCCAGTTCGACCGCGACCACCGGGGTCAGGCCCCGGGCCTTGTAACGCTCGACCACGCGCTTCAGCACTTCGCGCGGATTCGCTTCGAACAGGCCGCCCTTGCCGTCTTCCATCTGGATCAGGCATTGCGCCATCGGCTTGCCCTGCCAGGGAATCGGGCGCAGCGTGCCGGGAATGGGACGGCAGATGCGGTCCTCGTCGCCGATGTCGTAACCGAGCCCGGTTTCCTCGACGGTGTTGCCGGTGACATCGGTGCCGATCAGCGACATCGGCAGGCAGACGCCGTTCTGGTAGACCTTGTCGAGCGCGTCGCGGGTCACGCGTTTGCCGCGCAGCAGGCCGTTCATGTCGGGCAGGATCAGGTCGATCTGTTCGCAGCCGACGATGAGGTCCAGGGTGGCATCGTCTTCATCGGTCATTTCGTTCGGTTTCATGCGCGCGGCACCGGCCGTTGGGGTCGTGGGATGCTAGCGGGAAAAATCGATGCCGTAAAAAATACTCAACATCAAACCTCTTGGATGGGCTTATTTTTGCTCGTATGTTGAAAAAGTCGAACGCCGCGGCTAGGGTTCGGCATCCCCACGCACGACCTTCGCATGCGCCCACGCCCGCTCGTCGGACTGCCCTCGGATCGCCGGATGCTCGGTCCTCACCCGACCCAGACCGTCGGCGAGAAATACATCCGCGCCGTCATCGACGGCGCCGGTGGCCTGCCGCTGCTGATTCCCTCGCTCGAACCTGCGACCGACCTGCGTGCGACCCTGGCCGAACTCGACGGCCTGCTGCTCACCGGTGCCTACAGCAACATCGAGCCGCACCGCTACAGCGAAGAACCGAGCTGGGAAGGCAACCTGCACGACCCGGTGCGCGATGCGAACACCTTGAACATCGTGCCGCTCGCCATCGAGATGAAGATTCCGGTGCTCGCGGTCTGTCGCGGCCTGCAGGAAGTGAATGTCGCGCTCGGCGGCTCGCTGCACCAGAAGGTGCACGAAACGCCCGGCTTCAACGACCACCGCGAGGACAAGGACGCGCCGCTCGACGTGCAGTACGGTCCGGCGCACGCCATCGATCTCGCGCCGGGCGGGCTGCTTGCGCGCATCGCCGGGGCCGATGTCGCGACCGTGAACTCGCTGCACGGGCAGGGCATTCGAACCCTCGCGCCCGGCTGCGTCGTCGAGGCGCGTGCGCGCGACGGCCTGATCGAGGCGATCCGGCTCGACGCACCCGATCCATTCCTGCTGGCCGTGCAATGGCACCCGGAATGGAAGGTTCGCGAGAACCCGTTCTATCTGGGCATCTTCCAGGCCTTCGCGGACGCATGTCGCGAACGCGCCGCTAGACGGAACTGATCCCATGGCGAAGAAACGATCCGAAGCGAAACAGGCGCAACGCGCCGCCGAAGCCGAGAAGAGCGAAAGCTCGCTCAAGCGCTGGCTGAAAGACCGCCGCATCACCGAAGTCGAATGCCTGGTGCCGGACATCACCGGCAATGCCCGCGGCAAGATCATCCCGGCCGCCAAGTTCTCGCACGACTACGGCACGCGCCTGCCCGAAGGCATCTTCGCGACCACGGTCACCGGCGACTATCCGGACAACTACGACGACCTCGTCAGCCCGTCCGATTCCGACATGGTGCTGCGCCCCGATGCCGACACCGTGCGCATGGTCCCCTGGGCGTCGGCGCCGACTGCGCAGGTCATCCACGACTGCTATACCAAGGACGGACGCCCGCACGAACTGGCGCCGCGCAACGTGTTGCGACGGGTGTTGTCGCTGTACGAAGGGCTCGGCATCCAGCCGGTGATCGCGCCCGAACTCGAATTCTTCCTGGTGCAGAAGAACACCGATCCGGATTTTCCGCTGGCGCCGCCGGCCGGCCGGTCGGGTCGTCCGGAAACCGCGCGACAGTCCTACTCGATCGATGCAGTCAACGAGTTCGATCCCATCCTCGACGACATGTACGACTACGCCGAGGCGATGGAGCTCGATGTCGACACGCTGATCCACGAATCCGGTGCGGCACAGCTGGAGGTGAACTTTCAGCATGCCGATCCGATGTCGCGCGCCGACCAGGTCTTCCTGTTCAAGCGCACGATGCGCGAATGCGCGTTGCGCCACGGCATCTACGCGACCTTCCTGGCCAAGCCGATGGAGAACGAGCCGGGCAGCTCGATGCACATCCACCAGTCGATGGTCGATGCGAAAACCGGCAAGAACGTGTTCGCCGGCGGCAAGGCCGGCAAACACAGCGAACTGTTCATGCATTACCTCGGCGGTCTGCAGAAATACGTGCCGATGGCGATGGCATTCTTTGGCCCGAACGTGAATTCGTATCGCCGCCTCGCGCTCGGCCAGGTCGCGCCGATCAATGTGCAATGGGGTTACGACAATCGCACCTGCGGCCTGCGCGTGCCGATGGACACGCCCGAGAACACCCGCGTCGAGAGCCGCTTCGCCGGCTCGGACGCGAATCCCTATCTCGCCATCGCCGCGACGCTGGCCTGCGGCTGGCTCGGCATCAAGGAAAAGCTGCTGCCGACCGAGCCGTTGACCGGCAGCGCCCAGGCCGTCGGATACGAATTGCCGCGTTCGCTCGAAGAGGCGCTGGCCGGGCTCCGCGACTGCGAAGAGCTCGAAGGCCTGCTCGGCAAGCGCTTCGTCAACGCCTACATCTCGGTGAAGCAAAAGGAATACGAGACCTTTTTCCGCGTCATCAGCTCGTGGGAGCGGGAGTTCCTGTTGTTGAACGTCTGAATTTGCCCATCGCCGTCGGCTCCGCTGCGCTTGAGCCGACCTACATTCGAACGACATGAGATCGCCATGAATCCGACCAGCCTTCAGAACCTGCAACAGCTTGATGCCGCGTATCACCTGCATCCGTTCAACGACAACGCCGCGCTGGCGAAGCGCGGCACACGCATCCTGACCAAGGGTGAGGGCTGCTACGTCTGGGACGCCGAGGGCAACAAGCTGCTCGACGCCTTCGCCGGCTTGTGGTGCGTCAACGTCGGGTACGGCCGCAAGGAACTCGGCGCCGTCGCCGCGAAGCAGATGGAGGAGCTGGCCTACTACAACAGCTTCTTCATGTGCACGACCGAGCCGACCGTGCGCCTGGCCGCGAAGCTCGCCGAACTCACGCCCGGCGATCTGAACCACGCCTTCTTCACCAACTCGGGTTCGGAAGCGAACGACACCATCCTGCGCATGGTCCGCCACTTCTGGGCGGTGCAGGACCAGCCTCGGAAGAACATCATCATCGGTCGCCACAACGGTTATCACGGCAGCACCGTTGCCGGCGCCAGCCTCGGCGGCATGAAGGGCATGCACAAGCAGGGCGGTCTGCCGATTCCGGACATTCAGCACATCGACGAGCCGTTCTTCTTCATCGATGGCGGCGACCTGAGTCCGGAGGAATACGGCCTGGTCGCGGCGCGTCGCCTGGAGCAAAAGATCCTGGAACTCGGGCCCGAGCGTGTCGCCGCCTTCATCGGCGAGCCGATCATGGGCGCCATCGGCGTCTACATCCCGCCGATGACGTATTGGCCCGAGATCGAACGCATTTGCCGCAAGTACGACGTGCTGTTGATCGCCGACGAAGTGATCTGCGGTTTCGGCCGCACCGGCGAATGGTTCGGCCAGCAGTATTTCGGTTTCCAGGCCGACATCATGCCGATCGCCAAGGGCCTGAGTTCGGGTTACATCCCGATCGGTGCGGTGATGTTCAACGACCGCGTCGCCAAGGTGCTGGCCGAGAAGGGCGGCGAACTGGCGCACGGCTACACCTACTCCGGCCATCCGGTCTGTGCCGCGGTCGCGCTCGAGAACATCCGCCTGCTGCAGGAAGAGAAGATCGTCGAGACCGCGAAGCGCGAGATCGCGCCCTATCTGGCGCAGCGCTGGGCCGAACTCGGCGCCCATCCGCTGGTCGGCGAAGCGCGCATCGCCGGTCTGGTCGGCGCGCTCGAACTCGTGCCCGAGAAGCCGAAGCGCCAGTTCTTCGCCGAGCGCGGCAAGGTCGGCGTGATGTGCCGCGACTTCGCGCTGAAGGAAGGCCTGATCCTGCGTGCCACCTACGACGCGATGCTGCTGTCGCCGCCGCTGGTCATCACCAAGGCGCAGGTCGACGAACTGTTCGGAAAGATCTGGAAGGCGTTGAATCTCACCGCGAAGGAACTGGGCATCGCGACCGCGGCCTGAACGCGACGCCTGTGTATCATCGGACCGACCCGAATCCGGTCACCCACTTGGAGGAATGGCAGATGAAAAAGCATTGGCTCGGCATCCTGATCGCAGGCACGCTCGCCGGTTGCGGTGGCGGCGACAAGCCCGCGGACGGCGCCGCGACGACCGCCGCCACGCCGGCCGCACCGGCGGAAGAGGAAAAGGTCCTCAACATCTACAACTGGTCCGACTACATCGCCGAGGACACGATCGCGAACTTCGAGAAGGAGACCGGCATCAAGGTCACCTACGACGTCTTCGACAGCAACGAAATCCTCGAAACCAAGCTGGTGACCGGCAACACCGGTTACGACATCGTCGTGCCCTCGCTGTCCTTCCTCGCGCGCCAGATCCAGGCCGGCGTGTTCCAGCCGATCGACAAGAGCAAGCTCGCGAACTACGGCAACCTCGATCCGAAGCTGATGGCGACGATTGCGCACCTCGATGCGGACAATGCGCACAGCGTGCCGTATCTCTGGGGCACCACCGGCATCGGCTACAACGTCGCCAAGGTCAAGGAAGTGCTGGGCGAAGGCGCCGTCCTCGACAGCTGGTCGATGGTGTTCGAACCGGAGAACCTGAAGAAGCTGTCGTCCTGCGGCGTCGCCCTGCTCGATACCCCGTCCGAGATGATTCCGCCGGTGCTGCTGTATCTCGGCGAGGAGCCGAACAGCTTCGACGAAGCGGTGATCCAGAAGGCGATCGATCGTCTGCAGCAGCTGCGTCCGCACATCACCTATTTCCATTCGTCGCAGTACATCAACGACCTCGCGAACGGCGACATCTGCGTGGCCGTGGGCTGGTCCGGCGACATCTTCCAGGCGCGCGACCGCGCCGCCGAAGCGGCCAAGGGCGTCGAGATCGCCTACACGATTCCGAAGGAAGGCGCGCCGGTGTGGTTCGACATGATGGCGATTCCGAAGGACGCCAAGCACCCGAACAACGCCTACAAGTTCATCGACTATCTGATGCGTCCGGAAGTGATGGCGGGCATTTCGAACTATGTGTCCTACGCCAACGGCGTGGCACCGTCGGTGCCGCTGATCGACGAATCCGTGCGCAACAACCCGGGCGTCTATCCGAGCGACGAGGTGATGGGCAAGCTGTTCTCGCTGGCGGTGTTGCCGCCCGAGGTCGATCGCCTGTTCAACCGCCACTGGACGACCCTGAAGACGGGTCAGTGATGCGCGTCCTTCTCTCCGCGTAGCGGGGAGAAGGTGCCCGAAGGGCGGATGAGGGGCGCTTTCCCGACCTCACTCACCCCTCACCCGGCGCTCCGCGCCACCCTCTCCCCGCTATGCGGGGGGAGGGAATACCGAAGGGAGTTCCGATGTCTGCCGCTGCCAGTTCGATTGCCGCCGCGCCCGCGAATGGTCCGAAATCAGATGCGCCCGTCCGCGAGGACTATGTCCGCATCGACGACCTGACCAAGGAATACGACGGCTTCCGCGCCGTCGACGATGTCAGCCTGACCATCAAGAAGGGCGAGATCTTCGCGCTGCTCGGCGCCTCCGGTTGCGGCAAGTCGACCTTGCTGCGTTGCCTCGCCGGGTTCGAGAAGCCGACCTACGGCAAGATCGAACTCGACGACGTGAACATCGTCGGTCAGGCGCCGTACGACCGCCCGATCAACATGATGTTCCAGAGCTACGCGCTGTTCCCGCACATGACGGTGGAACAGAACATCGGCTTCGGCCTGAAGATGGCCGGCCATTCGAAGGACCGCATCAAGGCGCGCGTCGACGAGATGCTCAGCCTGGTGCAGATGAACAAGTACGCGAAGCGCAAGCCGCACCAGCTGTCCGGCGGCCAGCAGCAGCGCGTGGCGCTGGCGCGTTCGCTGGCGCTGAGCCCGAAGCTGCTCCTGCTCGACGAACCGATGGGTGCGCTCGACAAGAAGCTCCGCTCGCAGATGCAGCTCGAACTCGTGAACATCATCGAACGCCTCGGCGTCACCTGCGTGATGGTGACCCACGACCAGGAAGAGGCGATGACGATGGCGACGCGCATCGCCATCATGGACGCCGGCAAGATTCGCCAGATCGGCACGCCGGACGAGATCTACGAACAGCCGGCCTCGCGCTTCGTCGCGCAGTTCATCGGCTCGGTGAACCTGATCGAAGGCACGATCGAGGACGACGAGAAGGACCACGTCACCATCCGCAGCGACGTGCTCGAGCAGCCGATCTTCGTCGGCCACGGCGTCACCGGCTTCGAAGGTCAGTCCGTGGCCTACGCGCTGCGCCCGGAGAAGATCAAGATCGAGAAGGACGAGCCGGCCCAGGCGCGCAACAAGGCCCAGGGCGTGATCGAGGACATCGCCTACTTCGGCACGCATTCGGTCTACCACGTGCGCCTGAAGACCGGGAAGAAGCTGCTCGTGCATTTCATGAACGCCAAGCGCTGGGCCTCGGAACGCTTCACCTGGAACGATCCGGTGTGGCTGAGCTGGGGCGACAACGCCGGCGTGGTGCTGACGTCATGATGGCGCGGCTGAAGAAGTACCTGCCGGGCGGCAAGTGGGCGGTGATCGCGCCGCCGTACTTCTGGATGCTGCTGTTTTTTGCGGTGCCGTTCCTGATCGCGATGAAGATCTCGTTCTCGAGCATCCAGATCGCGATGCCGCCGTACACGCCGCTGACGGAGTGGGCCAGCGACACGCTGCAGATCAAGCTCAACCTCAAGAACTACCTGTTCCTGCTGGAAGACGATTTGTATCTGAAGGCGTATCTCAGTTCGCTGAAGATCGCGGTGATCGCGACCTTCCTGTGCCTGCTGGTCGGTTACCCGATCGCCTACGCGATTTCGCGCCTGCCCACGGCGTCGCGCAATACCGCGCTGATGCTGGTCGTGCTGCCCTCCTGGACCTCCTTCCTGATCCGGATCTACGCCTGGATCGGCATCCTGAAGAACAACGGCCTGCTCAACAATTTCCTGATGTGGGTCGGCGTCATCGATGAACCCTTGAAGATCCTGCACACGCCGGTCGCGGTCTACATCGGCATCGTTTACGCCTATCTGCCCTTCATGATCCTGCCGCTGTACACCAATCTCGTGAAACACGATCACCGCCTGCTCGAGGCTGCCTACGACCTCGGCTGCAAGCCCTGGCAGGCGTTCCTGAAGATCACGCTGCCGCTGTCGAAGGCCGGCATCATCGCGGGCTCGATGCTGGTGATGATTCCGGTGGTCGGCGAGTTCGTCATTCCCGAGCTCATGGGCGGTGCCGACACGCTGATGATCGGCAACGTGTTGTGGAAGGAGTTCTTCAACAACCGCGACTGGCCGGTCGCTTCGGCAGTCGCCATCGTCATGCTCGCCCTGCTGATCGTGCCGATCATGATCTTCCACCACTACCAGCAGAAAGAGCTGGAAGGGCGGCTGACATGAGCGCCGCCAAGACCTCGTGGTTCACGCGTTCGACGCTGCTGCTCGGCTTCGCCTTCCTGTATCTGCCGATGCTCATCCTGATCGTCTACTCGTTCAACGAGAACCGGCTGGTGACGGTGTGGTCGGGCTTCTCGCTGAAGTGGTACGGCGAACTGTTCCGCGACAAGCAGATGATCGACGCGGCCAAGGTAAGTCTCGAGATCGCGTTCATGACCGCCTGTGCCTCGGTGGTGCTCGGCACGATGGCGGCGATGGTGATGACGCGTTTCCGCCAGTTCCCCGGCAAGTCGCTGTTTTCGGCGCTGATGACGGCGCCGCTGGTGATGCCCGAAGTGATCACCGGCCTGTCGATCCTGCTGCTGTTCGTGGCCATGGGCGAGAACTTCGGCCTGTTCCAGGAGCGCGGCGTGATGACGATCTGGATCGCGCACGTCACCTTCTGCGTGGCCTTCGTGACCGTGGTGATCTCCTCGCGATTGTCCGAACTCGACCGCTCGCTCGAGGAGGCCGCGATGGACCTCGGCGCGAATCGCGTGAAGGTGTTCTTCCTGATCACCCTGCCGATCATCGCGCCGGCGCTCGCCTCCGGCTGGCTGCTGGCGTTCACGCTGTCGCTGGACGATCTGGTGATTTCGAGCTTCGTGTCCGGGCCGTCCTCGACCACGCTGCCGATGAAGGTGTTCTCTTCGGTGCGCATGGGCGTGAGTCCGAAGATCAATGCGCTGGCGACCCTGCTGATCGGCATCGTCAGCGTGGCCGCCTTCATCGGCTGGTGGATGATGGCGCGCGAAGAGAAACAGCGTCAGCGCGACATGCAACTGGCGCTGCAACAAGGTGGTTGAAGGCATGGCCATCGAGATCGTGAATCCCTGGACCGGGCAGGTCGACTATCGCTACGCGATGATGGACGGCGCCGCCATCGAGGCGAAACTGGCCGCGGCCGAGCGCGCGTTTCCGATGTGGTCGACATCGACCCTCGGCGAACGTGCGGCGGTGCTGAACACGGTCGCGCGCGCATTGCGTGCCGGCCGGGAATCGATTGCGGGCTTCGTCACCGCCGAGATGGGCAAGCTGCGCCGCGAGGCGCTGGCCGAGATCGAGAAGTCGGCGGGCTGCTGCGAGTATTACGCCGCGAATGCGGCGGGATACCTCGGCGACGAAGCCATCGCCACCGAAGCGCAGCGAAGCTTCGTCAGTTACGAGCCGATCGGCTGCGTGCTCGCGGTGATGCCGTGGAACTTCCCGATCTGGCAGGTGTTTCGCTTCCTTGCGCCGGCGCTGATGGCCGGCAATGTCGCCTTGCTGAAGCACGCCACCAATGTGCCGCGCTGCGCCGACCTGATCGAGCGCGTGTTGCGCGAAGCCGGCGTGCCTGACGGCGTGTTCGCGGCCCTGCATATCGACAACACGCAGACCGCCGCCGTGATCGCCGATGCGCGCATCAAGGCCGTGACCCTGACCGGCAGCGAACGCGCCGGGCGTTCGGTTGCGGCGACGGCGGGGGCGCATCTGAAGAAATGCGTGATGGAGCTCGGCGGCAGCGACCCGTTCGTGGTGCTGGCCGATGCCGATCTCGACGCGGCGCTGCCGATCGCCTTGTCCTCGCGCTTCGGCAATGCCGGACAGACCTGCATCGCGGCGAAGCGGTTCATCCTCGTCGACGCCATCGCCGACGCCTTCATCGAGCGTTTCGTTGCCGGCGCGCGTGCACTCTCGGTCGGCGATCCGAATGTCGACGCGACCACGCTGGCGCCGATGGCGCGTGTCGACCTGCGCACTGCGGTTCACCAGCAGGTACTGGCCAGCGTCGCCAAAGGCGCGCGTCTGCTGTGCGGCGGCCAGCCGCTGGAATTGCCCACGGCCTATCCCGCGACCATTGTCGACGGGGTGGCGCCGGGCATGCCGGCCTATCACGAAGAACTGTTCGGGCCTGCGGCCTCCATCCTGCGCGTCGCGGATGAAGCCGAAGCCGCGCGTGTCGCCAACGACACCAGTTTCGGACTCGGCGCCAGCGTCTGGACGCGCGACGCCGAACGCGGCGAGCGCTTTGCCCGCGGCATCGCCGCCGGTGCGGTCTTCGTCAACGCCTTGGTGCGCAGCGACGTGCGCATGCCTTTCGGCGGCACCAAGGCGTCGGGCTTCGGCCGCGAACTCGCCCAACACGGCATCCACGAGTTCATGAACATCAAGACGATCTACGTCGCGTGATTGTTCCGACCGAGCAAGCTTGGGCGTTCGTGCGTCGACCTTAGGCCTGTGGCATGCTGATGCCATGAGGGTGAGCGAAGTGCTGGAGCTTCTCGCAGGCCATGGATGGCGGATCGTTCGCCAGAAGGGCAGTCATCGGCAGCTTCAACATCCGTTCCGGCCGGGGACGATCACTGTTGCAGGCAAGCCCAGTGTCGATGTGCCGTCCGGAACATTGAACAGCATTCTCAAGCAGGCAGGCTTGAAGGACTAGGTGTCGCATGCGTTATATGGTCGTTGTCGAACATGGTCCGACCAGCGTAGGAGCCTACGTGCCGGATCTTCCCGGTTGTGCAGCCGTCGGAGAATCCGAAGCCGAGGCGTTGGAGCTGATTCGTGAAGCGATCGAGATGCACCTCGACGCGCTCCAGGCGCAAGGTGAGCGAGTGCCTGAACCGGCTTCGTCGAGCACATTCATAGACGTTGCGGCTTAAGCAGCAACCACCCGGTCGCGACCGCCTGATTTCGCGGCGTACAGGGCCTGGTCGGCGCGGCGCAGCAGATCGTCGAGGTGGCGGTCCGTGGCGGTGCAATGGGTGATGCCGATCGAGACGGTGATCTGCAGTTCGTGTTCGCCGGCGCGAAAGCGGGCGTCGCGGATGGCGTTGCGCAATTGCTCCGCTTCCTGTTGCGCGCGCGCCGGATCGGCATCGAGCAGCACGACGAATTCCTCGCCGCCCTGACGGCCGGGCAGGGTGCCGGGGGACGCACTCGATGCCAGCGTGTCGGCGACGTGGCGCAGCGCGATGTCGCCGACATCGTGGCCATAGCGGTCGTTGATCGACTTGAAGTGATCGACATCGACGACGGCGAGCGCGAAGGCGCGCTGTTCCGTCAGTGCGCGGCTCAGGCGTTCGCTGCCGACGCGGGTCAGCGTGCGCCGGTTCGCGAGACCGGTGAGCGCATCGGTCGAGGCCGCGTGTTCCCATTGCCGGCGAATGCGTTCCGAACACATCAGCAGGAAGGCGGTCGTGCCGATGACGGGCAGGATCGCGGCGACCAGCGGCGTCGCCATGTTCATCCAGCTGCGGCCATCGAGGATGTCGGCCACCGAGTGTGCGGCCACCGCGAAATAGCCGCCGCGCAGCAGCATGAACAGCGCGAGGAACAGGAACAGTCCGAGCAGCGCGCGGCGACTGCGCGCCGGATCGCTGCCGCCGCCGCGATGCAGCACGCGGGCGCAGGCGATGAACAGGACCAGCCACGTGACCGAAGCGAACATGACCCGCGCGGCGAGGTCCGGGCGGACCGCCGAGAACCACCCGATGCCGAGGCTGCCGATGAAGGCAGGCCACAACAGGTGCAGCGATTCCGGCAGGCCGTCGAACTGACGCAGCGCGCGCCAGTAGGCGGTCAGCCCGAGCATCAGCAGCGCATTCGCCAGCGGCAGCACGAATCCCGGCGGCAGCGCATGCTGCACCGCCAGCAGCACGCAGCCGCCTGCCACCAGCAAGGTGCCCAGTCGCCAGCTGAAGGCCGCAGGACGCAGTCCTTCCGGGAGATCACGATGGATCAGGCCGAGGATGCCGCCGTTCAGCAGCATCATCAGCGTCGCGATGACGAAGGCGGTAATCGGGTCCATGCGCCGCACCGACGGAAAAACGTGCGGCGATGCTAGCGCGAGCCCCCGGCTTCGTGCGCAGTCGTTGCCATGCTCAGCGTCGGATGTAGTGTCCGCCGAAGCGCACGTTCATGCCGCCGCAGGTCGAGCGCGGTTCGTGCACGTCGAGTGCGTCGCGTGCGAAACGCAAAATCAGCAGGCACGACCATTCGTCGTCGCCATCGCGATATACGACCGTGCCGGCGCGGAGTTCGTGTTCGCCTTCGAGTGAGCCTGTGTTGACGTTGCCGGTGTCGGCATTGCCGACCCACAGTGCTTCGCCTTCGATCGACACACGGCCATCGGGCAGCGCGCGCACGCTGATTTCGGCGGGCTCGCCGTCGTCCGAGTACTCGTCGTCGCGACGCACGTAGGTGCCGGTCACGGCCTCGGCATTCAAGTCCTGGCCGACGGCATCTCCAAGCACGGCGATGCGTGCGTGATAAGCCGCAGCGACGCAGTCCGCGTCGGCGCAGGCATTGCGTCGCTTCAGCCACGCGCGTTGCGACTGCTTCGGTTCGGCATCGCCTGCCGACGCCAGCGATGCCGCCTGCCGATACACTGCCGCCAGCGTCTCGTCTTGCGCCGACAGTTTGGCGTCCGTGCAGACGAGCTTCTCGATCCGGGTCGCGGCCGTGGCGCAA
>JBGASK010000036.1:0-25332 GCA_044229785.1 Ahniellaceae bacterium
CTGAAGCCGCTCCAACAGTCACTGTTGGAGCGCCTTCAGGCGCGAGACTCGGCATCGGCAATCACCGGGCCGTCAGCGCCGCACCGGGCTGCCGAAATCGGGATCGCTGCTGACCTTCGCGGCCACGGTGCCTTTGGGGTGATCGAACCAGCCCGGGTCGCGGAAGTCGTTCGCGGCCAGGCCCTTGCGCACCTTCACGACGTTGAACATGCCGCCCATCTCTAGGCGTCCGAACGGGCCCTTGCCGGCCATCATCGGCAAGGTGTTGTAGGGCCCCTGCATGTGGCCCATGTCGGTGTGCATCTGGTGTTCGGCCATGCCGGATTCGCCCATCGCCATGTAGCCGGGCAGATGTTCGCGGATGCGCTCCTCGACGCCGCGCTGGTTCACGCCGAGCGTGTTCGGCACGGCGTGACCCATCGGGCCCATCGTGTGGTGGCTCATGTGGCAGTGGAAAGCCCAATCGCCTTCGACCGCGTCGAACTCGAGGTCGCGGCACTGGCCGACGCCAACGATCTCGGTGACCTCGCGCCGCCATTGCGACTGCGGCCAGCGCCCGCCATCGGAACCGGTCACCTGGAACTGATGCCCGTGCAAATGGATCGGGTGGTTCCACATCGACAGGTTGGCGACGCGGATGCGCACGCGTTCGCCGGCCGCGCAGATCAGCGGCTCGATCGCCGGGAACACCTTGCTGTTCATCGTCCACTGCGAGGCGTCGAGCATCACGTTCGGATCCGGCCGCGTCGTGCCCGGATGCAGGGCGAACTGGTGCAGCAGCACCGCGAAGTCGCGGTCGACCTGGGCCGTGCCGCGCGGATGGATGATGAAGAAGCCCATCATGCCGAGCGCGAGCTGCACCATCTCGTCCGCATGCGGGTGATACAGATGCGTGCCGTGCTGGCGCAGGGTGAACTCGTAGGCATAGGTTTCGCCCGGCTTGATCGATGGCTGCGTCAACCCGCTGACACCATCCATGCCGCAGGGCAGGAGCAGGCCATGCCAATGGATCGAGGTGTGTTCGGGCAGGCGGTTGGTGACGAAGATGCGCACGCGATCCCCTTCCGTCGCCTCGATGGTCGGGCCCGGCGTGCTGCCGTTGTAACCCCACAACTTCGCTTTCGAACCGGGCGCGAATTCGTGTTCGATCTCTTCGGCGACCAGATGGAACTCCTTGACGCCATTGTTCATGCGGTGCGGCAGCGTCCAGCCGTTCGGCGTGTGGATGCGGCCGCTGCGGGCCGGTTGCCTCGCGGCCGCTTCGGCCGCGCGCAACGCTTCGGGCGTGCTGACGAGCGTGCCTGCGGCGAGTGCGCCCGCGCCCATCAGCCAATCGCGTCGGGACAGGGTCATGGCGTGTCTCCATGGGTGTGCGAGGAATGGTCGACCGCATTGGTTCCGGATGCGGCCGCAGGCAGGTCGGGATCGGGCAAGGCAGCGCCATCGCCGCTGCCAAGATCGCCGCCGATGGCGCGCGACAGGTCGATGCCGGCCAGCGCGTGATCGGCCACCGCGGCGAGATAGTCGCGGTACGCGCGGTACTGCTCGCGCCGCGCGGCGATCAGCTCGAAGGCGCCGGCCAGCATGTAGTCGTATTCGCGTTGATGCTCGCGCACCAGTTTCTCGTGCGCCGGCAGCACTTCTTCGCGCAGCAGGGCGATGCGTTCGCGCGCGGCACGACGTTCGGCCAGCGCACCATCGATGTCGTGGCGCAACTGCAGTTCGCGTTCGGCCCGTTCGGCGGCGGCGCGTTGTTCCAGCGCCTGCGCTTCGAGGCGGGTGTCCTGGCCCTGGCGGAACAGCGGCAGCGACAACGAGAAGCCGGGACCGCGCTCGACGATGCCGCTGTCGCCGCGTTCGCGTTCGTACTCGGCATCAAGGTCGAGCAGCCACCAAACCCGCTTCGCGATACGCGCCGCGCGCAGGGCCGCCTGTTCTTCGTGACGCGCGGCGATGATCTCCGGGTGCTCGCGCAGGGCGCGTTCGACCAGCGCATCGCGGGCGGCATCGTCGCCACTCGGCAGATCGAGACGGGTGTCGATGGCGGGCAGATCCGCCACGTCGGCCCAGCCGATCGCCGTCGCCAGCGCCAGCCGTGCCGCATCGCGGTGGGCCCTTGCCTCGACGGCGTCCAGCGCCGCATCGGCGGCGGCCGCACGTTCGGCGGCGAGCTGCTTGAACGCGATCGTGCCGGCCTCGTACATGCGTCGCGCCAGCGCCCGCGCCGCATCGGCGACATCGGCCTCGGCCTCGGCGATCTTCAAGGCGCGCTCGGCCTCGGCGACCCGGATGCGCGCCACGCGCACGTCCAGCACGCGCTCGCCGATCGCGGCGGCAACGCGATGCACCGCCGCCTGCCAGTGCTCGCGACCGATGCGCGAGCGTGCCGGCGTCAGCAGCCACTCGGCCAGCGGCAGATGCACGGACCAGGTCAACACGTTCAACGCGCCGGCTTCATCGACATCGAGGTCGCGATAACCAATGCGAGGATTCGCGAGCCGGCCGGCATCGAAGCGTTCCACCGCTGCCAGACCGAGTTCCGCTCGCAGGCGCGCGAAATCGGGATGATGGTTAAGGGCGTACGCCACCAGATCGTCGTCGCTCATGGCTCTGGTGGGAGCGGGCTCCGCCTCGCGATGCTCTGGCCCCAAAGATCGCGGGACGGAGCCCGCTCCCACAAGGGCTGAGCCGGCTCCCACAAGGGCTGAGCCCGCTCCCACTGTGCGGGCAACGATTTCATCGACCTCGGCGGCGCCGCGATCCCGCGGCAGGCTGGCGCAGGCTTGCAACAACACGGCGCCGACCAGCAGCGGCGCACGCAGGAACATTCGGTTCATGACGGTTCTCTTGGACAGTCGATCGCGCAATGGCGCGACGGCATCGCCCGGACGGGCGCGGCAGGGAATCGACGATCAGGCGCTCGGTGGTCGCAGCGGACGTTCAAGGCGGGTCGCCGGCAAACGCGACACCCCCGCGGCGGCGACGAGATCGACGGGCGCTTCCGCCCGCAGCATCGGCATCGCGACCTGCGGCAGGGCCAGCATCAGTCCAAGGCAACGACAGGCGCCGTGACGACAGCAGTCGGCCGTCGGTGTTTCCTCATCGGTCGCCGCCTGGGCATCGGCGGCGCTGCGATGACAGGGCGGCTCGGCGTCGGCCTGAGCCATGGACACCGGCAGCGCATCCGCGACCAACGCCGCCCGCGCTTCCATCGCACCCACGGCGAACGACTGCACCAGCATGAGCAGGATCAGCAGGCTGCGGACGAGGGCGGCGGCGCGGGACATGCGCCCTAGACTGCGTGCCCGCGCCGGAAGTTTCAAGTTAAGGTCGGGACCTAGATCGGCGCGCCCGGCGGAATGGTCGGCAATGGACGCAGCTTCACCGCCTCCGGGGCATCGAGATAGCGCCGGATCAGGCGTGCGGCTTCGCGGGCATCCGCGTTCGCGGCCGGCTGCGCGGCGAGTTCGTCGGCGAAGCCGCGCAGACGTGCGCGCCAGTCCGCATCGACGGTCGCATGCAGCTGTCCGTCGGCGAGCAGGTTCAGGGCCGCATCGAGCAGCACCCAGTTGCGGCTGCGACGCACCAGTGCGTGCGCCGTGCCGGATTCGCGCCACGACGCGGCGATCAAGGCGTCGAACAGATCGCGCGGCGCCGGCACGGACGCATCGCGGGCATGTTGCCAGGCGAGCCGATTCAGCCGCTGCGGCGCGAATGCGTATTGCACGACGATGGCCGTCGCTGCAGCCGTCGCCGCCGCTTCGTCGAAGATCGGGCCGGTCTGCGTCGCGAAATATTCGGGACCGCGCGCGTATTCGGTCGAGGGCGGCGTCAAGGCCGCGACCACGGACTCGGGCAAGGCCAGGGTATCGACCGCCAGCGCCCGCTGCAGCGCCTTCAATGCGTCGCGCTGGCGTGCGCCCGCGACGACCCGCGTGCCGGCCACGCTGTCGCCACCGAGCCCGTAGTCGTATTCGGCGCCGCCAAGCAGGCGCGCCACCGCTTCGCTCTGGTAGCGATGCAGCAGATGGATCGGCACCAGCCGGCGTTCGAGTTCGCCGAGCTGACGGTCCGCCGGCAGCGCACCTTCGGCGAAATGCGCGAGCGCACTGGCGCGCACCTTCAGCAGATGTTCGAAGCTCGACAGCGGATCGGTGCCGACATCCCACAACAAACCCTCGGGATGGGCATCGCCGGGCGCACGCGCGTCGGCGTCGCTGACGTAGCGATATCCCTGCGCAGCGATGTCGCGACGCAGCTTCGCCAGCGCCTCGGCTTCGTGTTCGGGCGCAAATTCGCCATAGCCGTGCGCGACGACGAAGCGGTCCCAGTCGCCGATGCCGACGCCGTACGGCTGCGCCAGCCGCACGCGGCCGTCGTCGTCCAGGGTGATGATCGGATGCGGATAGTCGAGCACCGAACCGTTGCCGGTGCGGCTGGCCGCGAAGTTGTGGGCGAAGCCGAGGGCATGCCCGACTTCATGCGCCGCCAGCTGCCGCAGCCGTGCCAGCGCCATGTCCAGCGCCTGCTGCTTCAGCGCCGGATCGGCGGCCCGCGCATGCGCCGCGAGCAGGCCTTCGGCGATCAGCAGGTCCTGGCGCACACGTTGCGACCCAAGGTTGACGTAGCCCTTGATGATTTCGCCGCTGCGCGGATCGATGATGCCGCCGCCATACGACCAGCCGCGGGTGGCGCGATGCGTCCAGGTGATGGCGTTGTAACGCACGTCGGCCAGGTCCATGCCCGCGGGCGCGAGTTCGACCTTGAACGCATCGATGAAACCGGCCGCATCGAAGGCATCGGCCCACCAGCGGGCGCCGTCGAGCAGGGCGCTGCGCACCGGTTCCGGCGTGCCGCGATCGAGATGGAACACGATCGGCTTCACCACCGTGCTGCGCGCCGCCGTCGGATCGGTTTTCTGCAAGCGGAATCGGGCCTGCCAGCGGGTGTCGAGGTCGCGCGTCAGCGGCTGCGCGAAGTCGAAGCCGCCGACGCCCCAGCCGCCCGATGCGGGATGGTAGGCGCGCTTGCGGAAGCCGTCGTCGGGCAGGCGGATGAAGCTCAATTGCTGGCGCAACGTGATCACCTTCGGATCGGCCACCGCCTGCTGCACGAAGGCGCCTTCGCCCGACCCGGCAAAGCTCAGCAACGCCTCGAACTCGGCATTGTCCGGATACGCCTTCGCGGCCGCGGCCAACACGCCGCTGCGCGCCGCATCGAGCGTGTATTGACCTTGCTGCAAACCTTTCAGGCGATCGCCGACGCCGTGCAGGTCGCTCGTCACCAGCGAGGACAGATCGACCCGCCAAGGCCCGCGTGCATCTTCCGGATTCAGCAGGTCGCCGGACCACAACACCGCTTCGGCGAAGGCATCGCGCGCCGCCATCGTCTCGTCGGCATCGCCGCTGTTCGCGACGAACTTCATGTTCCGCTGCACCAGCAGCAACTTCCTGCCGAGACGCCGGAACTCGACCAGCTTGGGCTCGCCCGACTGATTGCGGTCCAGGCCGATGTCGTTCGAGCCCAGCGCCGCGGGCAACGCCGTCACCATCAGCATCGGCGCATCGAGTGCATGCACGCCGACGATCACGCGCGCTTCGGCGGCATCGGCCTGCACGTCGAGGAAACCCGGTTGCGTCGGCAGCGCAGCGAGCGGCGCTTCGCGCTTCGCCCATGCCGTGGCACTGACCAGCAGCAGGATGATTCCGACCCAGTTGCGCATCCGCATCGCCGACCTCCAATCGTGGAGCGCCGAGCTTACGACCCCGCGACCGACTCCGGCACGCGGCAATCACGCCGCGCGCACGGCCCGTGGCAATCAGCCCAGATACCTTTCGATCTGCATCGCGCCATGGAAGACGCCAAGAACATCGATTCTTCGTGCAGATGCGTAGTGGAGATAGGCAATTCGGAAGTGCCCGTACAGCAGGATGCGGATCTCGCCCTGTTCGACCTGACGATAGCGATAACCCATATCCGGAAATCGCCCGAGCAACTGCGCCTTCTGGTGAATGGCTGCAACTACTTTTGCAGCGGCAGCGCGATTGTGGGCGGCAATGTAGTCAAAAATATCGCGTAACCAACGCTCGGATTCCTCGGTCCAATTCAGATCGACCATGCCTGAATTCGCCGCTGCATTTCGTCGTTGCCGATGACCCGCCCCGCCAATGCATCCGCCAGACCGCGCGCCACCATTCGCTCAAAGGCGAGTTCGCGCAAGATCTCCTCGTAGGACGCGTCATCCGGCTGCGCCTCGACGACCTCGCGAATGATGGCCTTTGCACTGCTCATACGATCCCCCTGTTCGCTGCGATTGGAGTTTACCCCTCCGCCAGCTTGTCGCGAATCTGCGCCTCGACGGCGGCGAGTGCGGTCATGTTGACGACGCGGCGCACGGTGCTGGCCGGCGTGAGGATGTGCACCGGCTTGGAAATGCCCATCAGGATCGGGCCGATGGCGACGCCGTCGGTCATCTGGCGGGTGATGTTGTAGGCGATGTTGGCGGCATCGAGGTTCGGGCAGACGAACAGGTTGGCCCGTCCTTTGAGCGCCGAACCCGGGAACAGCTTGTCGCGGATGGCTTCGTTCAACGCGGCATCGGCATGCATCTCGCCTTCGATCTCGAGGCGCGGCGCCTTCGCCAGCACCAGCTCGCGCACCCTGCGCATCTTCACCGCGCTCGGGTTGTCGTGCGACCCGAAATTCGAATGCGAGAGCAGCGCGATCTTCGGCACGATGCCGAACAGCTTCAGGCGGAATGCGGCCTGCAGCGTCGCCTCGGCGATCTGTTCGGCGCTCGGGTCGGCCTGCACATGGGTGTCGAGGAAGAAAAAGGTGCCGCGATCGTTGGCGACCGCAGTCAGCGCCGCCAGCGATTGCACGCCCGGATCGCGCGGGATCACGCTGAGAATGTGCTGCAGCTTGCGCTGGTAACGACCGACGATGCCGCAGATCATCGCGTCGGCTTCGCCGCGGTCGAGCATCAGGGCCGCGACCACGGTGACGCGCGACCGCACGATCGCCTTGGCTGCATCCGGATTCGTGCCGCGGCGCTGCATCAGTTCGTGGTAACGCTGCCAATAGCTGTTGAAACGCGGGTCGTCATCGATATTGGTGAGCTCGAAGTCTTCGCCGGGCTTGATGCGCAAACCCAGTTTCTCGATGCGGCGTTCGATCACCGCCGGGCGACCGATCAGGATCGGCCGCGCCAGGCGTTCATCGACGACCGTCTGCACCGCGCGCAGCACGGTTTCCTCTTCGCCTTCGGCATAGACCACGCGCTGCAGGCTGCCGCGCGCGCGGTCGAAGATCGGCTTCATCAGCATGCCGGTGCGGAACACGAACTGCGACAGCTTTTCCTTGTACGCGGCGCAGTCGGCGATCGGGCGCGTGGCGATGCCGGAATCCATCGCCGCCTGCGCCACCGCCGGCGCGAGTTCGACGATCAGGCGCGGATCGAAGGGCTGCGGGATCAGGTATTCGGGGCCGAACGACACCGAGCGTCCGCCATAGGCCGCGGCGGCGACATCGCTGGCCTCGCGTCGCGCCAGCGCGGCGATGGCGCGCACGCAGGCGAGTTTCATCGCCTCGTTGATCGTGGTCGCGCCGACATCGAGCGCGCCGCGGAAAATGTACGGAAAACACAGCGCATTGTTGACCTGGTTCGGATAGTCCGAACGACCGGTCGCGATGATGCAGTCCGGGCGCGCGGCCTTGGCGAGTTCGGGCAGGATTTCCGGGGTCGGGTTGGCGAGCGCGAAGATGATCGGCCTGTCGGCCATGGTCTTCACCATCTCCGGCTTCAGCACGCCGGCGGCCGACAGACCGAGGAAGATGTCGGTGCCTTCGACGATTTCGGCCAGCGTGCGCTTGCCGGTGTCGCGCGCATAGCGCTGCTTGTCCGGATCCAGGTGGCTGCGGCCGGTGTACAGCACGCCGTCGCGGTCCACCGCGAGGATGTGTTCGGGTTTCATGCCGAGCGCGACCAGCATGTCGAGGCAGGCGATCCCGGCGGCACCGGCGCCCGAGGTCGCCAGCTTCACGTCCTCGATCTTCTTGCCGACCACGTGCAGCGCATTCAGGATGGCCGCGCCGACGATGATGGCAGTGCCGTGCTGGTCGTCGTGGAAGACCGGAATCTTCACCCGTTCGCGCAGCTTCTTCTCGACGATGAAGCACTCCGGCGCCTTGATGTCCTCGAGATTGATGCCGCCGAAGGTCGGCTCCAGCGCGGCGATGATGTCGACCAGCTTGTCCGGGTCGTTCTCGTCGATCTCGATGTCGAACACGTCGATGCCGGCGAACTTCTGGAACAGCACGCCCTTGCCTTCCATCACCGGCTTGGCGGCGAGCGGGCCGATGGCACCGAGGCCGAGCACGGCGGTGCCGTTGGTGATGACCGCGACCAGATTGCCGCGTGCGGTCATTTCGCCGACCGTGTTCGGATCGCGCACGATTTCCTCGCAGGCCGCGGCCACGCCGGGCGAATAGGCGAGCGAGAGGTCTTTCTGCGTGACCAGCGACTTGGTCGGTGCGACCTTGATCTTTCCGCAGGGCTGCTGACGGTGATAGTCGAGCGCCTGGGCCTTGAGTTCTTCCGAGAGGGACATGGGGTCGCGTCTGTTGAACGAAGGCGGCGGAGAATATCACGCGGGTATGATGCGCTCCCCGCAATGGAGCGAACGCATGATCGACCTGGGCAGCGACGTGAAGACCCGACCGACCGCGGCGATGCGGCAGGCGATGGCGATGGCCGAGGTCGGCGACGAGCAGGCCTTCGAAGACCCGACCGTGAATGCGCTCTGCGAACGCGTGGCGGCCCTGCTCGGCAAGGAAGCGGCGCTGTTCGCACCCAGCGGCGCGATGTGCAACCAGCTCGCCATCGCCACCTGGTGCCGGCCCGGCGACGAAGTCCTGTGCGAACGCACCGCCCACATCGCCGTGTACGAAGCCGGCGGCCCTGCAGCCAACGCAGGCGTGATGATGCACGCCATCCACGGCGAACGCGGCCAGTTCACTGCGGAACAATTGCGCGCCGGTTTCCGCGCCAAATGGCGGCACTGCCCGCAGCCATCCCTGGTCTGCGTCGAACAGACGGCGAATCTCGGCGGCGGCTCGGTGTGGCCGCTGGATCGCTTGAACGCCGTCGCCGAACTGGCGCACGAGCGCGGCCTGCGCACGCACATGGACGGCGCCCGCCTGCTCAATGCCTGCGCCGCGACCGGCATCAGCGCCCGCGACTATTCGGCTCAGTTCGATTCGGTCTGGATCGATTTCAGCAAGGGCCTCGGCGCTCCGATCGGCGCCTGTCTGGCCGGTTCGCGCGCATTCATCGATCGCGCCTGGGTGATCAAGCAGCGCCTCGGCGGCGCCATGCGCCAGGCCGGCATCGTCGCGGCCGGCGCGGTGCATGCACTCGACCACCATGTCGACCGCCTGGTCGAGGACCACGCGAATGCGAAACGACTGGCGGAAGGCTTGGCGGCACTGCCCGGCGTGATCCTGGACGCGGCCAGCGTCGAGACCAATATCGTGTTCTTCCGGCTCGACGTCGAAGGCCTGGGCTTCGATGCGGCCGAGTTCTCGAAGCGCCTCGCCGGGCAGGGCGTGCGCATCGGTCCGTTCGACGAGCGCACGTTGCGCGCGGTGACGCACCTCGACGTGTCCGCCGCCGACATCGAACTGGCGCTCGCCGCGGCGCGCAAGGCCCTGGCGTGAGCCGCAACCGCTTTCCGGTGCCGCTCGATCACGGCGAAATCAACACGCTGCTGGCGCGCCAGTGGGTCCAGCCGGACACGTTGGCGCGCCCGCGCGAACACTGGCAACGGCGACTCGCGATCATCGTGCCGTACCGGGACCGCGAGCCCCATCTGCGCAGCTTCGTTCCGCATCTGCACGACTACTTCCGCATCGACAAGCTGGACCGGCACATCCCGATGCACATCCACATCGTCGAACAGGCGGACGCGCGGCCGTTCAATCGCGGCCGGCTGATCAATGCCGGGTTCGCGCTGGCTGGCGACAGCGCCGACTACCTGTGCCTGCACGATGTCGACCTGCTGCCGTTGTGGTCGGACTACGCATTCCCGCTGCATCCGGCGCGACTGTGCTGGTACGGGTCGCCGAACTCGCAACAGAAACATCTCTACATCGGCGGCGTGACCGCGCTGTCGTGCGAACACTTCCGCCTGCTCAACGGCTTCAGCAACGACTACTGGGGCTGGGGCTACGAAGACCACGACCTGCGCCTGCGCATGATCGCGACCGGATTGAAGGCCGAAGCCCGCGACGGCGCCTATCGCCCGCTGCCGCACCCGCACAACGGCTTCTCGGGCGACGGCCGCGAAACCGAGGCCGGTCGACGCAATCGCGAACGCATCGAGGCCCTGCACCGCGACGGATTCGAGGGCTGGCACGACGACGGCCTGAACAGCCTCGACTTCCGCCATGTCGACAGCGCGCCGCTGGAGATCGACGGACGCCGCTGGGATCAGGCAACCCGGCATCGGGTCCGATTCGACTGATCTCGCACGGCTTTCGCCGACGACGGGGATTGCTACACTCGCCGCAACCATGGCCCGGATGCCTCAAACGCACGCGCAGAAGCCTGCGCCGCCGATCGATCCCGGCGGCGACGGCGACGGGCAGCTTGCGCGGTTCGCCTTGAGCCTGCTGACCTGCGAACGCCTCGACGCGATTCCGCAGATTTGCGGCCCCGGGTTCTGCGAACCCTTCGGCATCCGCGGCCTGCGCCTGCTCTGGCGCATCGGCGGCGGCACCGGCAGCGACATCCATCGCGGCAGCGCGCCGGCACTGCCGTACACGCCCTATCTGCGCGACCTGATCGACCACTGTCCGGGCGAAGCCGGCGTCGCGCTGCCGCTGGACGCGCAGAAGTCGGAGGCCGGCATCGCCATCTCGCTCGGCGGCCCGCATCTGTTCACGCGCGCGCAACTGCTGCTGTTCGGCGATCCCGCGCGTCTGTCGATCGAAATCGAGACCGATGCCTTCCGACGCCATTTCCTGCCGCTGACGCGACGCGTCGCCGAACTGATCGACCGCGAGCGCCTGCGCAGTTCGCTGCACCGCCTCGAATCGGCCGAGCGCCTGCAGCGCGCCCTGTATGCCATTGCCGATCTGGCCTCCGCCGACCTGGAAATGCCCGAGATGCTGGCCGGCATCCACGAGATCGTCGGCGACCTGATGTACGCCGAGAATTTCATGATCGTGCGTTACGACAAGGCCCGCGCCAAGGTGCGGTTCATCTACTTCGTCGACTCTCACGACAACGACAACCCCGATCCCGACACCGAGTTCGGCGTCGACGACCTGCAGAACAGCCTGACCATGGCGATGTTGCGCCACGGCCGCCCGGTCATGGGGCCGTCGCAGGCGCTGCGCGAGGAACTGGGCGTGGCGCGCGACGAGAGTTTCGGGCCGGACAGCGTCGACTGGCTCGGCGTGCCGATGTTGTCGGGCGGCGAGGTGCGCGGCGGCATTGTCGTGCAGACCTACGACGACAGCCTGCGCTACAGCGAGGAAGACCGCGCCCTGCTCAGCTACGTCGCGCAGCACATCCTGACCGCGCTGGTGCGAAAGCAGGCACACGAGGAACTGGAAGACCGCGTCGAGGCGCGCACCCGCGAACTGCGCGAACAGATCGTCGAAACCGAGCGCGGCGAGCGCCTGCAGGCGGCGTATCGCGCCATCGCCGAAGCCGCGACCGGCGCCGAGACGATGGATGCCTTCTATCGCGAAGCGCATCGCATTGTCGGCGAACTGCTGAACGCGAAGAACTTCTTCGTCGCCCTGCTCGGCGGCGACGACACCTTCTGGTTCCCCTATGCCGTCGACGAGCGCGACCCGCTTGCGCGCTTCGAACCGCGCAAGCGCGGCAAGACATTGACCGACTACGTGATGCGCAGCGCGCATTCGCTGCTGGCCAGGCGCGAACAGATCCGGCTCATGAACGAAACCGGCGACGTCGTCTCGGTCGGCACCCCCGCCGCCTGCTGGCTCGGCGTGCCCTTGCGCGGCGAGTCCGGCCTGCTCGGCGTTATGGTCGTGCAGAGCTACCAGGAAGACGTGCTCTACAGCCCGCGCGACGAAGAGATCCTGAGTTTCGTCTCGAACCACGTGGCGCTGGCGCTGGAACGCAAGCACGCGCAGGATTCGCTGCGCCGCGCCTATGCCGATCTGGAGCGGCGCGTCGACGAACGCACCCGCGAACTCGCCGACACCAATCGCGAGCTGCGCGACCAGATCAAGGTGCGCCAGCAGATCGAACTGCGGCTGAAGCACGAAGCCCTGCACGACGCGCTCACCGGCCTGCCGAACCGCGCCTTGCTGCTCGACCGGCTCGGCCATGCGCTGGCGCGCTTCCGCCGCGACCCGACGCGCCAGTTCGCGGTGCTGTTCATCGACCTCGACCGCTTCAAGATCATCAACGACAGCGTCGGCCACCTGGTCGGCGACGAGTTGCTGAAGGAAGTCAGCGCGCGCATCAGCGGCACCTTGCGCGCCGACGACACCGTCGCCCGTCTCGGCGGCGACGAGTTCGCCATCCTGCTCGCCGATGTCGACAGCCCGGACAACGTGACCGCGGCGGCGCGGCGCCTGATCGGCGTGTTGCAGGAACCGGTGCGCGTCGCCGGCAAGGAATTGTTCACCTCGGCCAGCATCGGCATCGCGCTGGCCGACCCGCGTTACACCCGCGCCGAGGAATTGCTGCGCGACGCCGACGTCGCCATGTATCGCGCCAAGGCCGCCGGTCGCCATCGCGTCGAACTGTTCGACGAGAAGCTGCATCAGGAAGCCCTGCGCGTGCTCGACCTCGAAGGCGACCTGCGCCGCGCGCTGGCGCGCAACGAATTCGAGCCGCATTTCCACGCCATCGTCGACCTGATCGACGAGAACGTGGTTGGCTACGAAGCGCTGCTGCGCTGGCGCCATCCGGAACGCGGGCTGATCCTGCCCGGCGACTTCCTCGAAGTGGCCGACGACACCGCCTGCTCCGAACAGATCGACTGGCAGATGTTCGACCAGGTCTGTTCGCAGATTCAGTCGCTGGCGGTCGGCGAGCAATACGTCGCGATCAATGTCTCGCCGCGGCATTTCCGCTCGTCGGACTTCCTGCGCCGCATCCTCGACCGCACCATCGCCTACGGCGTGCCGCCGCACCGCCTGCGCATCGAGATCACCGAAGGCGCGCTGCTCGAGAATCCGCTCGACATCCGCGAGGCGCTGACGCAGTTGCGCCAGCAGGGCATCCTCGCCTCGCTCGACGATTTCGGCACCGGTTATTCATCGCTGTCCTACCTGCACCAGTTCCCGATTCACGCGCTCAAGATCGACCGCAGCTTCGTCGCCGACCTGCGCCCCGGACTGCCGCGCGGCAACACCGCCATCGTGCGCGCCATCCTCGCTCTCGCCCGCTCGCTCAACATCGAAGTCGTCGCCGAAGGCATCGAGACCAGCGCCCAGCGCGAAGCCCTGCTCGAACTCGGCTGCCGCTACGGCCAGGGCTTCCTCTTCGCCCACCCCCGCCCCCTCGCCGAACTCGCCGCCCTCAAGCGCCCAGCGTGAGGTCGAAGGCTTCGACGCGGTCGAGGCGGATCTTGTTGGCGAACAGGGAGAACGCGAGCATGCCGGCGAGGCCGTTGGCTTTCTGCACCCACGGCGGCAGGTACAGCGGCGGCGCGATGTAGCCGTTGTCGAACCAGGGTTCGAGCGCGATCACGTCGTGCAGGGTCATCTTGCCGGCGAACAGGTTGCGGCAGAGTTTCAGCTTCTGGTTCTTCAGCGCCCAACGAAAAAACGTGTGCACCGACAGCAGCCCGTGCAGGTAGACCGTGTCCTTGGTGAAGGCGGCGCCGCCCTCGACCGGCACGCCGCGGAAGATGCGTGCGGTCGACGCGAAGCTGTCGTTCTCGTTCTGCCCGGATTCGAGGAAGAAGCGGAACACCTCGATGAAATCGGCGCCGTTCTGGGCCAGATCGATGGCCAGGATGCGCAGCGAAATGCGCTTCATGCGCTGGATGTCGATGGCGCCGGTGATCAGTTCGGCGAAGGTGGCGAGGCCTTCCTGGGTGGCGGTGATGCGCGGCGAGTTGCGCGCCATCGAGGCCAGGTGCGGCTGCGCGCGGCCGTTCAACGCGGTCAGCGAATGCACGAACGCCTCGTGCTCGAGCAGCTGGTGGCGGTCGTATTCGGTGAAGCCGGTGTCGGCGCGCAGGCGGATGCGCGTGGTGCCCGCGGCCGCCTTCGCGGTGAGCTTCGGGTCGATCTCGACACGCACGTGGTGGTGCACGAAGAAGGCGTCGAGCCGATCCTGCAATTCTTCCTGCATGGTGCCGGCGGAAATCACGTAATCGGCTTCGACGGTGGCGAGCTCCTTCGACAACTCGTCGGCGAGGTCGATGAAATGCCGGGCCGCATCGATGTTGTGGTAGTCCGAACCCGGCAGGAAATCGCCGGGCTTGCCGAACAGCGCCGCCGAATGCACGGCGACGTCGCGGGTGCCGACCGATTCCAGCAGGCGCGTCGCGATCTCCCACGATTCCGCCGTGCGCCGCACGTAACCGCCGATCGGATGGTCCTCGGCCGCGCGCGCCTCGTGCTGGATCGCGTCGAGCTCCTCGCGCACCGCGCTGTAGTCGTATTCGGCGTAGTCGATCTTCGGCAACTCGATGCGACCGCTCTGCCAGCGCGACAGGAACTTGCGCTGCGCCGACGCCGGCCAGCTGATCACCTCGAGCAGGCGGATGCCGCGCACGGCCTCGACCAGGCGCCGATCCAGCGCCGCGAAATAGGCGAGGTCGGCAGGATCGTGCATCAGCGCTTCCCGTACTTGTCGGCGAGACGCGCGCCGAGCGCCTTGTTCGCGACCCGGTCGGCGGCGCGTTTGGCGTGGTCGGCGGCGCGCAGCCTGGCCGCGTCGCGTTCCTGGACCAGCTTCAGGTAGCCCTCGTAGCGGCGCTCGTCGATGCGCCCGTCGGCAATCGCCGCACGCACCGCGCAGCCGGGCTCGCGGCCATGTGCGCAATCGCGGAACCGGCACTGGCCGAGCAGGTCCTCGATGTCGGTGAAACTGGTTTCCTCGACCGGCTCCTCGCCGGTGAGCTTGATCTCGCGCATGCCCGGCGTATCGATGATGCAGCCGCCGTCCGGCAACTGGATCAGGGCGCGGAACGTGGTCGTGTGACGACCGCGCGAATCGTTCTCGCGCACCGCATTCGTGCGCATCTTCTCGACGCCAAGCAGGCTGTTGGTCAAGGTCGACTTGCCGGCGCCGCTCGATCCGACCAGCACCGCCGTCGCACCCGGGCCGAGCCAGGGCGACAACACCGCGACCTGTTCGCGGTCCTTGGCGTTCAGCGCGAACACGTGGCCACCGTCGCCGGCGAGCCGGCGCAGTTCGCCAAGGCAATGCTCGGCATCATCGGCGCGATCGGCCTTGGTCAGCACGATGACCGGGGTCGCACCGGATTCGCCGACGATGGCGAGATAGCGTTCGATGCGTTTCGGATTGAAGTCGCCGTCGAGACCGCAGACGATCAGCACGGTGTCGATGTTCGCGGCGATGATCTGCTCGCGTCCGGATTCGCCGGCCGCGACGCGACGCAACTGGCTGTGTCGCGGCAACAAGGCCTCGATCTGCCATTCGTCGTTGATCGCCGGGCTCATCCACACCCAATCGCCGACCGAGGGCCGCACCGCGTCCTCGACATCCCTGCGCCGGGCCGACGACTTCGTGCGCGCCCACCACACGCTCCCGCCGTCATGCACTTCAAACGCGTTGCGATGCTGCACGATCACCCGCGCCAGCTTCGCGTCGGCGAACGGCGGCGGCGGGATCGCGGTCTCGTGCCAGCCGATGCGGCGCAGCGGCGATAACGGGTCGATGTCGGTCATGTCCGGATTGTAGGCACGGCCGCGCATGCGCGCACTTCACCGGGTGGCGGCTAGGATGGCGCACATCGAGGTGAACATGCGCGTCCTGACCCCCTTGCTGATCGGTTTGTCCGGCCTGAGCTTTCTCGGCTTCGGCATCGCGTTCCTGATTGCACCGCGGGAGACGCTGGCACTGGCCGGCGTCGTCACCGAAGGCGCGATGGCCGCCACCGAACTGCGTGCCTTCTACGGCGGTGTCGAGGTCGCACTCGGCGCGCTCATCCTGGCCTGCGCAACAAGGCCGTCGCGCTGGCGCGACGGCCTGTGGCTGACGCTGGCCTGTTACGGCGCGATCGGCGCGACACGTGTCGTCGGCATGGCGCTCGACGGCAGCGATTCCTTTTTCCTGCGCTTCGCAGCCGGCACCGAAATCGGCTTCGCGCTGGCTGCCGCAGCCCTGCTGCGGCAACGCCGGACACCGTGAAGAAAAGACGCGGGCACCATCCCTGTGCCCGCGGCTTTGGGGGAACTCAGGGTGCGCTGCGCGCCGCTTGCGGCAGCAGGTTTGCGGCCGTGCGGTTGACGATCGTCACGGCATCGCCTTCGCTCAATTGGGCCTGACCGAGGCTGACGATCTGGGCATCGTCGGCGAGGCCGTCGAGCACCTGCACCCAGCCGTCCTGTTCGCCGCCGAGCGCGACCGGCTGGCGATGTGCCTTGCCATCGCGGACCGCGAACACTTCGGCGCGGCGACCGTCCATCAGCACCGCGGCTTTCGGCAACAGCAGCGCGTCGGCGATGCGTTCGCGCTCGATGGCGATGCGCACGAACTGGCCCGGGCGCAGCGGCGTGTCGGTTTCGGCGACGTCGATGCGCACGCTGGCGGTGCCGCTGGCGGCATCGACGACGGCGCCGACGCGCTCGACTTCGCCGATGAATTCGCCGTCGCGGAAGGCGTCGGCACGGATGGCCACCGGTTGTCCCGCCTGCAGGCCCGCCAGTTCCTTTTCCGGTACCGGCAGGTCGGCGACGAGGTCGTCGAAATCGGCGATCTCGAAGGCCTGCCCGTTCGGCGCCAGCCACTGGCCCTGCTTGATGTGGCGACGGGTGACGACGCCGGCATACGGCGCGCGAATCTCGCTCTTCGAGAAGCTCAGCGCCGCGAGGTCGACGGCCGCACGCTGGGCGTCGCGTTCGAAGCGGGCGCGTTCGACCGCGTCGGCCGCGATCATGTGCTTGTCCAGCAACTGGTTCGCCCGATCGGCTTCATGGTCGAGGCGCTGGGCGACGCTGGCGGTCTGGGCCAGGGCGAGGCGGGCGCGTTCGCCGTCGATGCGGGCCAGCACCTGGCCGGCGGCAACGCGATCGCCTTCCTCGACGTAGATCTTCATGACCTCGCCGCCGTTCTCGCTGACCAGGCTGGCCGCACGCTCGGCCGCCAGGGTGGCGGTGCCGGCGAACGTGCGGATCAGTTCACCGCGCTTCGGCTGCACGGTTTCCACGGCGACGGCCGTGTCGGCGCCGTCGGCGGCCGCGATCGGCTTGGCGTCGCTCTGGCTGCAGGCGCTCAGGCCGCTGCCCACGATCGACGAAATCGCTATGGCAATCAAAAGCTTGCGCATTTCAGTGATACTCGGCTTCGGTCTCTTGGGCGGCTTCGGCAGCGGCCCGGGCTTCACTTTCGGTATCCGTCCAGACCTTGTCCATCACGTCCATCAGGGCTTCGAACAGGACCTTCTCAAACGCGTTCATGACGCTCTCCTTCGGTGTTGTATGCAACCATAACACCAGAACAGTTGGACGCCATATGCCGGTCGTCACGCCGCCGATGCGGTTGCCGAACATTCAGATGAAACGGGACGGCAAAAGGTTTCCCGCCACAAGTCATGCATGACGAGCGTTGGGTTGAACGGCGCTCCGGCCGCGCGGGCAATCTGCGGGCAGTTCGGCGGCGAAGCCCATTTCGACGCGGCTGGAACACGCACTCGGTTGGCGCTTGGTTACGATCCCGCCACATCACGTCCTCACGAGTTCCGCCATGCAGCACCAGATCGAGACCGCCACGCGCCTGACCGAAGTCCGCTACGAGATCCGCGGCGAACTGGCCCGACGCGCCCTCGAACTGGAACAGCAGGGCCGCCAGATCGTGAAGCTCAACATCGGCAACCCGGGCCTGTTCGGTTTCGACACGCCGGCGCATCTGCGCGAGGCGATCCGCGAGCACCTGCCGAAGTCCGACGCGTACTGCCACCAGCAAGGCCTGGCCGCCGCGCGCGAAGCGATCGCGATGCGCGAGATCGCGCGCGGCGCACCGAACGCGTCGCCGGACGGCGTCTTCGTCGGCAATGGCGTCTCCGAGCTGATCGATCTGGCCCTGCGCGGCCTGCTCAATCCCGGCGACGAAGTCCTGGTGCCGTCGCCCGACTATCCGCTGTGGACCGCGGCCGTGATCCTCAATGGCGGCAGCGCCGTGCACTACCCGTGTCGCCCCGAGAACGGCTTCGTGCCGGACATCGCCGACATCGAAGCGCGCATCACGCCGCGCACGCGCGCCATCGTCGTGATCAATCCGAACAATCCGACCGGCGCGGTCTATCCGCGCGCGCTGCTCGAACAGATCGCCGAACTCGCCGCGCGCCATCGTCTGGTGGTGATGGCCGACGAGATCTACGACGAAATCCTCTACGACGGCGTCGCCTTCGTGCCGATGGCGACGGTGGCCACCGAAACCGTGTGCCTGACCTTCTCGGGCCTGTCGAAGGTGCATCGGGCCTGCGGCTGGCGCGTCGGCTGGCTCAGCCTGTCCGGCTACCTGAAGCGTGCGCAGGACTATCGCCACGCGCTCGACCTGCTGGCCGCGCTGCGTCTGTGCAGCAACGTGACCGCGCAATGGACGATCCAGCCCGCGCTGTTCGGCCCGAACACGATCGATGCGCTGACCGCACCCGGCGGCCGTTTGCATGCGACCCGGCGTGCCGTGGTCGAGGCCTGCGCGCGCAGCCGTTTCCTCACGCTGGTCGAGCCGAGCGGCGCGCTGTACGCCTTCCCGGGCGTCGACACGACCCTGCTGCCCGGCTTCGACGACCACCGCTTCGCGCT
Source organism: Ahniellaceae bacterium (assembly GCA_044229785.1). GTDB lineage: Bacteria > Pseudomonadota > Gammaproteobacteria > Xanthomonadales > Ahniellaceae > JADKHK01. The sequence goes on from JBGASK010000036.1 coordinate 18,991, forward strand.
CGAACTGCTCGAGTCCGAAGACGTGTTGCTGGTGCCCGGCAGCAGTTTCAACGTGCCCTATCGCACCCACTTCCGCCTGACCCTGCTGCCGCAGGCCGAGTTGGTCGACGACGTCTTCGCGCGCATCGAGCGCGCCCTCGAGCGCGCCTCGCGCGCCGCGCATCTGCAGCAGGCGGTGGCGTGAGCGCAAGCACCTGCCTCGCCCTCGGCGATTCGTACACGATCGGCGAGGCGGTGCCGGAGGCGGGGCGGTGGCCGGTGCAGTTGGCGGCGAAGCTGGGCTGGTCGCTGCCGACGATCGTGGCGCAGACGGGATGGACGACGGACGAGTTGTCGCTGGCCATCGATGCGGCCGTACTCGCGCCGCGTTACGAGCACGTGTCGCTGCTGATCGGCGTGAACAACCAGTATCGCGGCCGCACGGTCGCGAACTACGCGGCCGAGTTCCGCGTGTTGCTGGATCGCGCGATCGGGTTCGCCGGCGGCGATGCGGCGCGCGTCTTCGCGGTGTCGATTCCGGACTGGGGCGTCGCCGCCTTCGCCGCGCGCGATGGTCGCGGCCGCGGCCGCATCGGCCGCGAGATCGATGCGTTCAACGCCGCGGCATCGGCCGTCTGCGGCGTGCGCGCGGTCCGTTTCATCGACATCACGCCGACCTCGCGCGATCGTGGCGGCGATCCGGCCATGCTCGCCGCCGACGGCCTGCATCCCTCCCGGGCGATGTACGCGCGCTGGGTCGACGACATCGCGCACACGCTGCAGGTCGACGCGGCCGGCTAAACTGGCGCGATGAACGCGACCTCCGACTCCCTGAATCCCGTGCGTGCGCGCCTCGGCGCCGTGCTCGAAACCGTTCTGAACCTGGCCACGCGCGTCGACCCCGACCTGCAGGCGGACCTGCACACGCTGGAAGGCCGCTCGATCGCGCTGACCTGGTCGGCGCCGCAATGGTCGATGCGGCTGTCGGTGGAGCATGGCGCGCTCAAGGTCGGCCCGAACCGCGGCGAATCCGATCTGTCGCTCTCGACCACGCTGGCGGGCCTGATCGGCCTGCTGCGCCCCGAAGCGAAGCACAGCCTGCCGGCCGGGCGCGTGACCGTTTCCGGCGACGCCGAACTGTTGCGCCGTCTCGAGCAGATCGCGAAGCGGTTCGCGCCGGACTGGGACGCCGCCTTCGCGCGCCATCTCGGGCCGACACTGGGGCCGCAGATCGGACGTGCGCTCGCCGACGCTCTGCGCGTCGCGCAGGCGAGTGCGCGTTCGCTGGCCGAGACCGCGTCCGAATACGTGCGCGAGGAAAGCCGCGATGTCGCGTCGCGCGACGAATTGAACCGCTTTGCCGATGACGTCGATCACCTGCGCGACGGCGTCGATCGCCTCGAAGCGACATTGAACCGGCTCGCGAAGGCGCGCGCATGAGCCGCGCCGCGTTCAGGCTGATCGGCATCGGCACGACGCTGGCGCGGTATCGCCTCGACGATCTGCTCGACCTGCTGCCCGGCCTGCGCGCGCTGCGCTGGTTGCGCGGTTTCGTGCCGGCGCCGCGCGGCGATCTCGCCTCACTCTCGCGCGGCGCACGCCTGCGCCTGGCGCTGCAGGAACTGGGGCCGTTGTTCGTGAAGTTCGGGCAGATCCTGTCGACGCGGCGCGACCTGCTGCCCCCCGACATCGCCGAAGAACTCACCTTGCTGCAGGACCGCGTCGCGCCGTTCCCGGGGGTCGAGGCGCAGAAGATCATCGAAGCCGAACTCGGCAAGCCGATCGGCGAATTGTTCAAACGCTTCGATCTGGAGCCGCTGGCCTCGGCCTCGATCGCGCAGGTGCATGCGGCCGAATTGCCGGACGGCAGCGAAGTCGTGATCAAGGTCCTGCGCCCGGGCATCGAACAACGCATCGATGCCGATCTCGCCTTGCTGAAGGCGATGGCCAACCTGTTCGAACGCCATGCGGCATCGCGCGCCGACAAGCTGCAGCCGCGCGAGATCGTCGCCGAGATCGAACGCACGTTGCGCGGCGAAGTCGACCTGCAGCGCGAAGGCGCCAACGCCAGCCTGCTGCGGCGCAATTTCGAGCACTCGCCGGACCTGTACGTGCCGCGCGTCCACTGGGACTGGTCGAAGAGCCGGGTGCTGACGCTGGAACGCGTACACGGCATTCCGTCCGACAACCTGGTCGAACTCGACAAGGCCGGCATCGACCGGGTGAAGCTCGCCGAGAAGGGCGTGCGCCTGTTCTACACCCAGGTGTTCCGCGACAACTTCTTCCACGCCGATGCGCACCCCGGCAACATCTGGGTGGACCTCGCGCGCAAGGACGATCCGCGCTTCATCGCGCTCGACTTCGGCATCATGGGCGCCTTGCCCGATGCCGATCTGCGCCATCTCGCCGAGAACTTCCGCGCCATGTTCGAGCGCGACTATCGGCGCGTGGCCGAACTGCACCTCGAGGCCGGATGGATGCCGGCGCATGTGCGCATCGACGAACTCGAAGCGGCCGTGCGTTCGGTCTGCGAACCCTATTTCACGCGGCCGCTCGCGGAGATTTCCATCGGCGAAGTCGTGGTCAAGCTGTTCAAGCTCGCGCATCGCTACGAACTGACGATCCAGCCGCAGTTGCTGCTGCTGCAGAAGACGCTGCTGAACGTCGAAGGGGTCGGTCGCCTGCTGCATCCGAAGCTCGACATCTGGGCCGTGGCGCAGCCGGTGCTCGCCGACCTGATGGGCAAGCGTTACGGCCTGAACGAATTGCGCGACCGCTTCCGCGATCGTCTGCCCGAGATCCTGGAACAGGCGCCGGAGCTGCCGCGACTGCTGCACACCTGGCTGCGTCAGGCGGCCGAGGGCGAGGCGCGTTCGCACATCCGCTCCGAGGACCTGCGTCGTCTCGCCGATGTCTCCGAACGCGGTCAGCGGCGGGTCGTCTGGGCGGTGATCGGCGCGGCCCTGCTGATCGCCGCCACGCTGCTGTATGCGCTCGAAGCCGGCGGCACGCACTGGCTCGGACAGCCCGCCGGCCTGTGGATCGCGCTCGCCGGCGGGGTGATGGCCTTCGTCGCGGCCCTGCGCAGTCGATGACGCCGGATCTTCGCGCCCTCGACGCCGCACTCGCCGAGGCCGTGGCGCTGCGTGCGGCCTGGCAGCTGGACGCCGCGGAAGACGCGTTCCGCGCGCTGCTGCACGTCGACGGATTGCGTCCGCGCCTGCTCGCCGAAATCGCCATCACCCTGGCGCACCAGGCGCGCGGCCGCGAGGCACTCGCCGCCATCGAAGCGGCCGAGCAGCTGGCGCCGGACGACAGCGTCATCGCGCAGAACCGCCTGATCCTCGAAAAGCTGCGCGAACCGGAAGACCCCGAACGCTTCCTGGCCCTGCATCGCCGCTACGGCGAACGCTTCGTGCCGACCCGCGGCGCGTTGTTCCGGCAGGTGCCGCGTCGCGCCGACGGCCCCTTGCGCATCGCCTATCTCGGGGTCGATGCGCACACGGCGCTGGCGCGCTTCGTGCCGATGCTGGCGACCCATCACGACCGCAGCCGATTCCACGCCGCGTTCTTCTACGGCGCCAGCGACGAAGCGACGCTGGCCGAAGCACGACGACGCCTGCCCCAGGTTGCGCACGTGTCGATCCGCGACATCGCCCCGCGCGATCTCGCGGTGTCGCTGGCGCGCGGCGGCGTCGACATCGCCGTCGACCTGATCGGCCATGGCCACGGCTGCGTGCTCGATGCCCTCGCCTGGCGCCCGGCGCCGTTGCAGGTCACCTGGCTCGACTATGTCGCGACCACCGGCGTCGCCGCCATCGACGCCCGCGTCTGCGCCCGCTGGACCGACCCGGGCGACGGCGACGCCTGGTGCCGCGAACGGCCGCTGCGCCTCGCGGTGCCGCAATGGTGCGCGGCACCGCCGCCGCGACCCGCCGTGCAAGCGCGGCGCGACCTCGCGAGTCCGGTGCTCGGCGTCGTCAATGCCAGCAACAAGGCCTCGCCACACCTCTACGCGCTCGCGGCGCAAGTGCTCGAACAAGTGCCCGCGGCGCGGCTGCGGGTGATCGGCGTCGCCGGTGCGCGCGCCCGCGATGCCGCGCTGTCGGCGATCCCCGATGCGGTGCGGACGCGGATCGAACTCGTCGACCGCGTGTCCGAGGCCGAGTACCACCGCCTCGTCGCCGGCATCGACCTGGCACTCGACCCGCTGGTGTTCAGCGGCGCCACGACCACGCTGGACTGCCTGCACGGCGGCCTGCCGGTGCTGACCCGCCCCGGTCGACTGCCGCACACGCGCTCCAGCCTGGCCATCCTCGCCCATCTCGGACTCGACGAACTGATCGCCCGCGACGACGCCGACCTGGTCGCCCGCGCCGTGGCGCTGCTGCGCGACGATGCGCGTCGGCAGGCGCTGTCCGCGATCCTGCCGGTGCGGGTCGCACAATCGTCGCTGACTGATCCGGCGCGCTTCATGCCGGTCTTCGAGGCGGCCCTGATCGATGCCCATCGCGCAGCGGTCGCCGCATGAACGACACCACGCCGCTGAACCTGCTGCACCTCGACGAACACCTGCTCGTGGTCGACAAGCCCGCGGGCCTGCTGGCGCATGCCAGCCGGATGGCCGCCGATGTCGATGTCGACCTGCTCGACCAGTTGCGCCGGCAGGTGCAGGGCGACGTGTTCCTGGTGCACCGCCTCGACCGCGCCACCAGCGGCCTCGTGCTCGCGGCGCGCACGCGCGAAGCGGCGAGCGAACTCGGCAAGCAGTTCATGGCGCGCTCGGTCGAGAAGCAGTATCTGGCCGTGTGTCGCGGCTGGCCGGCCGAGCACGGCGAGATCGATTACCCGCTCGGCGACGTGCGTCCGAACTCGCCCAGAAAGCCGGCGCTGACGCGCTACCGCCGGCTCGCCACCGTCGAAGTGCCGATCGCGCTCGGCAAATACGCGCAACAACGGTATGCCTTGATGGCCGTCGATCCCGAAACCGGGCGCTACCGCCAGATCCGCAAGCACTTCCACCACATCTCGCATCATCTGATCGGCGATACCAGCCACGGCCGCAGCGAACACAACCGGCTGTTCCAGTCCGAATTCCAGGTCGGGCGACTGCTGCTGCACGCGCGCCGGCTCGCCTTCACGCATCCGGCCAGCGGCGAGCGCCTCGGCTTCGTCGCGCCGCTGGATCGCGAATTCCAGTGCGTCATCGACCGCTTCGGCTGGTCGGAGTGCGGCCTCTAGCGGCCTTGTCCGGATCTCCGCGATTTCCCGTTCCACCGCACGGGAAACGAATTCACGGAGATCGCCATGCACCGCCCGACCCTGCAACGCCTCGCCGCAGCCATCGCCTTGACCATGGCTGCGCAGACACAAGCCGCCACGTTCACCGTCACCAAGACCCAAGACACCGATATCAACAACGTCGGCACCTTGCGTTGGGCGATCGCGCAGGCGAACAACAATGCGGGCGGCGACACCATCGCCTTCGCGATCGCCAGCGGTGCGCAGACCATCACGTTGCAGAGCGAGTTGGACATGCTGGCCGACGACCTCACCCAGATCAACGGCGCCACCCAACCTGGTTATGCCGGAGCGCCGCTGATCCGCATCGACGGCAGCCAGCTCGACCCGAATGCGCGCGGCCTGTATCTGCGCGGCGACCAGATCGCGATCAACGCCTTGTCTCTGACGGGGTTCGGCGATGCGGCGGTCTTCGGCGACGAGTACACGGCCGACGGCGTCGTCGTCGGCTGCTACGTCGGTCTGCGCCAGGATGGCGTCGTCGCCGCCAACGGCGTCGGCATCTCCATGGACGGTGACGGCTACTATCTCGGCGGCACCACGGCGGCGACGCGCAACGTGGTCTCCGGCAATCTGAGCCATGGCATCGAGATTGGCGCGAACGGCACCGACAACCGGGTGTGGGGCAGCTACATCGGCACCGATGCCGCCGGCGTCCTCGCACGCCCGAATGGCGGCGCCGGCATCCAGATCGTCGGCAGCAACAACGTCATCGGCGATGTGACCGGCAACAAGCGCAACGTCGTCTCCGGAAACGCTACCGCGGGCCTCCGCATCTACGGCGATGCGAATCAGGTGATCGGCAACTTCGTCGGCGTGAACGCGGCCGGCACACAGGCGATCGGCAATGGCGTCGAAGGCATTCAGGTCGGCGGCAGCAACAACGTCATCGGCGGCAGCAGCGCCGGCCATCGCAACGTGATCGCCGGCAATGGCGGGGCCGGCGTGCGGCTCGACGGGACCGCGAACCAGGTGCTCGGCAACTACATCGGCCTTGCCGCCGACGGCATGACGCCGCTGGGCAATGCCGACGGCGTCCTGCTGTACGGCAACGGCAACATC
>JBGASK010000037.1:0-25283 GCA_044229785.1 Ahniellaceae bacterium
GTAGTCGTCGAGGGTCACGTACCGGTCGGACGGATCGGGGTAGCCCCAATCGATCAGATACACGTCATGGCCGGCGGCGAGCAGGCTCTTCACGATCGAACGGTCGTCCTGCAGGTCGACCATGTACGGGCGGTTGACCAGCGCGTAGGCGATCAGCAGCGGCGTCTTGTGGGTGACCTTGTTCGTGCTCTTGAAGCGATAGACGACGAGTTTGTCTTCCTTGTAGATCGCTTCTTTCTCGCTGGCGCCGTAATGCACGTCCGGCACGTTCTTCAGGACATTCATGCCCTTGGCGAGTTTTTCTCCAAAGCGCGAGAGCTCGGCGGCGACCTTGTTCGGTTCGAGTTGGATCGGACCCATGATGTGTTAGCTCCCTGATCAGCGCGAACGACGGGCAGCGGCCTTCTTGGCCGGTGCCTTGCTCGGGGTGGATTTGGATGGGGCGACGGCCGTCTTCCTCGTCTTCGGCGCGCTCTGGGCGGCTTCGAAGGCGTCCAGGCGTTCCTGCAATGCGCGCATCTCGCGACGCAGTTCCTGCATGCGGCGCGCGGTCGAATCGACTTCCGTGCGCGTCGGCATGCCGAACTGGCCGGTGAAGCGCTCGACTTCCGTTTGCACCAGCTTGCGCACCGCCATCTGCTTGTTGACGAGGTCGCCGTACGCGGCGCGGAACTCGGGGCTCAGCGAGACTTCGGCGTAACCTTCTTCGGCCGCGTCGACCCACAGATCGTAGACCTCGCGCAGGGTTTCGAGCCGACGACCCTGTTCTTCGCGTGCGGCAAGCAACGCTTCGAACTTGCCGAGCGCGCCCTTGCTGGCGTCGAGCATCAGGCGGTTGTAGGCGCCCATGGCATCCTGGTACTGCAACCATGCGGCCGCCAGCTTCTGCTGACGTTCCTGCGATTCGCGGTTGTAGCCGAAAGCCGGCAGGCCGAGCAGACCTTGCATCTCGCCCTTGGCCCAGTCGGCCGGGTTCGGCCAGCCGCTGAAGAACTGTTCGAAGCCGCGCGCGCCGTCGCCGGTCATCGTCGCGAACAGATCATGGAGCGGATTCTTCATCTCGCCCATCGGACCGACCGCGCCCTGGAACAAGCGTGCCCAAGCGGCCGCGTCCTTCGGGAACTGCGCACCACCCGCGAGCTGGCCCGAGAACTTCTCGACCCAGTCCAGATACTGCTTGGTGCCGCTGACGAAGCGCTCGGTCGCGGCATCGGTGCTGTCGCCCAGCTTGCCGCCGAACAGGTCGCCGAAGGCCTTGGCGCCGTCGCGCCAGTCGCCATGCACGAATTTGCCCGCACCGTCCGAGACCGCGTTCCACCACTGCTGGTGCAACGCTTCCCAGTCCTTGAACACACCCGAACCGGCTTTCGCCATGACCTGTCCTCCCGAATGGAAACGCGATGCTAGCCCTGCGGATGTTGCAGCGCAACATCATGCCGATCTGGCGTCAGCGACCAGCGCCACAGAATCCGGTAGTCCGGGTTGCGCACGATGCTGTGCACCAGCACGAATTCGCGGGCGGTCCAGACGATCGGTTCGATGGCTTGTTCGGGATGGCTGTCTCGGCTGTAGATCCAGGTCAGGTGGGGCACGAAGGAATGCTCGAGTTCCTTGCCGAAGCCTTCGACGATCAATTCGCGACGCAGTATCGACCATAAGGCCTTCAAGTCCGCGCCCGCCGGACCGGTCAGCACGCAGGGCGATGCGCCCTGTCCGCGCCGGAAGATGACGGCGCGGTCGAGCTGCACCTCGCAGGGCGCGACGCGAACGCGTTCGGCGGCGCGGCCGGCCCGATCCACCCAGTCCTGACGCAGGCCGTCGTTGTCGCCGAGGAAGCTCAGCGTGGCGTGGTAGCGCGACATCGCGATCGGCTTCCCGTGCATCCGGTGCTCCGACTGCAGTCGCGCCGCGACGGCGGCGACGCGCGCCATGGCGACCGGGTCCGGCATCAGCGCGAAAAACAGCCGGTGGACCTCGTTCGGCGCCGTGGCGTCGCCGAACAGGCTCGCCTGGCCGGAGGCAGGGACCGTGCTGAATCGTCGTGTAGGCATGCAAGGCTCCGAAACGGTGCGCCAGTGTAAGTCGTGCGCAGCGGCGGACGAACCGGCTACCTCGGACGCGACGCGACTGCTACAAAGACGGCTCCGGAGGAACCCATGAACCTGACGAAATCGATCCTGACCCTGACCTTGTTGACCGGTGCCGCGATGGCGAATGCAGCCGACGAAGATCCCTACCTGTGGCTCGAAGAGGTGGAAGGCGCCAAGTCGCTGGAATGGGTCAAGGCACGCAATGCCGAGAGCCAGAAGGCGCTGGAAGCCGACCCGACCTTCAAACCGTTGTATGAGCGTTTGCTCGCGATCAACAACGCCACCGACCGCATCCCCTACATCAACAAGCTGGGCACGCGCTTCTACAACTTCTGGAAGGACGAGCAGCACGTGCGCGGCATCTGGCGCCGCACCTCGCTCGACGAATACCGCAAGGCCGAGCCGAAGTGGGACATCGTGCTCGACATCGATGCGCTGAATAAGACCGAGAACGCGAACTGGGTCTGGAAGGGCGCCGACTGCATCGAGCCCCGACAGGACCGCTGCCTGATATCGCTGTCGCGCGGCGGCGGCGATGCCGTTGAAGTGCGCGAGTTCGATCTGGAAAGCAAGCGCTTCGTCGAGGACGGCTTCGTATTGCCCGAAGCCAAGTCGGCAGTGGGCTGGAAGGACCGCGACACGCTCTACATCGGCACCGATTTCGGCGCCGGTTCGCTCACCGAGTCCGGCTATCCGCGCACCGTGCACGAGTGGAAGCGCGGTACCCCGTGGAAGGACGCGAAGCAGGTGTTCGAGGCCAAGGCCACCGACGTCTACACCTTCGGCTTCAGCGATTTTGCGCAGGGCGTGCGCTACGACGGCGTGGTGCGTGTGCCGGCCTTCTTCCAGAACGAGACCCACCTGGTCCGCGACGGCAAACTGGTCAAGGTGCCGAAACCGGATGATGCCGAGATCGGCTTCTTCCGCGAATACGCGCTGATCACCTTGCGCAGCGACTGGCAGCCGGGCAAGCACAAGCTGTCCGCCGGCAGCCTGGTCGCGATCCGCGTCGACGACCTGTTCGCCGGCAAGGACGCCTACACCGCGCTCTTCGTGCCCACCGCGAAGCGTTCGCTGGCCGGGTATGCGACGACGCGCAACGCCGTGCTGCTGAACATCCTCGACAACGTCAAGAGCCGCCCGCAGGTGATGTTGCTGGACGGCAAGACCTGGTCGAGCAAGTACCTGAACTTCCCGCTCAATGCCGACGTCAACCTGTTCGCGGAAGACCCGGACATGAGCGACGACTTCTTCATGACGGTGACCGACTTCCTCACGCCGACCTCGCTGCTGACGGGCACGGTAGGCAAGCGCGAGATCGCGCCGCTGAAACGCCAGGCCGCACACTTCAAGTCGGACGGACTGGTCGTCGAACAGCACGAAGCCGCCTCGAAGGACGGAACCAAGGTGCCTTACTTCGTCGTGCTGCGAAAGGATCGTGCCCGCGACGGCACCATCCCCACCCTGCTTTACGGTTATGGCGGTTTCGAGGTCTCGCAGACGCCCGGCTACTACGCCAGCGCCGGTGCCGGCTGGCTGGAACGCGGCGGCGCCTTCGTGCTGGCGAACATCCGCGGCGGCGGCGAATTCGGTCCGAAGTGGCACCAGGCCGCTTTGAAAGCCAATCGCCAGCGTGCCTACGACGATTTCATCGCCATCGGCGAAGACCTGATCGCGCGCAAGATCACCTCGACGAAACACCTGGGCATCCAGGGCGGCAGCAATGGCGGCCTGCTGATGGGCGTGATGTACACGCAGCGCCCGGACCTGTGGGGCGCGGTGCTGTGCGAAGTGCCGCTGCTCGACATGAAGCGCTACAACAAGCTGCTGGCCGGCGCGAGCTGGATGGGCGAATACGGCAACCCGGACGTGGCCGAGGAGTGGGCCTACATCTCGAAGTATTCGCCGTACCAGAACATCGACGCAGCCAAGACCTATCCGCCGATCCTGTTCACGACCTCGACCCGCGACGATCGCGTGCACCCGGGCCATGCGCGCAAGATGGCGGCGAAGCTGCTCGACCTCGGCAAGAACGTCACCTACTACGAGAACATCGAAGGCGGCCATGGCGGCTCGACGAACAACCAGCAGGCCGCGTTCATGGACGCGATCGGCTACGTGTTCCTGTGGGAGCGGTTGAAGTAACCCCGGCGCGGCGCATGTCGCGTTTCCGGGCTACGCTTCCATCCATCGTCAGGAGACCTACGTCATGCGCCGCACCCTCATCGCCACCGGAGTCGCTCTCGCCATGTCCACCGCCGCCGCGTCGTCGCCGGATTTTTCCTTGACCGTCTATTCGTCGGCCGCACCCGGAGCGATCACGTCCGAGCAACTGGCGAACTACGGACTGCAGCTGCCCGGGTACGCACTGGTGCGCGACCGCCGCGAGCTCGAGCTGCCGAACGGCAGCGGCGAGGTGCGCTTCAGCGATGTCGCCACGCGCATCGATCCGACCACGGTGAGCTTCGCCTCGGTCACCGACCCGGACGGCACGCGTGTCATCGAGCAGAACTACCAGTTCGACCTGGTCGACGGACAGAAGCTGTTGAGCCGCTACATCGGCGAAACCATCAGCGTCGACCAGGTCCGCGGCGACAAGGTCGAGACCATCACCGGCAAGCTGCTGTCGGCGACGAACGGCCTGATCCTGATGCAGCCGAACGGCGAGGTACAAACGCTGTCGTACTACGCCAACATCGCCTTCCCGTCGCTGCCGGGTGGCCTGATCACCAAGCCGACACTGGTCTGGCTGGTCGACGCGAAGCGCGGCGGCAAGCACGATGCGCAGGTGTCGTACCAGACCCAGGGCATGACCTGGTGGAGCGACTACAACGTCATCCTCAAGGGTGATGCGAACGCGTGCAGCATGGACCTGGCCGCGTGGGTGACGGTCGTGAACCAGAGCGGCGCGAGTTATCCGAATGCGCAATTGAAACTGGTGGCCGGCGAAGTGAACCGTGCGCCTGCCGCGCCGGCGCCGATGGCCCTCGGCATGGCCAAGCGCACGATGGTTTCGGAAGCCGCGGCACCCGGATTCGAGGAATCGGAACTGTTCGAGTACCACCTGTACACCCTCGGCCGGCGCACCGAACTGCCGCAGAACTCGACCAAGCAACTGGAACTGTTCCCGTCCGCGGTCGGGATGAAGTGCAAGCGTGAACTGGTCTTCACCGCGTCGCCCCAGCCCTACGGCTTCTGGGGTTCGCCGATCAGCGACCAGGGGTATGGCTCGACCAGCAGCGGCAGCGTCGGCGCCTGGCTGGAATTCGAGAACAAGGAAGCGAATGGTCTCGGCATTCCGCTGCCGGCCGGACGCGTGCGGGTGAACCAGGCCAGCAAGGACGGCAGCCTGGAATTCATCGGCGAGGACGTGATCAAGCACACGCCGCGCAACGAAACCCTGCGCATCAAGCTCGGCGAAGCCTTCGACGTGGTCGGCGAGCGCAAGCAGGTCGACTACAAAATCGACACCACGGCGAAGCGCATCGACGAAACCTTCGAGATCAGCGTGCGCAATCGCAAGAAGGAAGCCGCGACGATCCGCGTGCGCGAATACCTGTACCGCTGGAGCAGCTGGTCGATCACCGACGAGAACGTGAAGCACGACAAGCGCGACGCCAACACCGTCGACTTCGTCGTGAACATTCCCGCCGACGGCGAGCAGAAAATCCGCTACAGCGTGCGCTACACCTGGTAGGCCGAGGCCCTACTGCCACTCGGCACCGAAGCAGATCCATTCGCCGTCTTCGATGCGCCAGTGCGATTCGAGGTCGATCTGTCGACCGGCCTCGGGCAGCCACTCGCCGCCGGCGGCAACGACGCGCAGCTTCACCGTGGCACGCTCGCCGTACAGCTTCACCTCGAGCGGCCCGAGCAGTACCGAGATGTTCTGGTGGCGCAGCGTCTGCGCCACCAGCATCGCCCGGAGCTGGCGCTGGTCCATGTCGCCGCCCTGGCCGCTGAAATCTTCGGCGACATGGTCGACGAAGTCGCCCGGATCGCCGGCTTCGATCGCCGTCTCCATCGCCGCGATGGTGTCGCGCAGGCGCTGTTCGTCCGGCGCCCGCGAACAGGCCGACAACACCATGAACCAGATCATGATCACGAATCGGCGCATGCCTCTTCTCTCTTCGCGGACTTGAATGCGAGCGTAACCGAAGCGCAGGCAAATCCCGGGCATGCGCTTCGCCCGCCGAAGCCGCGAACCGGCGCCGATACACTCCTCGGCTCATGTCCACGCCTGCGCGCGAACACTATCGCCAAGCCGCCTTGCTGATGCTGGCCAGCACCGTCCTGTTCGGCCTGATGGCGGTCGCCATCCGGCTCGCTTCGCAGTCGCTGCACACGTTCGAAGTGGCGTTCTTCCGCAACTTCTTCGGCCTCGTCGCCACCCTGCCGTTGCTGTATCGGCATGGCCCGTCGCTGCTGCGCACGCAGCACTTTCCGCGTTACCTGTTGCGCTGCCTGATCGGCATCACCGGCATGATGTGCGGCTTCTGGGCCATCGGCCATCTGCCGCTGGCCCAGGCGGTGTCGTTGTCGTATTCGTCGCCGATCTTCGTCGTCATCGCCGCAGCGCTGTTCCTCGGCGAACGCGTGCATGCGCGCCGCTGGAGCGCCGTCGCGATCGGCTTCATCGGCGTGCTCGTCATCACCCGGCCCGGCAGCAACGACTTCAGTTTCGGCATGCTGATTGCCGTGATTTCGGCCTTCATGACCGGCCTCGTCTCCATCCAGATCAAGCAGCTCTCGGCGATCGAACCGGCCGACCGCATCGTGTTCTACACGACCCTGATCTGGGTACCGATGTCGCTGGTTCCGGCCGTGCTCGTGTGGCGCTGGCCGGAGGGCATCGTCTGGGTGTGGGTGGTCGCGGCCGGCCTGCTCGGTACCGGCGGGCACATGTTGTGGACGCGCGCCCTCAAGCTCGGCGACGTCTCGGCACTGACGCCGATCAGCTTCATGCAATTGCCGGTCGTCGCCACGGCCGGCTGGCTGCTGTTCGACGAACGCGTCGATCGCTGGACCGTCGCCGGCACCTTCATCATCCTCGCGTCCAGCGCCTACATCGCACATCGCGAGGCCGTGCTGGCGAAACATCGCGCCACCGCCGAACCGCTCAAGTCGGCCGAGCCGTCAACTTGAGGCCATACAGATTGGTGGCACTCGTGCTACCGTCTCGCCCATGATCGTCGTCGATACCAATGTGTTCGTCGGCGCCTGCCTCGGCATGGGTGCCTCAAACGCCGTCATCGTCGCCTGTCTGCGCGGCGACCACTTGCCGCTGATGGGAACGACCTTGTTGGCCGAGTATGAAGACGTACTCGGTCGCACGACATTGTTTCGTACATCGCGACTTGATGCCGACGAACGAAGCGAGTTGCTGGACATTTTCCTTTCGACTTGCCGGTGGACGCCAATCTATTTCGGATGGCGCCCCAACCTTTCGGACGAAGGCGACAACCATCTGATCGAACTGGCGGTAGCCGGGCAAGCCAGACATATCGTGAGCCGGAACCTGCGCGATCTGCGTCGCGCGGAACTTCATTTTCCCGAGCTGAAGATCGTTACACCGGAACGACTCTTGAAGGAGACTCGTACATGAGCGCGCTGACCATTCGCATGCCCGACGACAAGTACGAACGCCTCAAGGCGCTTTCGCGGCGACGCCGTACCAGCGTCAACCGACTCATCGAGGAAATGGCGACGTTGTTGCTGGCGGAAGCTGATGCCGAAACGCATTTCCAGCTTCGCGCCCAACGCGGCAAAGGCCATGAAGATCGAGGCATCGCGCTTCTGGAAAAAGCCATGGGCAAACCGATTCGTACCCGCTGATCCGGCTTACCCGCCGCGCGAGACGTATTTCGCGGCGACGTAGTCCTCGACGATGGCGACGAAGTCCTCGGCGATGCGTTCGCCGCGCAAGGTGTGCTTCTTCTCGCCATCGACGAATACCGGCGCGGTCGGCGCCTCGCCGGTGCCGGGCAGCGAGATGCCGATGTTGGCGTGTTTGGATTCGCCCGGCCCGTTGACGATGCAGCCCATCACCGCCAGCGTCATGTTCTCGACGCCGTCGTAGCGGATCTTCCACACCGGCATTTTCGCGCGCACATGGTCCTGCACCGTCTTCGCGAGTTCCTGGAAGAAGGTGCTGGTGGTGCGACCGCAGCCCGGACAGGCCGTGACCAGCGGCGTGAACGCGCGCAGGCCCATGGTCTGCAGCAATTCCTGCGCGACGATGACTTCGCGCGTGCGCGATTCGCCGGGCTCGGGCGTGAGCGAGATGCGGATGGTGTCGCCGATGCCCTCCTGCAGCAGCACCGACAGCGCAGCGGTCGACGCGACGATGCCCTTCGAACCCATGCCGGCTTCGGTGAGGCCAAGATGCAGCGCGTAATCGCAGCGCGCCGCGAGCGAGCGATACACCGAAATAAGATCCTGCACGCCGCTGACCTTGCAGCTGAGCACGATGCGATCGCGACCGAGGCCGATCTCCTCGGCCTTGCGCGCCGAATCGACGGCGGACACGATCAGCGCCTCGCGCATCACCGTGGTCGCGTCCCAAGGCACGGCGCGGGCGTGGTTGGCGTCCATCATCTGCGCCAGCACGCTTTGGTCGAGCGAGCCCCAGTTCACGCCGATGCGCACCGGCTTGCCGTGGCGGATCGCCATCTCGACGATGGCGCCGAATTGCGCGTCCCTCTTGCGGCCGAAGCCGACGTTGCCGGGATTGATCCGATATTTGGCCAAGGCTTCGGCACAGGCCGGTTCGTCGCTCAGCAACTGGTGGCCGTTGTAGTGGAAGTCGCCGACGATCGGCACCGAAATGCCCATCATCGCGAGGCGATCGCGGATCTCGGGTACGGCCCGCGCCGACTCGGCATTGTTCACCGTCACCCGAACCAGCTCGGAACCGGCGCGCCAGAGTTCGGCGATCTGCTGCGTCGTGGCCTTGACGTCGGCGGTATCGGTATTGGTCATCGACTGCACGACGACCGCCGCGTCGCCACCCACGGCGACGCCACCGACACGCACAGGCACGGAGCGCCGACGAAGCATCGGCGCGGAAAACGGAATGGGATCGTTCATGCGGCGCTATTTTCGGCGTTTTTCGTCTTCGCCGCGACCCTCAGGTAGGCGCCGGTACTCTCCAGAAGGTCGATTTCCGAAATGACGTTGACACGCGGCTCGCGCGTGTCCGCATACCGATCCGCCCGCATCGATACCTCGATGCGGGCAAAACTGCGCTCGCCGATGCTCGGCGTGAGGAAGCTGCCGCCGCCGTTGCCGGGATGCAGGGGCTCCAGTTCGATCGCGCGCACCGGCGTCTTGAATCCGGTGCCGGTTTCGGAGATGCGCAGGGCGGCCGGTTCGGCCTGACGGGCGAGCAATTCGACGCCGGCATCGACCTGGCCGTCCAGCGTGAATCGCAGCCAGCGGATCACGCCGACCATCCATTCCCGCTCGGAAGCCTCGTCCTCGTCCGGCGCCGCCAGACCGACCAATTCGCCGATGCGCGCCTTGGCGCCGCTCTCCGCGCTCCACTGCAGGCGATAGCCGCCGAGCCCCTGATCCAGCACGCGCGCCCGCGTCGGCAGCGCGCGAGCACCGTCGCCGCTGCCCTGCGCCCACGACGCGGTCCTGTCGCGCTCGCTCAGGCTGATGCCGGGGCCGCGCAACTCGCGCACGAAGTTCTCGAAGTCGAGGCGCCCGGTCAGATGAAAATGGATGGCGTGCAGGCCGATCAGCGTTTCCAGTTCATGGCCCGCTGCCAGCCGCGAGTGATTGCGGTCGAATTGGGTACGCCAGGTGCTCGACAGACGCCGAATCAGGTCCTGCCCGAGCACCACCCGCGGACCGCCTTTCAGACCGAAGCTCAGCGGACCCGAAGCGATCCCGGCGATCGCCAGTTCACGTTCCAGATACTGCTGCACGCGCGCTGCCGAAAACGCCACGCGCTGCACACCGGCGGCGCGGCGTTCGTCCGGCGTGTAGCCCGGCCCGCGATCCTGGTCCTGGGCGACGTCGAAATCATTGGCGCCGCCCGCCGTGCTCAGGTCGCAATAGGTCGCCCAGGCGCGCATCGCTTCGTGCGCGTCGGCCATTTCCTTCTGCGCCAGCCGGTAGGGGTTGCTGATGGCCAGCAACAGGACCTGCGCATACGCCAGCTTCGGCGTGATCGCCGCCTTTTCGAGCAACGGATCGGCGACGTTCTTGTCGACGACGCCGATGGCGTCGGTGAAGCGGTACAGGTCGTGCAGCGCCTGCCATACGCCGGCCGACGGCGCCTGATACAGCAAATAGCCGCGCAACAGCGATTCCCCGCCATGACCGATCGCCCGAGCCGCCGCCAGCGCCGCCATGCCGCCCTTGAGGAAGGGCAGCTTGCCGCCGGGCACGCACAAGTCGTGCAGCACCATGCGATAGCCGAGGGCCATGGCTTCGTGGAATTCGCGCGACTGCAAGCCGAGCTGCTGTTTCGCCAGCGGCAACGGAAACGAGGAACCGATCACTTGACGATCTGCCTGCGCGACGATCTGCACGGTCGGGGAGCGCAAGGTTTCGAGCGCGAACAGACGTCCGCCGGCATCCAGGCGCAAGCCGTTCAACTCATGGATGCCCTGCAGCAATACGCGCGACGCCGACGCCGCGTTCGCCAGCGGCAACGCTGCCACCCATTGGGCAATCCCCTTGGCGTCGCTCGGAATCGAAGCCCGTGTCGGTGCGGCGCGATCCGGAAATCCATTTGCCAGCCGCTGATGCAAGTCGCTCATGGCGCATCTCCCTTTGGGGGTTCATTGTATGCAGGGCCTCGCCGCTTGACAGCCCGGCACGCACTCGATTCGCAACGGAATGTGGCAGGATGCCTTTCGAGCCTGCGGCACCGCGGGCTAAGATCGGGCATCGAGCGGGACGAACATGAGCGAACGTGTCGACATCGCGGTGGTCGGATCCGGCCCGGGCGGACTCAGCGCCGCCGCGCGCGCGGCCGAACTGGGCGTGTCGCATGTGCTGCTGGAAGCCGCGCCGCACCTGTCGAACACGATCTTCCGCTACCAGAAGGGCAAGCACGTGATGGACGAGCCGGGCATCCTGCCCTTGCGCTCGCCCCTGCCCTTCAAGGCCGGCAGCCGCGAAACCATCCTGCGCGAATGGAACGCCGGCGTCGCGACGCTGAAGGTGGCTGTTCGGCATGGCCACGAAGTGACCAAGGTCGTGCGCGACGCCGACGGCTTCCGCCTGGACTGCGCGAGCGGCGCGACCGTCGTCGCGAAGCACGTCGTGCTCGGCATCGGCATGCAGGGCAACCTGCGCAAGCTCGGCGTTCCCGGCGAAGATCTGCCGACGGTGCAGTATCAGCTCGATGATCCCGATGCCTACGTCGGCGAGACCATCGTCGTGGTCGGCGCCGGCGACGCCGCGATCGAGAATGCGCTGGCGCTGGCGAAGAACAACCAGGTCATCGTCATCAACCGCCGCGACGAATTCGCGCGCGCCAAAGAAGGCAACCTGCGCCTGATCCTGCGCGCCATCGAGGAAGGCACGATCCAGTGCTGGTACAACGCGGCGCCGGAATCGGTCGAGGAATTGCGCGTCGGCCGCAAGCGCCTGCGCATGCATGTCGCGACCCAGAACGGCAAGGCGCAGATCCTCTGCGACCGCGTCATCGCCCGCCTCGGCGCCACCGCGCCGCGCGCCTTCGTCGAAGCCTGCGGCGTGGTCTTCCCGAGCAAGGACCCGAACGCGGTGCCGGCGATCTCGGAGAAATACGAATCGAACGTGCCCGGCCTGTACATCGTCGGCGCCCTCGCCGGGTATCCGCTGATCAAGCAGGCGATGAACCAGGGCTACGAAGTCGTCGAATACATCCTCGGCCGCGCCGTCGAACCGGCGGACGAGCCGCTGCTCAAGGCCAAGTTCCGCAACGTCGCCGGCATTTCGTCGGTGAACGCGCTGCTGGCGCGCATCCAGGAGCGCGTGCCGCTGCTGTCGAAGATCACGCCGTTGCAACTGCGCGAATTCCTGATCGATTCGGAGATCCGCACGCCGCGGCCGGGCGACCGGATCTTCGATCGCAACGATTACACCAACACGTTCTTCTCGATCGTCGACGGCGAAGTCGCCGTGCTCGTCGACGACGCCGGCAAGCAGCGCATCGCGCTCAAGGCCGGCGAATTCTTCGGCGAGATGGGCCTGATTTCCGGCCGCCGCCGTTCCGCGAGCGTGGTTGCGCAGTCGAACTGCCTGCTGATCGAAACGCCGCGACGTTCGATGAACCGGCTGATCCAGTCGGTCGAAGCGGTGAAACGCGAGGTAGACAAGGTGTTCATCGCCCGCGCCTTGCAGAGCCGCTTCACGCCCGAGTCCGGCATCGAGAAACTGAAGGAGATGGTCGAATCGGCCGAGATCCGCCAATACAAGGCCGGCGACGTGCTGTTCAAGGAAGGCGAAGCCGGCGATTGCCTGCATCTGGTACGTCGCGGTTCGCTGACGATCTCGCGCGAGATCGGCGGCCGCGAAATCGTGCTTTCCTACGTGCCGGCCGGCAGCTACGTCGGCGAGATGGCCCTGCTCGGCGACAGCAAGCGATCGGCCACGGCCAAGGCGGCCATCGCGACCGAAACCATCCGTGTCGACGGCGAAGCCTTCAAGCGCGCCGTCGGCCGCGATCCGTTGCTGCGCCTGCGCCTGCAGGCCGAATACTCGGCACGCACCGCGGCCAACATCGCGATGCAGCAGATCGGCGCCGGCAGCGACATCGTTTCCTTCCTGCTGACGCAGGGTGCCGGCGAAGCCACCGACATCCTGCTCATCGACGAATCGCTGTGCGTGCGCTGCGACAACTGCGAGAAGGCCTGCGCCGAGACGCACCACGGCACATCGCGTCTCGACCGCGAGGCCGGCCCGACCTTCGCCAACGTGCACGTGCCGACTTCATGCCGGCACTGCGAGCATCCGCATTGCATGAAGGACTGCCCGCCGGATGCCATTCATCGCGCGCCGAACGGCGAAGTCTTCATCGCCGACAACTGCATCGGCTGCGGGAACTGCGAACGCAACTGCCCGTATGGCGTGATCCACATGGCCGCGAAGCCGCCGAAGAAGCCGGGGCTGCTGCAGTGGCTGATGTTCGGCCGCGGCCCGGGGCCGGGCGAATCGCCTTACGACCCGTTGAAGCCGCCGTCGCCGGCCGAGAAGAAGGCGGTGAAGTGCGACATGTGCAAGGACCTCGGCGGCGGCCCGGCCTGCGTGCGGGCCTGCCCGACCGGTGCGGCGCTGCGCATCGGGCCCGACGAATTCATCGCCTACGCGCAATCCCGCCGATGAGCATGCGCGATTCCATGCTGAGCTTCGCCGGCGCCCGCTATCTCTGGGCAGCGCTGCTGCTGGTGCTCGCGAGCGTCGTCGCCTATCTCTGGCACGATCCGATCGGCGTGCCGAATGGCGGCAGCTGGCTCGGCTACACGCTGGGCACGATCGGTGCCCTGCTCATCGTCTGGCTGATGCTGCTCGGCGTCCGCAAGCGCCGCTACGGCAACCGCTTCGGCAGCATGCTGGGCTGGGCATCGGCACACGTGTATCTGGGCACGGCCCTGATCGCCGTTGCCTTCCTGCATTCGGGTTTCCAGGTCGGGTTGAACATCCACACGCTGGCCCTGGTGCTGATGCTGCTGGTGATCGCCAGCGGCCTGTTCGGCGTATTCGCGTATCTGCGCTACCCGGCGCTGATGACCCGCAACCGCGACAACACCACGCGCGACGCCATGCTCGAGGAAATCGTCGAACTCGACCAGCAGGCGCTGGCCTTGGCGGATGCGGTCGATCCCAAGATCCACGCCGCGATCCTGCGTTCGAACGAACGCACCCAGCTCGGCGGTTCGGCGTGGCGACTGCTGCGTCCGCGCGAGGACACCGACTCGGCGATCGACCAGGTCCGTGCCTTCCTCGAACAGAAGGATGCCGAGAAACGCAAGGACGGACAGACGCGCGACATGCCGACCATGTTCGCGATGGTCGATTTCCTGTCCTCGCGCGCCGCCGACAGCAAGAACGAAGCCCTGCGCAAGCTGATGGACGTGCTGGCGCGCAAGAAGACGGTGACCACGCGCCTCGCCCGCGACCTGCAGTTGCAGGCGCTGATGGAAGTCTGGCTGTACGTGCACGTGCCGCTGTCCTTCGCCCTGCTCGGTGCGCTGACCGCGCACATCGTCAGCGTCTTCTTCTACTGGTGAGGCGACGATGCGCTGGCTGATCCGACGCGTACTGAAACGGGCTACCGGAGACGTCTTCGAGGACGACATCCACTTCGGCGACACGCTCGGGATCGGCCGCGGCACCGACCAGGCGGTCTACATCACCGACCTGCGTGCGGCGCTCGCGCACGCCCGCGTCACCGCACTCGGCGGCGGTCGCTATCGCGTCGAATCGCTGATCGCGGCCGGCGTGCGGGTCGACGGCACCTCGCAGATGAACGCGACGGTGACGTCGGGCAGCAGCATCGACATCGGCACGACGCGCATCCGCCTGATCGAACCTCCCACCGACTTCGAAGCCGCGGTCGAGATCAGCGCGCTCGACGAGGCCCAGATCGAAGCGACCCGCACGGTGCCGCGGCTGACGCTGACCGAAGCCGGGCTCGGCAAGCGGCGCGTTTCGTGGGCGCTGTTCGCGCTGATGCTGTTGCTTGGCCTCGGGTTGCCGCTGGCCTCGCACTATGCGCCGCCCGTGCGCGATGCCGTCGAATCCGTGCCGCTCGGCGGGCGCGCGCTGTGGGAAACCGGATCGCTCGCATCGGCACACCATTTTTTCGGCAGCGATTGCCAGCAATGCCATGTCGAGGCCTTCGTCTCGGTGCGCGACGAACAATGCGAAGCCTGCCACGCACAGACCGCGGCCCATGTGTCGGCCGACTTCGACCTGTCGCTCGCCGGCAACGATCGCTGCGCCCACTGCCATCGCGACCACAACGGCGCCCAGGGCCTGATCCGTTCCGATCAGCAACTCTGCGCCGACTGCCACGCCGGGATCGACACCCGCATCGCCGATGCGGATGCCCATGCCGATGTCACCGACTTCGGCACGCAACACGATGGTTTCGTGGTGTCGCTGCCGCAATGGAATGCGCAGGGCGAGTTCACGCCGGTGCGCGCCGCACTGGCCACGCCCGGCATCAAGGAGCAGAGCGGCCTGGCGTTTCCGCACGACCTGCATCTCGATCCGGCCGGCATCCGCGGTGCCGATGGCGATGACCGGGTGCTCGAGTGCGCCAGCTGCCACCGGCCGGAACCGGGCGGTGCGCGCATGTTGCCCATCGACTTCGAGCAGCATTGCCAGGGCTGCCACAAGCTGACGTTCTCGATCCGCGAAGCCGACCGCGAAGTCCCGCATGCCAGCGTCGAGAAAGTCGGCTACACCATCACCGAGTTCTTCGCGCGCGAAGCGCTGGAAGGCGGCTTCAACGAGACCAATGCGCCGAACGTGGTGCGCATCCGCCGCCGCCCGGGCCAACCGATCACGCCGCAGGAGCGCGCCGAGGCGCTGAGCTGGGCGCGCGACCAGGCGCGCACCGCCATCGACCGCCTGTTCGAGGACAAGGCCTGCAGCACCTGCCATGCGGTATCGCGCAATTCGGCGCAGGAATGGTCGGTCGCACCGGTGCGCGTCGCCGGCAGCTGGTTCCCGAAATCGCGCTTCGACCACGGCTCGCACACGACGATGCAATGCATCGACTGCCACAATGCCCCGAACGCGGCATCCAGCGACGTCCTGCTGCTGCCCGACATCGACAACTGCCGCCAATGCCACGGCGGCGAACACGCCAGCAACCTCGTCCCCACCACCTGCATCAACTGCCACGCCTTCCACGACGCCGCGCATCCGGGGCGTTGAGCCTCGGTTGCGTCATGAGCGTGCAGGCGACACACTGCGCCGCCCTGCCGGAGAGCCCGCATGCGACTCCCGTTTTGCCTGATCGTCGCACTGGCATTCCTGTGCAATGCCGGGGCCGAGGCCGGTCAGATCTACAAGTGGACCGACAAGAACGGGCAGGTTCACATCACCCAGGCACCGCCGCCAGGCGTCGCTTCGGAAAACGTCTCCGGCGGCAGCGACGGGCGCGACGACCCGGCGTTGCAGAAATACTGCGCCGCGGTGCAGACCGTGGCGCTCGAGATCGCCTACGCCGCCACTTCCGGACAGCCGATGGATGCCGTTCTGGCCGAGGCGTCGGCGGTCGAAGGCGACTTGCTGGCGCTGGGCGCCACCCGCGCCGACCTCCGCGAAATCGTCTATTTCGTCTACGGCATGCAATCCGGCCTCAAGCGCCAACAGGTATCCCCGCAGCGGGTCTCCGCGCTCGCGCGTGACAACTGTCTGGGCGGGAACTTCGCCGTGGTCCGGCGCAAGTCCGCAAAGCCCGACGCGTCGGCGCGCGAGCCCGGGATCAGCGGCCGCTCCGGCACCGGCTGGTTCGTGTCGAAGGACAAGGTCGTCACCAGCCTGCATGTCGTGGACGGCACGCAGCGGATCCGCTTGCATTTCGCAGACGGCAGCGAAGCCAGCGCCCGCATCGCCCTGACCGACCGCGATCACGACATCGCCGTGCTCGCCACCGCACCGCGCGAACTGCGTCCGTTGCAGCTGCGCGACGAACCGCTTGCACTGGGGGCCACGGTATTCACCATCGGTTTTCCGCACGCCGAAGTGATGGGCGTCCGACCCAAGCTCGCCAACGGCGTGATCAGCGCCACGTCCGGCGTGCTCGACGACGAATCCACCTATCAGATCTCGGTTCCGGTGCAGGCCGGAAACAGCGGCGGCCCGCTGCTCGACATGGATGGCCGAGTCGCAGGCGTCGTGGCGGCCAAGTTGAATGCCGAACGCATGCTCGAAGCCACCGGCGACCTCACCGAAAACGTCAATTACGCCGTCAAGTCCGTTTATGTCGCGAAGCTGTTGCGCGAGATCGCCGGCGATTCCGAATCCGCCGGCAAGTCGCTGGAAGCCTTGGCCGACGAGGTGCAGCCCAGCATCGTGCGCATCGTCGCCGAACTCTGAGGCGCAAGCCTGCGAATTCGGCACATCATCCTCCCACACCGGACGGCACTCATTTTTCCAGGAGCAATCGATGACCCGCATCCTCGGCATTTCCGGAAGTTTGCGCGCCGCATCGTTCAACACCGCCTTGTTGCGGACGATCGAAGCGCTGGCGCTGCCCGGCGTCGAACTGGAGATCGCGACCCTGCATGGCATCCCGTTGTATGACGGCGACCTGGAAGTGCGGGAAGGGATGCCGGCGGCGGTGCTGGCGATGAAGGAAAAACTCGCGGCGGCCGACGGCGTGTTGCTCGCCACGCCCGAATACAACAACGGCATTCCGGGGGTCTTCAAGAACGCCATCGACTGGTTGTCGCGTCCGGCGAACGACATCCCGCGCCTGTTCGGCGATCGCCCGTTCGCCGTGATCGGCGCGTCCCCCGGCGGTTTCGGCACCATCCTCGCGCAAAACGCTTGGCTGCCGGTGCTGCACACGCTCGGCACGCGCACGTTTCACGGCAGCCGCTTCATGCTGTCGCGCGCCCACACCCTGATCGGTGCCGATGGCCTGCTGCAGGACGAAAAGGCGCGCAGCCAGCTCGCCGATTTCGTCGCCCGCTACGCGGCTTTCATCCACGACTGAAACCGCCCCAGGAACCGCGCCTGCGCGCCGAGGGAACCGCCATGGCCGACGATCCGATCTATCACGACGGCATGCGCCGGCTGCAGGACGCCCGCGAGACGCGGCGCATCGCCGATCGCCTGGCGCAGGTCACGTGGCGCAGCGCATTCAGCGAAGACGACCGCGCCTTCATCGGCCACTGCGCCATGGTTTTCGTGGCGACTGCCGACGACCGCGGCCAGCCGGAGTGCTCGTACAAGGGCGGTCTGCCCGGGTTCATCCGCGTGCTCGACGAGCGCACGCTGGCCATTCCGGACTACGACGGCAACGGCATGTACCGGAGCTGGGGCAATGTGCTCGTGAATCCGCACGTCGGCCTGCTGTTCCCGGATTTCGAGCGACAGCAGCGATTGCGCGTGAACGGCATCGCCACGGTCCGCGCCGACGATCCGCTGCGCGACAGTTTCCCGGGCGCAGTCTTCATCGTGCGCGTGATCGCGAAGCAGATCTTCCCGAACTGCCCGCGTTATCTGCACAGAATGCAACTGGTCGAGCACTCGACCCATGCGCCGCGAACGGACTACACGCCGCCGGATCCGGCATGGAAGCACAACCCGCAGTTTCGCGACGCACTGCCGCCGCGCGACCGCGACGACCGCTGACGAACGCTTCGGCCGGGTTCCGCCCACGCGACCCGCGGGCGGAACCCGGCCTCGGCCCTTCAATCGTCGCGGCCGTCGTCGTCGAATGCGACACGGACGACATGTGCGTCGAATGCGCTGATGTGCAGATCGACGCGTTTGCCGTCGCGATCGCTGGCGTCCGCTTCCCACAACGCGCCGTCGCGGTCGAGGTCGCGGATGTCGCGATAGCCCTGGGCCGAAAGCGCGGCGCGGATGCGTTTGGCGTCGAGCAGGGGATGACCATCGCGGGCATCGAAGATGTCGCCGGTCGCCGCGTCGACGGCCACTTCGCCGCGGCGCCCGTCGGCACGCCGTACGTCGGCTTCCCAGAAGCCATGTTCGCGTTCGAGTTCACGCACTTCGGCATAGCCGGCGGCAAGCAGGCGTTGCTCGGCGGCGGCGCGATCGCCGATGGCGTCGGCCGCGACCGCAGCGCCGCTGGCGGTCAGCGCGGTCATCGACAGGGCAAGGGAGGACAGGAGGAAAGTACGCATGGATCGACCTCTGCAGCATCCGGCACATGCCGGCCGACGCAGTGTCCGCATCGCCGCCCACGCCGGCATGACGCACCCGTTCACGAATGCGTTATGGTTTCCGCCGATGCTTGCGCCCATGCGAAACCCGGTCCTGCTGCTGCCGCTGCTCCTGCTGTCGATGCTGCCGGCGGCCATGGCGGACAACACTCGTTCGCGCCGACATGACCATGACGATGCACGTTCGGCGGTGGCGCGCGGCGAACGCGTGGCGCTGGCGCCGCTGGTGGCCGACGCCCTGCGTCGCCATCCGGGCCAGTTGATCGAGGCGGAACTGGACGGCGACGAATACGAGATCGAGATCCTGCGCGAAGACGGCCGTGTCGTCGAACTGGAATACGAGGCGCGCACCGGCAAGTTGCGCGACATCGAGATCGAGGACGACTGATGCGCATCCTGCTCGCCGAAGACGATGCCGCGCTGGCCGAACGCCTGATTCCGTTGCTGCAGGCCGCGGGCTTCACCGTCGACCATTGTTCCGAGGGCCGCGCCGCGGAATTCGCCGGCCAGACCGAGGCCTTCGACGCCGCCGTGCTCGATCTCGGCCTGCCCGGCCTCGACGGCCTGACCGTGCTCGATCGTTGGCGCGCCGCCGGCCTGACCTTGCCGGTGCTGATCCTGACGGCACGCTCGCGCTGGCACGACAAGCTGGCCGGATTCAGCGCCGGCGCCGACGACTTCCTGACCAAACCCTTTCAGCCCGAAGAGCTGATCCTGCGCCTGCATGCATTGATCCGGCGCAGCGCCGGACATGCCCACCCGATATTGCGCGTCGGCCCGCTCAGCCATGACGCCCATCACAACCGGTTTGCGCTGAACGACGCGCCGCTGGCGCTGACCGCGCACGAATCGCGCGTGCTCGCCTACCTGATGCATCACGCCGGACGCGTCGTCAGTCGCGGCGAACTGGGCGAACACGTCTACGAACAGGGCATCGACCCGGACTCCAATGCCATCGACGTGATGATCGGCCGCATCCGCCGCAAGCTCGGCGTCGACCTGATCCGGACCGAACGGGGTCGCGGCTTCCGCCTCGAGGCGAAACCGTGAATCGTCTGCGCTCGCTGCGCGCGCGACTGCTCGCCGCCGGAACCCTCGGCACCGTGCTGGTCGTGGCGATGGCGGTCGGGTTGATGGGACGCATCCACGACGACGCCAGCGCACGCAGTTTCGACCGCCGCATCGAAGCCGAACTGGTGCAGCTGATCGGCATGGCCGAGATCGACGGCGATGGCGTTCTGACGCTGTCGCGCGAACCCGGCGACGATCGCTACGCCAGCCCGCTGTCCGGGCAGTACTGGCAGATCCGCGACGGTGCCCAGCTGTTGCGCTCGCGTTCGCTATGGGACACGACGCTGCCGGACGCCCCCGCATCGGGGGACGTCGGCGCGCTGCACTGGCACGACCTGACCGGTCCGCGCAGCGAACTGCTGCGCATGGCCTCGCGGCATGTGCGCCTGCCGCGTGCGCAGCGCGCCATCGACTTCAGTGTCGCCGCAGACCGCGGCGAACTGGTGGCGGAGGCGCGTGCATTCCGCTGGTGGGTGGCCGTGGTCGCGACCGTGTCGAGCGTCGCGCTGCTCGCCCTGGTCTGGACGCAGATGCGGTTCGTGCTGAGACCGCTGCGCCATCTCGCGCAGGCGGTCGCGGCGGTGCGGCGCGGCGATGCCGCTCGCTTGCCCGACGCGCAACTGCCGAACGAGATCGCGCCGCTGACCCGGCATCTGAACGATCTGCTCGAACAGCACGAACGCGCACTCGCTCAGGCGCGCGCGGCGACCCAGGATCTGGCGCATGCGCTGAAGACGCCGCTCAGCGTCGTCGCCATCGAAGCCGCACACGCCGAACCGGCGCGACGCGAGGCGATTCGCGCACAGCTCGCACGCATCGCGTTGATCGTGGATCGCCAGTTGCAGGGTGCGCTGGCGGCGGACCCACGGCAACGCAGCGACATCGGCCGCGTCGGCGCCGCGTTGATCGACGCGATGCGCAAGATCCACGGCGGACGCGGCATCCGCTTCGACGCCGAGATTCCCGCTGAAGCCATTTTTGCCGGCGACACGGCCGATCTCGAAGAGATGATCGGCAACCTGCTCGACAACGCCGGCAAGTGGGCGACGACGCACGTCATGCTGCGTGTACATCGTGAAGGCGAGCATTGGCGGATCGACGTCGTCGACGACGGCCCGGGACTTCAGGACGAACAGATCGAACGCGCGCTGGCGCGTGGCGTCCGCCTCGACGAACGCACGCCCGGCAGCGGTTTCGGACTCGCCATCGTGCGGCAGATGGCCGAGGGTTATGGCGGCAGCCTGCAGCTCGAACCCGCGCATCCCGGCCTGCGCGCGCGATTGACGCTGCCGGCGGGCTGACTCACAGTTCGCGCACGACGCGGAATCCGATGTCGAGCGCAGCCTTGTCGCCGTCCTGGGTGGCGTGCAGGCCGAGCAAAGACGT
This sequence comes from Ahniellaceae bacterium, assembly GCA_044229785.1. Taxonomy (GTDB): domain Bacteria; phylum Pseudomonadota; class Gammaproteobacteria; order Xanthomonadales; family Ahniellaceae; genus JADKHK01. The sequence goes on from JBGASK010000037.1 coordinate 21,422, forward strand.
GTTTGCGCCATCGCGGTAGGAACTGCCCATGATCTTGCGTTCGTCGCAGGCACCGGTCGCGGCGCAGTCGCCGACCCATTCGGCGACATTGCCGGCGAGATCGAACACGCCCTGGGCACTGGCCGGATAGGCGCCGACGGCGCGCGTGTCTTCGGCACCGTCGGTGCAATCGTGGCGTTCGCGCAGGTTGAAGTCGCGACCGTCGCGCGCGTAGACGTTGCCGATGCGGCAGGCCGGGCCGGTTGTCGCCACGCCCGCCGCTGCGGCCCGCCATTCCGATGCGCTCGGCAACCGATACCTGCGCCCGGTCTGCTGCGACAGCCAGCGCGCGTAGTCGCGGGCATCGTCGTAACTGACGCAGACCACCGGATGATCTTCGGTCTGCGCAAAACCGGGCTCGCGCCAGGTGCGCGGCTTCACCAGGCTGAGCGGCGCGCCGAGCTGGCGACAATGCTGCGACGTGCGCCGGGTGGCCGCAACGAAGCGGCCGTATTCGGTGCGCGTGACCTCGTGTTCGCCCATGGCCAGCCAGGCATCGTCGACGCGCAACAGACGCATCGGGGGGCCGCCGAGATCCCGCAACGGCTGTCCGGCCTGACGCAGCGCGACAAGCTTCTGCCAGCGCTCGGCCAGCCCGGCATCGGCGTCGAACAGTGCCGCCAGCGCTTCGACCGGCAAGGGATCGCCGCCCTGCTCCGCCATTGTCAGCCGCGCCGCCAGCGCGTCCGTCAGCGCCGACTCGAACGCGCGGCTGGATTCACGGGCCTTCAGATCCTGTGCGGCGACGAAATCGCGCAACTGGCGAATCAGCGCGACGGCATCGACATCGCGGGATTCGTCGAGCGCACGCATGATGCTGCCGCGCACGCTGCCGACGAAGGTGTCTGCAGCATCGAACCGCTCGTCGTTGCGCCGTTCGGCGAGGGCTGCGGCCAGCAAGGCCGAAGCGCTGCCCGACTTGGGTTCGAACCAGCGTTGCGCGGCGATGCGGTCGGCGATCAGGGCCAGCGCGGGATCGGTCACGCGGGCCGGCGTCGCCAGGGGGTTGGTCGCGGTGGCCGGCACGGCATCGTCCGCATCGGGCCACAGCGCCCAGGCGAGCAGCGCGACGACGGCAACCACGGCGGCGATCGCGGTCCCGGAGCGCACCATCGGCGAGCGCATGACCGCGGGTGCGACGGCGATGTTCGGCACCACGGCGGTGTCGTTCAGGACCTGCGGCTGGAACACGCGATCCAGCGCAGCGACGAATTCGTCCGCGGTCTGGAGGCGGTCGTCCGGCAGCTTCGCGAGCGCGCGGTCGATCAGCGCCTGCCAGCGCGCGAATTTCGCCGGCAATCGCGGCACCGGATCGGTGTGATGGGCCAGCGCCATCGATACCGCGTCGCTGCCGCGGAACGGCAGTTCGCCGGTCAGCAATTCATGAGCCATCACGCCAAGACTGTAAAGATCGGAACGCGCGTCGACCTCAAGGCCGCGCGCCTGTTCCGGACTCATGTAGGCGGACGAGCCCATGGCGTCGCCGGTGGTGGTCACGCGCACGCTGCCGAGGCTGCGCGAGATGCCGAAGTCGGCCAGGCGCGCGCGCTGCTCGCGGTCGAACAGCACGTTGTCGGGCTTGACGTCGCGATGCACGACGCCCTGGGCGTGCGCAAACCCGAGCGCCGAGGCGATCGCGCGCAAGACCGAAGCGATCGTTTCCTCGCGGCCGGTGATGGCGGCGTGGCTCAGGTCGCCGTTCGGCAGATAGGCCATCGAGTAATACGGCGAACCGTCGCGGGTGCGGCCGACTTCGAAGATGCCGACGATGTTCGGGTGTTCCAGGCGCGCGATGGTGCGCGCCTCGTGTTCGAAACGCATGGCCATCTGGTCGGCACCGCTGCCGCGGAAATGCACGACCTTGATCGCGACCGGCCGGTCCAGCGACAGCTGGGTCGCCAGATACACGGCCGCCATGCCGCCTTCGCCAAGGCGGCGTTCGATGCGGTAACCGTCGATCTCCGGGAATGCGCTCATGGGCAGGGGCTGGATGGCCGGCCTTTATATCGCAGTCGCCGTGCATGCATGGCAAACGGATCGTTGCAGATTGCCGCCGCACGATGACGCTGTGGCCGTCGCGCCGCATAATCCGCCGATCCCCATGGAGCACGCCACGATGGACACCGCCGCACTGATCCGCGCCTATTACGCCGCCTTCAATCGCGCCGACTTCGAGGGCATGATCGCCCTGCTCGGCGACGATGTCGTGCACGATGCCAACCAGGGGTCGCGCCATGTCGGCAAGGACTGGTTCCGCGGCTTCCTTGCGCACATGGACCGCTGCTACAGCGAGCAGGTCGTCGATCTGGTCGTGCTGACCGAAGCCGCGGGCACACGCGCCGCCGCCGAGTTCGTCATCGAGGGCGAATACAAGGTGACCGACGAAGGCCTGCCGCCGGCGCGCGGCCAGCGCTATCGACTGCCGGTCGGCGCCTTTTTCGAGGTCCACGACGGGCTGATTCGTCGCGTGACCAACTACTACAACCTGCAGGACTGGATCGCGCAGGTGTCGGCGTGAGCGAACTGCGCGTCGTCACGCAGACCGGCGAGGCCCTCCGTCGCCATCTCGATGACATCGCGCGGCTGCGCATCCAGGTGTTCCGCGCCTGGCCTTACCTGTACGACGGCAACCCGACCTACGAGCGCCGCTACCTGCAGACCTACATCGACACGCCCGATGCCATGGTCGCGATCTGCTTCGATGGGGAACGTGTCGTCGGTGCATCGACCGCGTTGCCGCTGGCGCACGAAACCGAGGAGATCCGGCGGCCGTTTGAACATCGCGGGGCAGAGCCCGCTCCCACGGGGTTGCTCCAGCATTGCGGGAGCGGGCTCCCTCCCGCGATCTCCCCCCCCATCACCCTCGACAACACGCTATACCTCGGCGAATCCGTGCTCGATCCGGCCTGTCGCGGCCGTGGCATCGGGGTCGCCTTCTTCGACCATCGCGAGGCCCATGCCGCGGCGCTGGGTCTGACGCATTGCGTGTTCTGTGCGGTGCAACGCGCCGAGGACGACCCGCGCCGCCCAGCCGATGCCGTCGCGCTCGATGCCTTCTGGCGCAAGCGCGGTTATGCGCCGATCGACGGCTGCACCACGACGCTGAGCTGGCAGGAAATCGGCGAGCGCGTCGAATCGCCGAAGCCGATGCAATTCTGGCGCAAATCCCCGGGGGCCTGACATGAACCGAGCGCTGCGCGTCGCTGCTTGCCAATACCAGGTCGGCCCGATCGCTGCCTGGGATGCCTTCGAGAAGAAGCTCGACCTCGTGCTCGGCGAAGCCAGGCGCGGCGGCGCCGACCTCGCCCTGCTGCCCGAATACTTCACGATGGAACTGGCCACGATGTTCGCCGCCGCGGTGCGCGAATCGCTGCCGAAACAGCTCGAAGCATTGCAGCCGTGGATCCGCAAATACCGGCTCTACCTCACCGATCGCGCGAAACGCTTCCGCATGGGCATCGTCGGCGGCTCGATCCCGGTGCGCGACGAAGACGGTCGTTATCGCAATCGCTGCTTCATCGCCACCGCCGACGGCCGCGAGCACGTGCAGGACAAGCGCCGCATGACCCGCTTCGAGCACGAGCAATGGGGCATCAGCGGCGGCAACGGCCATGCGCTGTTCGAGGTCAAGGGTGTGAAATGCGCCGTCGCCATCTGCTACGACAGCGAATTCCCGAACGACGTGCGCGAGAAGATCGACCTCGGCGCCGAATTGATCCTGGTGCCAAGCTGCACCGATTCGCTCGCCGGCTACCACCGCGTGCGCGTCGGCTCGCATGCGCGTGCGCTCGAGTACCAGTGCTACGTCGCCGTCTCGTACACC
>JBGASK010000038.1:0-25160 GCA_044229785.1 Ahniellaceae bacterium
GGCGCGGATCGAGCGTTACCAGATCATCGATCGCGACGGCGGCGCCGAGGACAACAGCGACGACGGCAGGACATTGACACTGTCGCTGCGGCGCAGCTTCGGCGTCGACAGGCGTGAGGGCCTGGAATGGATGCACGGCGCGAGCAATCATGCGGCGTCCGCAAGCCTTGGCAGGCCGAGTGACACGGGCGGCGATCTGTGGCGCATCGATTTGCGGCGCAGTTTCTGAATCGCGTGCCAGGGCGGGTGATGCCCGCTACGCTTGGGCGATGACCGACCTGAAACTCGTTTCCGCGACCGAACTCGCCGATGCCTGCGCCGCACTCCGACGCGGCGACGTGGTCGGCCTGCCGACGGAAACGGTCTATGGTCTGGCGGGGGATGCCGCGAATGCCGATGCGGTGCGACTCATCTTCGCAACCAAGGGTCGCCCGGCCGATCATCCGCTGATCGTGCATCTGGCCGATGCGGCGCAGATCCCGCATTGGGCGCGCGACGTGCCCCAGGCCGCGCAACGATTGGCCGCGGCGTTCTGGCCGGGGCCGCTGACGATGATCCTGAAGCGTGCGCCCGGCGTGACCGATCTCGTCACCGGCGGGCAGGACACCGTCGGCCTGCGCGTGCCGAACCATCCGGTCGCACTCGCACTGCTGAACGCCTTCGGCGGCGGCCTGGCGGCGCCGTCGGCCAATCGTTTCGGTCATGTCAGCCCGACCACGGCCCAGCATGTGCGCGACGAATTCGGCGCGACCGTGTCGATGGTGCTCGACGGCGGACCGTGCAAGGTCGGCATCGAATCCACCATCGTCGATCTGAGCGGCGACACGCCGCGCATCCTGCGACCAGGACAGATCGGCGCCGACGCGATCGCCCAGGCGCTCGGTCTGCCGATCGCGACCGGCGCACAGCAGGTCAGTCCGCGCGTGTCCGGCTCGCTCGCCAGCCACTACGCGCCCGACACGCCAGCCGAACGCGTGCCGACCGAGCGTCTCGACACGATGATCCGGCAGGCGCATGGCAGCGGCGAATCGGTGCGGGTGCTGGCGCTGCGGCATCTGCCGAGCGGCGTGCATGGCCTGGTCATGCCGAACGATCCCGAGCAGTATGCCCGCCATTTTTATGCGGCGTTGCGCAGTCTCGACGCCGAAGGCGCCGAGCGCCTGCTGATCGAACTGCCGCCGGACGAGCCGCGCTGGTTGGCCCTGCACGATCGCATCAGCCGCGCCACCGTGGCGCCGAGCGACGACGACGCGCCGTAAGCGAATTTCGCGGCAATGCCCTTCGACAGGCTCAGGGCAAAGGGAATGTTGTGGCGATCAGCGTTTCGACTTGCGCGCCTTGCGCTTCGCGGCGGGCTTGCTCGCCGACTTGGCCGGAGGCGCCGACTCGGCCGCCGCCGGCTGATCGCCGATGATCGACTTGGCCGGACACACGGCAAAGATCGGACAGCGCTTGCAGCCCACTGCGATTGCGACGGGACAGATCGTCATGGCGAAGGCTCCGGTGGATGGGGAGCCAGTCTAACGCGATACTCGCGTGCCCGATGGAGATTGCCGATGCCGACGACGCTGCGCGCCGCCACGCGCGAAGACGTGCCCCTGATCCTCGAATTCATCCTCGCCCTGGCCGACTACGAGAAGCTGCTCGACCAGGTCGTCGCCGACGAGGCGATGATCGCCGCGAATCTGTTCGGCGAACGCGCGCAGGCCGAGGTCGTGATCGCCGAACACGACGGCCAGCCGGCCGGCTTCGCGCTGTTCTTCCACAACTTCTCGACCTTCCGCGGTCGTCGCGGCCTGTATCTGGAAGACCTGTTCGTGCGCCCCGAATGCCGTGGCCTCGGCATCGGCAAGGCCTTGCTCGCGCATCTGGCGACACTCGCGGTCGAACGCGATTGCGCACGCTTCGAATGGGCGGTGCTGGACTGGAATGCGCCGGCGATCGGCTTCTACCAGTCGCTCGGCGCGCGCCTGCTCGACGACTGGCGCGTATGCCGGCTGGACGGCGAGGCGCTCGCGCGCCTCGCTGCCGGCGGCTGATCAGGCGAAGGGATCGCGCAGGAGGATGGTGTCGTCGCGATCGGCGCCGGTCGCGACCAGGGCGATCGGGCATTCGGCCAGCTCCTCGACCGCACGCAGATAGGCGCGTGCGGCCGGCGGCAGCTTGCCGAATTCGCGGATGCCCTGGGTCGGTTCCGACCAGCCCGGGAATTCCAGGTACACCGGCTTGCATTCGTCCCAGCCGGCGGCATCGAGCGGCGCCAGCGTGCGCTGCTTGCCGCGATATTCGTAGGCGATGCAGACCTTGATTGTCGGCATGCCGTCGAGCACGTCGAGCTTGGTGATGGCGAGGCCGTTGATGCCGTTCACCTGCACCGCACGACGCAGCGCGACCAGGTCGATCCAGCCGCAGCGGCGCGGACGCCCGGTGGTGGCGCCGAACTCGTGGCCACGCTTGCGCAGGCCTTCGCCGACCTCGTCGTTCAGTTCGGTCGGGAACGGACCGCCGCCGACCCGCGTCGCGTAGGCCTTGCAGATGCCGAGCACGTAGTCGATGGCGTCGGCGCCGACGCCGCAGCCCGCAAGCGCGCCGCCGACCGTGGTGTTGCTCGAGGTGACGTAGGGATAGGTGCCGTGGTCGATGTCGAGCAGCGAGCCTTGCGCACCCTCGAACAGCACGCGCTTGCCGGCCTTGCGCAGGTCGACGAGCAGGGTCGAGACATCGTCGACCATCGGCTTGACGTATTCGCCGAACGCCAGCGCCTCGGCCAGCACCTTGTCGTAATCGACGGTATCGGCCTTGAGCCAGTTCGCGAGCACGAAGTTGTGGTACTCGCAGGCGGCCTTGAGCTTCTCGGCGAGTTGCTCCGGATAGAACAGGTCGGCGATGCGGATGCCGCGACGCGCGACCTTGTCTTCATACGCCGGACCGATGCCGCGGCCGGTGGTGCCGATGGCCTTCGCACCCGAGGCCTTCTCGCGCGCCTGATCGATGGCGATGTGGTACGGCATGATCAGCGGCGTGGCCGGCGAAATCTTGAGGCGCGGGCGCACGTCCACGCCCTGCGCTTCGAGTTCCGCGATTTCGGTCTGCAACGCCGCCGGCGACAGCACCACGCCGTTGCCGATCAGGCACAACGCGTCGTCGCGCAGGATGCCGGACGGGATCAGGTGCAGCACCGTCTTCTTGCCGCCGATGACCAGGGTGTGGCCGGCGTTGTGGCCGCCCTGGAAACGCGCGACCGCACCGACCTGTTCGGTCAGCAGGTCGACGATCTTGCCCTTGCCTTCGTCGCCCCATTGCGCGCCGAGAATGACGACCGACTTGCCCATTGCGGTATCCCCGAGATCAAGAAACTTCAGTGCGCCAGCAGCTTGATGCCGACCAGCCCGACCAGCATGGCGCCGACACCGATCCAGCGCAGTTTCGCCGGGTCGAACGTCGCCATCTGGCTCATCAACTTCTGCCAGCCCGACGGCATCGCCGCGAGCATCAGCCCTTCGAACACGAACACCAGGCAGCCCGCGACCCAGAGGGTGTCGACGAGGCTGCCGTCGTTCACGGCTTGCCGCCTTCGCCGAAGTACTGGAAGAACTCCGACTTCGGATCCAGCACCAGCACGGAGCCCGGTTCCGCAAACGAGGCGCGATAGGCTTCCAGGCTGCGCCAGAACGCGTAGAACTCGGGATCGCGGTTGTAGGCCTCGGCATAGATCTTGGCCGCCTCGGCATCGCCCTGACCGCGCATCTGCTGCGCGTCGCGCTGCGCCTCGGCCATCGCGATCTGCGCGTCGCGTTCGGCGCTGGCGCGGATCTTCTCGGCGGCTTCGGTGCCCTGCGAGCGCAGCTTGTTCGCGACCGCCTTGCGTTCCGAGGTCATGCGATCGAAGACCTTCTGGCTGACTTCGTCCGGCAAATCGATGCGCATCACGCGCAGATCGACGACTTCGATGCCGAGTTCCGACACGGCTTCGCTGATGGTGCCGCGCAGGTCGGCCATCAGCTCCGAGCGCTGGTCGGCCACGACTTCCTGCAGCGAGCGCTTGACGATTTCCTTGCCGAGCGCGTTGCGCGTGGTCGAATCGAGTCGGCTCTCGGCCAGGCGTTCGTCGCCGGACGAGGCGGTATAGAAACGCGCCACGTCCTTGATCTTCCACTTCACGAAGAAGTCGACCAGGACGTCCTTGCGTTCGGAGGTCAGATAGCGCTGCGGCTCCTTGTCGAGCGTGATGATGCGGCGCTCGAACTTGCGCACGCTCTGCAGCACCGGCACTTTCCAGTGCAGGCCCGGCGCGTAACTGGAACGCACGACGCGACCGAACTGCAGCAGCACCGCGTGTTCGTTCTCGCGCACGACGAAGACCGAATTGCCGAGCACGAGCGCGGCGACGGCGAGCAGGATCAGGATCAGCTGTTTCATTGGCGCGGCTCCCGCGCGACGCGCATCGGGTCGAAGGCTTCACGCTCCGGCGCTGCGGCCCGGACCGACGGCGCCGGCGTTGCCGTCACGGTCTCGCCATGCAGGTTCGGCAGCGCGGGCAATACGGCGTTCTGCATCAGCTTCTCGAGCGGCAACACCATCATGTTGTTGCTGGCGCCGGCATCAACCATCACTTTCGGATTGCGCGACAGCACTTCCTGCATCGTTTCCAGGAACAGGCGCTTGCGCGTGACCTGCGGCGCCTTCTGGTACTGCTCGACCAGCAGCTTGAACCGCGCGGCTTCGCCGGTCGCCTTGGCGATGGCGCTCTGGCGCTCGCCTTCGGCCAGGGCCTTGTTGCGTTCGGCGAGACCGCGCGCTTCCGGCACGATTTTCTGGGCATAGGCCTCGGCTTCGTTCTTGATGCGCTGGTTGTCTTCGCGGGCAGCGATGGCGTCGTCGAAAGCCTCCTTCACTTCGGCCGGCGGCCGCAGGTTCTGGAAGTTCAGCTCGGTGACGACGATGCCGGTGTTGTAGCGTTCCAGCGTCTTCTGCAGCTCTTCCTTGGCGGTGTTCGCGAGTTCGGTGCGCTTTTCGCTGAACACGTCGTCCAGCGTCGAGGCGCCGATCACCTGGCGGATCGCGCTCTCGGTGGTCTGGCGCAGGGTGTCCTCGGGCGCACGGCCCCCGAACAGGAACAGATACGGGTCGCTGGCGGTGTATTGCACGTTGAAGTCGACCATGACCAGGGCTTCGTCCTTGGTCAGCATGCGCACTTCGGCCGAGTCCGAACGCACGCGCGTGGTCTCGACGATCTCGACGGTTTCGATCGGACGCGGCCACTTCGGATTGAGGCCGGCGCCCATGACGCGGTCGAACTTGCCGAAGCGCAACACGACGCCGCGTTCGCGTTCGTCGACGGTCTGCCACGAATCCATCGCGAACCAGGCGCCGAGCACGCCGAGCACGATCAGCAAGGGGCCGGGAAAACCGCCGCCCTTGCCGCCGCCGAAGAAGCGTCCGAGACGATCCTTCATCTGCTTCATGGCCTCGTCGAGATCGCGATTCTCGCCATCCTGCCAGGGGTCGCGGCGCTTGTTGTTGTTGCCAGGTTCGTTCCAGGCCATGTCCAGCTCCGCGCCACCACGTCGGCAGCGCTCCAGGTTGTGCAAAATAGCGTTCGGTCGAAAATTCGGCGCGGCATTGTAGGGGAAGTCCCTGTCAAGGCCAGCACAAATTCCGGGCAAGTTCGCGCGTGTCGTGCTCGATTCAGGTGGGTTCGAGTTCGGGCAGGTTCAAGTGGCCGCGCAAACGCGCGCCGTCGCCGTCCGGCAGGCCGAACAGCGGCTCGATGGCGGCACGCGGCGCGTCGATGTCGATGCGCCAGCCGCTGTCGTCCGCGAATTCGCCCCCGATCACGCCGGCCTTGAACAGCTTGGCGCGCAGCCGCGCCTCGTCGTGGCCGAGCACGATGGATTGGCGCACCCGCGTGCCGATGAAGCGGTCGCCGATGGCGTCGCGCAACAGATCCAGGCCGGCGCCCTGCATGGCGCTGACGAACACGCGTTCGTGCCCGGCGTCGTCGGTGCGCTCGCGCCGCGGCGCGAGGTCCGGCACGCGGTCGATCTTGTTGAACACCAGCAATTGCGGCACGTCGCCGGCGCCGATCTCGGCCAGCACGGCGTTGACCTGATCGATGCGTTCGTTGCGGTGCGGGTCGGACGCGTCGACGACGTGCAGCAACAGGTCGGCGGTTTTCACTTCCGACAGCGTCGAGCGGAAGGCCGCAACCAGGTCATGCGGCAGGTCGCGCACGAAACCGACAGTGTCGGCAAGGATGGCCGGACCGCTGGAGAGGCCGTCAAGCTTGCGCAGCGTCGGGTCCAGGGTCGCGAACAACTGGTCGGCGGCATAGACGCCGGCGCCGGTGATGGCGTTGAACAGCGTCGACTTGCCGGCATTGGTGTAACCGACCAGGGTCACGATCGGCAATTCGCCACGTTCGCGCCGACGCCGTGCCTGGGTGCGCTGCACTTCCACCTTGTCGAGACGGGCTTCCAGCGCCTTGACCCGATTCGCGATCATGCGACGGTCGAGTTCGAGCTGGGTTTCGCCTGGTCCGCGCAGGCCGATGGCGCCGCCGCGCTGGCGTTCGAGATGGGTCCAGCCGCGCACCAGTCGCGTGGACAAGTGCTTGAGCTGGGCCAGTTCCACCTGCAGCTTGCCTTCGTGGGTGCGGGCGCGGCTGGCGAAGATATCGAGGATCAGGCCGGTGCGGTCGACGACGCGCGCGCTCAGCGCCTTTTCCAGGTTGCGTTCCTGCACCGGGCTGAGCGCGGCATTGACCAGCACCAGGTCGGCGCCGTGCGCTTCCTTCAGTTCACGCAGCTGTTCGACCTTGCCGGTGCCGAGATAGAACCGCGAATTCGGCGCGTCGATGCGCGCGGTCAGGGTGTCGAGAATGTCGGCGCCGGCCGAGCGCGCGAGTTCGGTGAACTCGGTCAAGGCTTCCGGATCGATGCGACCGGAGGGATGCGGCTGAACGAGCAGGGCCCGTTCGCCGCCTTTGTTTCTGCCGAAAAAGTCCAAGTCGGTTCAGCGTCCCGGATCAGCCTTCGGCGGCCGGTTCGTGGTGGTCGTGGCCATGCGGGCCATCGCCGACCTTGACGTTGCGCGCCGGCACGACCGTCGAGATGGCGTGTTTGTAGACCATCTGGCTGACGGTGTTGCGCAGCAGGACCACGAACTGGTCGAAGGACTCGACCGTGCCCTGGAGCTTGATGCCGTTGACGAGGTAGATCGACACCGGAATGCGTTCGCGACGCAGGGCATTCAGGAAGGGATCTTGCAGGGACTGGGCTTTGGACATGTTGTGCTCCCGGGGGTACGACCAAGAATCCGCGCCGCCACCACGTCGGCGGGGCGCCGGCCGGACGCGTGAGACACGCGCCGGTCTGAAAAGTGCGACGAGTGTAGCGGTTTTGCGGGCGCCAAAGCCGGAATCAAGCCCGCAGCACGGCCGTGACTGATGACCCATCCCTCAGACAATGGCGTTGTCGATCAACAACTTGGCGGACGCCAACCCGTTCGCGTCAAGCGGATCACGGACGAACACATCGTGTTCCGAGCGAATCCAGGTGATCTGGCGCTTGGCCAGTTGCCGGGTCGCCTCGATGCCGGTGCGACGCAAGGTTTCCGCGTCGATCTCGCCACGCAGGTGCTGCCAGGCCTGCCGATAACCGACGCAGCGCATCGACGGCAGGTCCGGATGCAGGCCGGGACGTCGGATCAGCGCCCGAACCTCATCCAGGAATCCGGTCGCCAGCATCAGGTCGAAACGCTCGGCGATGCGCTGGTGCAACACGGCGCGATCGGGCAACAGCGCGATCTTCAGCAGCCGATACGGCAGATCGACCTGTGCCCGCCCCTGCAATGCCGAGAGCGGCTGGCCGGTCAGCCGAATGACTTCCAGCGCGCGGCCAATGCGCTGCGGATCGTTCGGGTGGATGCGCGCACCCGCAACCGGATCCAACCGCTGCAAGTCGGCATGCATCGCGACCCAGCCGCGCTCGGCCGCCTCGGCCTCGATCTGCGCGCGCAGTGCCGGTTCGGCCTGCGGCAGATCCGACAAGCCCCGCCCCAGCGCCCGGAAATACAGACCCGTACCGCCGACCAGCAGCGGAATGCGTCCGTCCGCCGCGATCGCATCCATCGCCACCCGTGCATCGCGACAAAAATCGGCGGCCGAATACGCCTGCTCCGGATCGAGAACGTCGATGAGCGCGTGCGGATATTTCGCGAGCGTCGCCGCATCCGGTTTCGCGCTGCCGATGTCGAGCCCGCGGTAGACCAGCGCCGAATCCACGCTGATCAGGCCGAAGCGCCTGCTATCCGCCAGTGCCAGCGCCAGCGCCGTCTTGCCCGACGCGGTCGGCCCCATCAGGAAGATCGCGAGCGGGCGGGTGTCGGTTTTGGCGGCGTCGAGGTGCATCCGGCTAAGCTTGCCAGAGCACACGGAGTGATCGCGCATGATCGGCACCACCATTCTGTCGCACGGCCTCGAATCGGGGCCGGACGCGACCAAGGTCACCGCGATGGCGGCGGTGGCCGAACAACGCGGGTGGCGCGCGCTCCGTCCCGACTATCGCGATCTGGATGCGGCGCATGGCCTCGAAGCCGGGCCGCAGCGGCTGGCGCGTCTGCTCGACGTGGCGAAGACCGTGCAGGGGCCGCTGGTGCTGGCGGGTTCGAGTTTCGGAGCCTTCATCAGCGGCATGGCGTCGCTGCGCGTCGAGACGAAGGGGCTGTTCCTGCTGGCGCTGCCGCTGCTGATGCGCGGCCACGACACGCGTTTCGATGCCGCGACCGTGCCGCTCGCCATCGTGCACGGCTGGGACGACGAGCTGATTCCGGCGCGCGCCGTCATCGACTTCGCCGACGCGCGGCGCGCGACCCTGCACCTGGTCGCCGACACCCATCGGCTGTCCGATCATGTCGAGGACACCGCGTCCTGGTTCGGGCAGTTCCTCGATCGCCTTGTGGCCCACGGGCAGGTGCGCTGATGCCGTTCTTCGCTGCCTGTCCCAAAGGACTCGAAGAATTGCTGGCGACCGAGCTCGCATCGCTCGGCGCGACCAGCACCAAGCAGACCATCGCCGGCGTGCATTTCGAGGGCGAACTCGAGACCGCCTATCGCGCCTGCCTGTGGTCGCGGCTCGCCAGCCGCATCCTGATGCCGCTGCTGAAGATCGAGGAGATCAGCGCCGACCGACTGTACGAAGCGGCGCACGCGATGGCGTGGGAAGACCACATCGCGCCGAACGGCACGATCGCGGTCGACGCGCATGGCGTGAACGACAGCCTGCGCAACACCCAGTTCACCCAGCAACGCGTCAAGGACGCCATCGTCGATCGCCTGCGCGAAGTCAGCGGCGAGCGCCCCAACATCGACACCTACACGCCGGACCTGCGCGTGCACGTGCTGGTGCGCGGTTCGATGGCCCAGATTTCGCTCGATCTGTCCGGCGGGCCGCTGCACCAGCGCGGATACCGTCGCAACACCGGCATCGCGCCGCTGAAGGAAAATCTTGCGGCGGCGATGCTGTTGCGCGCCGGCTGGCCCGAGATCGCCGCGAACGGCGGCGCGCTGGTCGATCCGATGTGCGGCTCCGGCACCTTGCTGATCGAAGCGGCGCTGATGGCCGCCGATGTCGCCCCGGGCCTGCTGCGCACGCACTACGGTTTCCTGCGCTGGCGCGGCCATCAGCCGCAGCTCTGGCAAGCATTGCTTGACGAAGCCGAACAACGCGCATCGCGCGGCCGCAAGACCGACAGCGCGCGTTATTTCGGATCGGACCGCGATGGCGCCGTGCTCGCTGCAGCCAAGCAGAACGCGCAGCAGGCCGGCATCTCCGGGTTCCTGACCCTGCATCACCACGAGCTCGACAGGGCCCATCGTCCTGACGGCTTCGCGACCGGCCTCGTCATCACCAATCCGCCCTACGGCGAGCGCCTCGAGGACAACCGCGCCGCGGCGCCGGCGTATCTCGCGTTCGGCGAATTGCTGAAGCGCGAATTCGGCGGCTGGCGGGCGGCATTGATCACTTCCGACGATTCGCTCGCACACGCGGTCGGTCTCAAGGCCGACAAGCGTTACGCCCTGTTCAATGGCGCACTCGCCTGCACCCTGTATCGCTTCGAAGTGTTCGCGGCCCGCCCCGAGCCGAAACCGCAGGCACCCCTGAGCGACGGCGCGCAGGGCCTGCGCAACCGCATCGAAAAGAACCTCAAGCACCTGCGCCCGAGGCTGAAGCGCGAAGGCATCGAGTGCTTCCGTGCCTACGATGCCGACCTGCCCGACTACGCCGCCGCGATCGATGTCTATGTCGATCACCTGCACATCCAGGAATACCAGGCGCCAAAGACCATCCCCGAGGACATCGCGCAGAAACGCTTGCGCGAACTGGTGCGCGTCGCCGGCGACGTGTTCGGCACGCCGCGCGACAAGATCGCGATCAAGACGCGCATGAAACGCGGCAAGCTCGAACAATACGGGCGCCAGGACGAACGCGGCCACGCGATGACGGTGAGCGAGGGCGGCCTGAAGTTCGAGGTGAACCTGTTCGACTACCTCGATACCGGCCTGTTCCTCGATCACCGCCCGCTGCGCGCCAAAGTCCGCGAACTTGCCCGCGGCAAACGCTTCGTCAACCTGTTCTGTTACACGGGCGCCGTCACCGTCTATGCCTGCGCCGGCGGCGCGGCGAGCACCGCCAGCGTCGACCTGTCGAACACCTATCTCGACTGGGCCGAGCGCAATCTGGCGTTGAACGGATTGGGCACCGCGAAGGATCGCCTGATCCAATCCGATGCGATGGAATGGATCGAACGCGACCGCGGCGAATACGACCTGATCTACGTCGACCCGCCGACGTTCTCGAACTCGAAACGCGCCGACGACTTCGACGTGCAGCGCGACCACGTGCGTTTGCTGAAGGCGTGTGCCGCACGACTCGCGGCGGGCGGACTGATCCTGTTCTCGAACAACAACCGTCGCTTCAAGATCGACCGCGAACAACTGGCCGATCTCGACATCCGCGACATCACGCCAGCGACCATTCCCGTCGACTTCGCGCGCGATCAGAAAATCCATCATTGCTTCGAGATTCGCCGCCGCTGAACGCGCTGAATCGCCGGCAACACGCCGGCCCGTTCAGCTTCGATGAAGCAAGATTTCAGAAGCGATTCAGACGGGCGGCCGCAGAGTGTGCGTCACCTCAGGAGGTGCTCACGATGAATGTTCTGACTCGCTTGGCTTCGGTGGTTGGTCTGGGTGTGGCGGCGATGGTCGCCTCGGCTTCGACGGTGCAGGCCGGCGATTGGGGTGTCTCGGTCCACGGCGGCGGCTGGAACAACGGCTGGTCGGTGAATTATCGCGACCGCGACCGTCACGGCCATGGTTACGGCTACGGGTATGGCAATCGCAATTACGGCTACGCGCCGTATCGCCAGAACTACTACGGCAATTCGCGCTATCGCGACTACGGCTATCGCAGCTACAACCGTCGCGACCCGTGGTGCTCGTCGCACCGCACTTATCACGTGCACCATCGCCCCGCAGGCGGTTATGCGCAGGGTTACAACAACGGTTATTCCGACGGCTACCGCGACGGCCGCTACGAGCGCTCGGACTACGGCAGTGCCGCGTATTACGACCGCGTCGAGGAAATGGCCTACGACACCAGCATCTATTACGGTCGCCGCTGGTAAGTCCGCATCGAACCCCGCACGGCGACGCCCGGCTCCGGCCGGGCGTTCGTTTTTGCGGTCGGGCCTGGCTGACCGGTTTGCAGTGAAACCGCCGCCCCGTATCATCCGGCGGAGTTCACACGGATTTCATGCATGCCGCTACGCGGAACCAAGATCGGGCGCGTCCTGCGCCAGCGGCGCGACGATGCCGCCATCGCCTGGACGTTCTTCCGGCAATGGCTGAAGGCCCCGCTGACCACGGCTGCCGTCTCGCCGAGCAGCAAGGAACTGGCGGCGGAAATGCTCAGTCAGTTGCCCGATGGCGCGCGCAAGGTCATCGAACTCGGCGGCGGCACCGGCGTCTTCACCGAAGCCCTGCTGGCCCGCGGCGTTGCGCCCGAAAACCTGCTGGTCTTCGAACTCAATGAATCCCTGCATCTGCATCTGACGCAACGCTTCCCGGGCACGAAGGTGGTCTGTGCCGACGCTTTGTCGACCGCGCGTGTCGTCGAACGCGAGAAATTCGCGGCCCCGGGCGAGATCGATGCGGTCGTCAGCGGCCTCGGCCTGCTGTCAATGAGCCAGGAGCTGCAGCAGGGCATTCTCGAGGCCGCCTTCAGCGTATTGTCTCCGCACGGGCGCTTCATCCAGTTCACCTACGGTCCGACCAATCCGGTGAAGCGCGACGTGATGCGCGACCTGCATCTCTCGGCACGACGGACCGGCTTCACGGTATGGAACGTGCCGCCCGCCTCGGTCTACGTGATCACGCGCAGCAAGTCGCGCGGCATCAAGCCGACCCGGGCGAAGTGACGTGGCCGATCTCGCGATCCACGGCTGGCCGCTGTCCTATGCGGATGCGCTCGCGGCGCGTCCGCGCGAAGCCGTCACCCTGATCGTGATCCACTGCACCGAGCTGCCCGACCTCGCCACCGCGCGCGAATACGGCGAACGCATCCTCTACGCCGAATCCGGCACCGGCAACTCCGGCCACTTCTACATCGACCGCGACGGCCGCGTGCACGAATTCGTGCCGGTGACGCGCGTCGCCAACCACACCCGCGGCTACAACCCGCAATCGGTCGGCATCGAACTGGTCAACACCGGCCGTTATCCGAACTGGTTCGACTCGCGCCACCAGCAGATGAGCGAGCCGTACACGGCGGAGCAGATCGCATCGCTGCAGACCCTGCTCGCCAGCCTGAAGTCCGAGTTGCCGAATCTGACCGAGATCGCGGGACACGAAGACCTCGACACCGCCGAAGTCGAGGCCAGCGACGACGCGTCGCGTCGCGTGTTCCGCAAACGTGATCCCGGCCCGATGTTTCCGTGGTCCGAAGTGCTGGCGGACCCGCTCTTGCGACGCATCCCGGAATAGCGCGCCAGCGCACCGTTCGCGCGCCCCGCACTGCGCTATCGTTCGCGCCGATGAGCGAACCCAAGCCTTTCACCGAACTGCTGGCCGCGTGGCGCGACGGCGAACTGGCGGCGCGCGATGCGATGGTGAACCTCGTCTACCACGAGGTGCGCGGCATCGCGCGCAAGCAGCTCGCGGCCCATCGCGACGCGACGCTGGCGCCGACCGAACTGGCGCACGAAGCCTTGATGCGGGTGCTCGGCCAGACCGGCGAATGGCAGAGCCGGCGGCACCTGATGAACGTGATCGCGCTGGCGACGCGGCAGATCCTGGTCGATTCGGCGCGGCGTCGGCATGCGCAGAAACGCGACGGCGGACCGATCACCGACCTCGATTCGAAGTCCGACTGGGTGGCCGCACCCGGCGGCGACACCTTGCAGGTCGACGAAGCCCTGCACGCGCTGGCCGAGGTCGATGCACGCGCGGCGGAAGTGATCTCGCTGACCTATTTCGCCGGCATGGAACGCGAGGAAATCGCGCGGCTGATGGGCCTGTCCGCCAGCACCATCGACCGTGCCCTGCGCTTCGGCCGCGCCTGGCTCAAGGATGCCTTGCGTGAGCGCGAATCCGGCTGATTCCGAACGTTCGCTGGCGGAATGGTTCGACGCGCTGCTCGCGCACGACGCCGACGCGCGCGCCACACGACTCGACGCCCTGCCGGGCGACCTCGCCGCGCGCCTGCGCGCCTTGCTCGCGGCCGATGCGGAACCCGACACCGACATCGATGTCGCATTGCGTCCGGATGCGGACGCCTCGACGTCCGCCGATCTCAGCGGCCAGCGCATCGGCGCGTGGCGCGTATTGCGCGAACTCGGCGCCGGCGGCATGGGCACGGTCTTGCTGGCCGAACGCGACGACGCCGGCTTCACGCAACAGGCGGCGATCAAGCTGATCCGCGGCTTTCCGTCGCAGGACGGCATGCGCCGCCTGCGCCAGGAACGGCAGATCCTCGCGCAACTCGATCACCCCGACATCGCGCGTCTGATCGACGGCGGCGAAACCGAGGCCGGGCAGCCCTATCTGGTCGTCGAATACGTGCGCGGCGACACCCTGGACGCATGGCTGCGTCGCGTGGATCCCGACCGCGATGCGCGCATCGCGCTGGTCGAACGCATCGGCGCCGCCGTGCAGCATGCGCACCAGCATCTCGTCATCCATCGCGACCTGAAGCCGTCGAACGTGATGGTGAACGACGAGGGCGAGATCAAGCTGCTCGACTTCGGGGTCGCCAAGCTCATCGATGCCGGCGACTCCGGCCCGCAGGGATCGACGCGGGTGTTCACGCCCGGCTATGCCAGTCCGGAACAGGCCGCGGGCCAGACCATCGGCGTGGCCACCGACATCTACAGTCTCGGCGCGATGCTGCACGAGATGCTTGCAGATGTGCGCGGCGATGCGGAGCTGTCGGGCATCCTCGCCAAGGCGACGGCAGACCGACCCGGCGACCGCTACGCGACCATGGCCGCATTCTGCGATGACCTGTCGCGCTACCGCCGCGGCCTGCCGATCAGCGCTGCAGCGGACACGCCGTGGTACCGCGCGCGCAAGTTCGTCGCACGCCATCGCATCGGCAGCGCGGCCACCCTGATGGCGCTCGCACTCGGCGCCGGTTTCGTCTGGCGCCTGCAGGTCGAACGCGAACGCGCGCTTGCCGCGGAAGCCATGGCGGCACAGGAGCGCGACAGCGCGCGCCAGTCGCTGGCCTTGCTGCAAGGCGTGTTCGATCGCGTCGCGCCGGGCGTGGCCCTCGGCAAGCCCATCGGCACGCGCGATTTCATTGCCGCGACCGAAGCCCAGCTGGCGTACGCCGCCACGACCGACGCCCGCGTCGGTGCATCGGTGCTGACCACGCTCGCCACCATCTACCAGCAACTCGGCGAGCCGGCGCGCGCCGCGACATTGTTGCGGGATGCCCTGCATCGACGGCCCGCGCCCGCTTCGCCCGAGGCGGCGCTGGAGCGCGCGGCCCTGCATGAAGAGTTGGCGAGCGCCGAACTTGGCATCAGCGATTTCGATGGCGCGGGCCATGCCTTCGAAGCCGCCGCCGAATTGCGGCGGCAATGGGCGCCCGGCGACATCGATGGACGCTTCCGCAGCTTGCGCAACCGCGGCTGGCTTGCCTACCGGCGCGGCCTGAACGATCAGGCCCGGCCCGATCTCGAAGCCGCGTTGCGGCTGGCGCAACAACATCC
Organism: Ahniellaceae bacterium; assembly: GCA_044229785.1. Taxonomy (GTDB): domain Bacteria; phylum Pseudomonadota; class Gammaproteobacteria; order Xanthomonadales; family Ahniellaceae; genus JADKHK01. The sequence goes on from JBGASK010000038.1 coordinate 15,277, forward strand.
CGAGCTGATGGACCAGCGCATCGAAGACACCCTGTCCGCGCTGTCCGACATCGCGCTCCGCGACGGTGCGATCGAAGCCGCCGACGCCTATGCCCGCGATCACCTGAGCCGCGTCGAGGCGCGTGTGCAGCGCGGCCATCCGGACCTGATCGCGGCCCTGCGCCAGCGCGCGTCGGTGTTGAATCAGCTCGGCCGCTACGCCGAAGCCCAGGCCATGCTGCGCGACGCCATCGCCATGCACGAAGAAGCGATCGGCGACCGCGGCGCACGCCTGTCCGATCTCGAAAACGATCTCGCCGTCAGCATGAACGACAGTGGCGATGCACTGGCTGCATTGCCGCATGCCGAGCGTGCGCTGGCGTTGACCGACCAGAGCCGCAATTCGCCGCTGGACCGCGCCGTCGTGCTGATCAACCTCGCGTCGACCTTCGAGAATGCCGGCGACTACGTCCGTGCCGAATCATTGATGCGCGAAGGCGTGATGTTATACGCGACGCATTCCGCGCCGGAAGCCAAGGACCGCCTGCGCGCCGAAGGCAATCATGCGCGCGTGCTCGGACTGCTTGGGCGCTTCGACGAGGCGCGCACCTTGTTCGAATCGGTGCGCACGCGCCATGAACACGGCGACGGCGGTTCCGGCTGGCCCTGGGCCTTCGAATCCGTGCGCCAAGCGCAAATGGAGCGGCGTGCCGGCCGCCACGCCGCGGCCCTTGCCCTGCTCGATGCGGCCGAGCCCGCATTCGCCGCCGCCCTGCCCGAGCGGCATCCGGCCCTGGCGCAACCGCTGCGCATTCGCGGCCAGATCGCGCTCGCCGAAGGCCGCATCGACGAAGCGCAACGCGATTTCGAACAAGCCGCGGCGTTGATCGGCAACGACGCCCTCGCCTTCGACCGCGCCATCGTCGCCTGCGAGCAGGCAGCCGTCGCGTTCGCCCGCGGCGATCGCGCCGCCGCGACCGCCCTGCTGCACGCGCACCTGCCGGTGCTGCGCGGGGCAACGCTGCCGGGCGAAGTCAATCGAACGGCCGCAGAAGCGCTGGCGGCGCGCCTTGGTCTCGATTGACCGGCCCGGCGATCGTCAGCGATCGTCGGCAAACGAGAGCTTGCCGGTCGGATCGTCGACCCACACGTCGAATTGCGCCGGATCGGGCTTGCTGCCGTCCGGTGCCGGCCCCAGTTCGTAGTGGATCGTCCAGCGTCGGCTGCCGGGTTCGACTTCGTAGGCAAGTTGCGTGACCTGGTAGTTGAAGGCGCCGATACGCTTCGCGGCGAACGCATTCGACAGCATCGCGACATGGCTCGACTGCATCGTCGGCACCGTCGGTTCGGCCTGTTTGCCGGCGGCAGGAGCAACTTCGGCCGACGAATCGGACGCTCCGCCGTTCTTCGGCACGTCGCCGGCGGTCGTTGCCCGGGACGCCGTCATGACCACGAGCAACAACAAGGCACCGAGATGGCGACGCATGGAGGAATCCTGATGACCGGGGATGCGCATGCTGAGCCTCGCGGCGCTGCAAGGCAAGCCCGGTAGAATGGACGGCCTATGACCCAGCCCATCGTTTCCGAACTGATCGACCTGCTCAAGCTGGAACGGCTTGAAGTGAACCTGTTCCGCGGCGCCAGCCGCGACATCGGCACGAAATACGTGTTCGGCGGCCAGGTGCTTGGCCAGGCCCTGTCCGCAGCCCAGCAGACGGTGCCGCGCGAACGCCTGGTGCACTCGCTGCACGGCTATTTCCTGCGTGCCGGCGACATCAATGCGCCGATCGTCTACCAGGTCGAGACCTCGCGCGACGGCAAGAGCTTCTCGACGCGCCGCGTCACCGCCATCCAGCATGGCCAGCAGATCTTCGGCGTGGCCGCCTCGTTCCAGGAGCCGGAGCCGGGCGTCGAGCACCAGATGTCGATGCCCGACGTGCCGAAGCCCGAGGACCTGGAACCGCCCGGCGAGATTCCCGCGGGCACGCTCGAACACATTCCGGCCAAGTTGCAGCGCTGGCTTTCGCGCAAGGGACCGTTCGAATTTCGTCATGTCTATCCGCGTGACGAATTGAAGCCGCCGAAGCGCCCGCCGCACCAGCACGTTTGGCTGCGTCTCGTCGACCGGATCGGCGACGATGCCGACCTGCACCGCGCCATGCTCGCGTACTGCTCGGACTTCCACCTGATCGGCACCACGACGTTCCCGCACGGCATTTCGTATCTGCAGGACAACGTGATGATGGCCAGCCTCGATCATGCGATGTGGTTCCACCGCCCGTTCCGCATCGACGACTGGCTGCTGTATTCCTGCGACAGCCCGAGCGCCCAGGGCGCACGCGGCCTGGCGCGGGGCAGCTTCTACACGCGCGAAGGCGTGCTGGTCGCCTCGACCGCGCAGGAAGGCCTGATCCGCATCCTCGACGGCGAGGTAGGCTGATGCGTCAGGTCTATGCCTCGCCGCGCGGCGAGAACGTCGATCGCGTCGTCGCGATGCTGGCCGAAGCCGGCATCGCCACCCGTGTCGTCAACCGCGACAAGATCAACCGCGGCCGCTTCCAGAAGTTCAGCTATCGCGAACAAGGCAACGCGGCCTCCTGGCCTGCGGTGCAGATCGTCTCGGCCGAGGACATGCCGAAAGCGCGCGAACTGCTGCGTGCCGCCGGCCTGATGGGCTCGACGCGGCCCGATGCGGAAGCGCCCATGCCGCTGTGGGAAGCACCGGGCAACGGACCCGACGACATGGCCAGGCGCATGCGTCGGGCGGCCATGATCGGCGTGCTGGTCGCACTGATCGTGCTGGCCTGGGCCTACCAGACGGCGCCGTCTCGTACCGGTCCGATCACACCCGCCCCGATCGCCACGCCGCCTGCGCCGCAAGCTGCGCCCGTCGACGACAACACCGTGCTGCTGCTCGACGACAGCGACAGCGATACCGAATCGAAGGAGTGACCATGAGCCACCCGGCAATGCAGCGTTACCGCGACGAACTCGCCGCCATCGAAGCCCAGGGCCTGTTCAAGCGCGAGCGCATCATCACTTCGCCGCAATCGGCCGAGATCACGCTGGCCGACGGCCGCAGCGTGCTGAACTTCTGCGCCAACAACTATCTTGGCCTGGCCGACCACCCGGACATCGTCGCCGCCGCCAAGCACGCGCTCGACACCCACGGTTTCGGCATGGCCAGCGTGCGTTTCATCTGCGGCACCCAGGACCTGCACAAGCAGCTCGAAGCCAAGATCGCCGCGTTCTTCGGCACCGAAGACACGATCCTGTACGCCGCCTGCTTCGACGCCAACGGCGGCCTGTTCGAACCGCTGCTCGGCGAAGAGGACGCGATCATTTCGGACGCGCTGAACCACGCCTCGATCATCGATGGCGTACGCCTGTGCAAGGCCCGGCGGTACCGCTACGCCAACTGCGACATGGCCGATCTGGAGACCCAGCTCAAGCAGGCCAAGGCCGACGGCGCGCGCACCATCATGATCACCAGCGACGGCGTGTTCTCGATGGATGGCTTCATCGCCCCGCTCGACAGGATCACCGCGCTGGCGCGCGACTACGGCGCCCTCGTGCATATCGACGAATGCCATGCCACCGGCTTTCTCGGGGCCACCGGCCGCGGTTCCGCCGAAGTGAACGGCGTGATGGATCGCATCGATATCTTCACCGGGACGCTCGGCAAGGCCATGGGCGGCGCGCTCGGCGGCTTCACCACCGGCAAGCGCGAAGTGATCGAACTGCTGCGCCAGCGTTCGCGTCCCTATCTGTTCTCGAACTCGCTGCCGCCGCATGTCGTCGAAGCGGGCAGCAAGGCCTTCGACATGCTCGCCGCTGCCGGCGACCTGCGCGAGCGCCTCGCCGACAACACGCGACATTTCCGCGAACGGATGACGAAGGCCGGCTTCGACCTCAAGCCCGGCGTGCACCCGATCGTCCCGGTGATGATCCACGACGCGCCGCTGGCCCAGCAGATGGCCGCGCAACTGCTCGACGAAGGCATCTACGTCACCGGCTTCTTCTTCCCGGTCGTGCCCAAGGGCCAGGCGCGCATCCGCACCCAGATGAGCGCCGCCCACACCCGCGACCACCTCGACCGCGCCATTGCCGCCTTCACCCGCGTGGCGAAGCGGATCGGAGTGTTAGGCTAATCGCCATCGGAGGCACGCATGGGCAATCCGCAAACCAAGGCTGGCGAATTCACCTACCACGACTACATGGCGTGGCCGGAAACCGAACGCTGGCAACTGCTGGATGGCCGCGCCTACGCAATGGCGCCGCCTTCACTGGCTCACCAGACCGTCGTCTTCGAACTCGCCAGACAATTGGGCAACGCGCTGCAGGGGTCTCCTTGTCGGGCCTTCACCGGCCCGGTCGGCGTGCGCCTGCCGCGCTCGAATGAAGCCGATGCGTTCATCGATACCGTCTTTGAACCCGACGTCGTCGTGGTCTGCGATCCGACCAAACTCGAACCGCGCGGCATACGCGGCGCCCCGGACTTCGTCGTCGAAGTCTTGTCGCCAAGCACCGCTGGCTTCGATCTCATCGAAAAGCGCCAGCGCTATGGCTTGGCTGGCGTGCGCGAGATCTGGCTGATCGACCCGCTCGGCGGCGTACTCACGATCTATCGGCAAGACAACGGACAATTCGGCGCACCGGACATCCGCCGCGCCGAAGGCGAGATCGAACTCGTTTCCCTACCGGGCCTGCGCCTGAATCTCGATTTCGTGACCGAATTGCGTGATCTCAATGAGTCGGCCTAACGTCGAATCCATCGCCATTGATCGAACTCAATGCGCTGCCGGTCTGGGTCAGCCATGGTGACGAGACATCCACCGGAGCGAGCAACATGAGCGACCACCGCATCACCCTGAACTGGCAGCGCAACGCAGCGACGTTCGAGCGCGGCAATTACCCGAAGGACCATCGGGTGCGCTACCTCGGCGGGCAGACGCTGGGCGTGTCGTCTGCGGCGGCGTATGGCGGCAATGCCGAACTGGCCGATCCCGAACAGATGCTGCTGTCGGCCCTGTCGAGCTGCCACCTGCTGACCTTTCTCGCGGTGGCGGCGAATCGCGGCTACATCGTCGACGAATATCTCGACGATGCCGAATGCGAACTCGGCAAGAACGCCGAAGGCGTAACGGCGGTGGTCGGCGCCACCTTGCGCCCGAGCGTGAGATTCAGCGGCGACAAGCGCCCGGATGCCGAGGAGGTCGTCAAGCTGCACGAGCGCGCGCACCGCGCCTGTTTCGTCGGACAGTCCCTGAAGACCGAGGTTCGGATCGAACCGCGCCTGGGCGACTGATCCGGGGCGGAGAAAACCGCCCGATCCTGCGTACTGCAGCATGAAGGCGCTCCGTCGGAGCGCCATGGTGCGGAGCAGGTCCATGCGGTCGTTATCGTCCTTCGTCGCTTTCGCCTGGCTCGGCATCGGCCTCATCGGCGTGGAGGCCAGCGCCCAGCAACTCGATCCGAGTTTCGGCCATGGCGGTCGCCTCAGCCTGAGCATGGACGACGTCGGCGATGGACTGATCCAGGAGATCCCGGCCGCCGTCGTGCCGACATCACCCGAGATTCTGGCCGTCGTCAGTACACGCGGCAGCGCGAACGGCAACGGCGACGCCCGCGTCGGCGTGATGCTGCGCCGTCGCAACGGTCAGGTCTTGAGCTGCGTTCAGACCGATCCTGATTGCGATCGTCAATCGAATTCCGTCTCCGCGCCGGTCCAGGTGCCGGTTCGTGCCGTCGACGCGGTCTACGTGCCGAACTGGCTCGGCCCCGAAGCCGCCGATGGTGTCGAGGCATTCAGCGGCACACTCGCCGTGCTTGCGAACACCCAGACGCGCGCCTTCCTGTTGCTGTACGGATTCAGCAATGGCCGGCTGCAGGCCCCGAACATCCTTTCCCTCGGCGATTTCGGCCAGACCGGCGGACAGTTCGAAGGCCGGCGCGTGCGTCTGTTTGCGAATGGCCACCTCGTGGTGCTCGCACAGCAGTATGCGAACAACGGCTTCGGCACCACGCGCGCCGCGATCTACGTGCACGACAGTCTGTTCTTCTCGCAGATTCGCGCCGGTCTGGTGGCCGGTCCATCGCCATCCGAAGTTCGTGATCTCGCGGACTGGAACGGCGACATCGTCGTTGCCGGCGATTTGGTCCGCGACGATGACTTCGGCCGCCGCCACGCGTTCGCGATGGGCATCCTGAACCAGAACGGCCTGCCGTTCGCGCCCAGTTGGGGCCACGACTACCTGCCGCCGATCCAGGAAGGCCAGCCGATCCAGTACCCGCGCTTCGGTCCCGGCAATGGCGGCGACGACCTCGTGAATGCGATTCGCTGGCGTAGCGACGGCTATTTCGAGCTTGACCTCGATCTCGATCAGGGCTTCGGCCCGAGCAATCGCGGATTCTGCGCGTCCCTCTTGCTTTCGCCTTGGGGTGGCGTCACCGGCGCCGGCGCGACTGGCACTTTGCGCGACGATCAAGGACTGCCGATCTACACGCAATGCGCACGCAGCACGACGTTCGACGGCGATTTGCGCTTTTCTGCGGCGGTCAATGGCTCGGGGCTGTTCCTTGGCGATGTCGGACTGGTCGGCTGGTCCGCACCGTCCTTCGGGACGAGCACGTTCCAGAGCCTGCATGCACGCGTGAACATCGGCTCGACGGCGCTGGCCGACGCGCGCACGGCGAGTGCTCACGGGCGCATGTTGTTGTCCTTCGGACAAACGCCGGACAGCAGCGACATCGACCTGGAGATGCTGGCCTTCCTGCCACCGCCGCTGTTCGCGGACGGTTTCGAATAGGCGCGCAGACGCGTCGATTCAGCTGCAAACGTATGCAGGTCTTGCCGCGTGGCACGTGCGCGCTACGCTCTGGCATTCCCAGACGAATGCCTGCATGAGCGCACGTTCCGCCTCCCTGCTGACCATCTTCGGCGCCACCGGCGACCTGGCGCAGCGCATGTTGCTGCCCTCGCTGTACGGCCTGTTCCGCGACGACCTGCTGCCGGCGTCGTTCCGCATCCTCGGCACGGCACGCAGCGAACTCGACGACGCGCAGTTCCGCGCGGCAGTCGACGACACCTTGCGCAAGCGCGTGCCCGGCGACGACCGCGACGATGCCAGCATCGCGCGTTTCCTCGATCGCCTGCACTACCGGACCGCCGCGCTCGACGATCCGGCAGCGGCGCAAGCGCTGACCGCACGCATCGCCGCCCTGCGCGATGGCGACGTGCTCTATCACCTCTCGACCGCGCCGCGTTTCTACGCGCCGATCTGCGAACTGCTCGGCGCCGCCGGCCTTGCGGGCGCCGGCACCCGCGTGATGCTGGAGAAACCGATCGGCCACGATCTCGCCAGCGCGGTCGCGATCAACGACGGCGTCACCCGTATCTTCGACGAGACGCAGGTGTTCCGCGTCGACCATTACCTCGGCAAGGAGGGCGTGCAGAACCTGCTGGCGCTGCGTTTCGGCAACGCGCTGTTCGAGCCCTTGTGGAATGCGCGCCACATCGAACAGGTGCAGATCACCGTCGCCGAAACCATCGGTGTCGAAGGCCGCGGCGACTACTACGACCATTCCGGCGCCAGCCGCGACATGCTGCAGAACCATCTGCTGCAACTGCTCTGCCTGGCCGCGATGGAACCGCCCGCGCACTTCGACCCGGCCGCAGTACGCAACGAAAAGCTCAAGGTGCTGCGTTCGTTGCGCCCGATCGGCGCGAACGAGGTCGCCACGCACAGCGTCGCCGGCCAATACGCCGCGGGCGCCGTCGAAGGCGTGGCAGTGCCGGCGTATCGCGACGAACTCGGCCGCGACAGCGGCACCGAAACCTACATCGCGCTGCGCGCCCACATCGACAACTGGCGCTGGTCCGGCGTGCCCTTTTACCTGCGCACGGGCAAACGCATGCCGCGTCGCTGCACCGAGATCTACCTGCAATTCCGGGCCGTGCCGCATTCGATCTTCAAGGGCACCGGCGCGCATGCCGATCCGAACGCGCTGGTCATCACCCTGCAGCCCGAGGAACGCATCGAGCTCAGCCTGATGCACAAGACGCCCGGCCTTGATCGCAGCGGTCTGAAGCTGTCGCGCGTCACCCTCGATCTCGACGTGCACGACGCCTTCCGGCAAACGCGGCGCCGTCTCGCCTACGAGCGCCTGTACCTCGACGCGGTCGAAGGCAATGGCACGCTGTTCGTGCGTCGCGACGAGACCGAAGCCGCCTGGCAATGGATCGACGGCATCCTCGACGGCTGGCGCACGCAGGGCGTCGCGCCGAAGCCGTATCCGGCCGGCACCTGGGGACCGAGCAGCGCAGTCGCGTTGACCGAGCGCCACGGCCACAGCTGGCGCGAATGAGGTTGATGTCGATGGCCTGGACCATGCAGGAACACGCGAATGCCGACGCGCTTGCCGCCGCCTGCGCGGCGCACGTCGATGCCGCGATCGACGCCGCCTTGCGAGAACGCGGCCGCGCTTTGCTCGCACTCGCGGGCGGGCGCACCTCGCCACCGGTGTTCCGGCGACTCGCGGCGCGCAGCCGCGACTGGTCGCGCGTCGTCGTGCTGCCGAGCGACGAACGCTGGGTGTCTGCCGATCATGTCGACTGCAACCTGCGCCAGATGCGCGAGGCGTTTGCCGGCGCCGACGACGTGCGCTGGCTGTCGCTGACCCCGGCCCTGCCCCAGGGCGAGGCCAGCGCCGCCTTCGCGAACGGCGCGCTGGCGTCGTATCCGAAGGACTTCGATGTCTGCATGCTTGGCATGGGTGCGGATGGTCACTTCGCCTCGCTGTTTCCCGGCGCGCCGACGCTGTCGCGTGCGCTCGATGCCGCGAATCCGGACGCCGCCATCGCCATCGTCCCGAATCCGATGCCGATTGCGGGGCCGCATTCCCGCGTCAGCCTGACGCTGGCGCGTCTCCTGAAGTCGCGGCGATTGCTGCTGGTCATCACCGGCCACGACAAACGCAGCGTGCTCGATCGTGCCCGTGCCGGCGACGGTACCCTGCCCGTCGCGGCCCTCCTCGCTGCCGCGCATCCTGCGGCCGAGATCCACTGGAGTCCCTGATGAGCCTGCATCCGGTCGTCGAACGCGTCACCGCACGCATCCGCGAACGCAGCCACGACTTGCGCAGCGCCTATCTGGCGCGCATCGAAGCGGCACGCCTCGCGCAACCCGCCCGCACCCGCCTCGGCTGCGGCAACCTGGCGCACGGCTTCGCCGCTTCCGGTGTGGACAAGCCGCTGCTGCGCGGGACGCGCGGCGCCAACATCGGCATCGTCACCGCCTACAACGACATGCTCAGCGCGCACCAGCCGCTGCAGCACTATCCGGAACTGATCAAGATGGCGGCGCGCAACGTCGGCGCAGGCGCCCAGGTCGCGGGCGGCGTGCCGGCCATGTGCGACGGCGTCACCCAGGGCCGCGCCGGCATGGAACTGTCGCTGTTCTCGCGCGACGTGATCGCGCAGGCAACCGCGATCGCGCTCTCGCACGAGATGTTCGACGGCGCCTTGCTGCTCGGCGTCTGCGACAAGATCGTGCCCGGCCTGCTGATCGGCGCACTGAGCTTCGGGCACCTGCCGGTGATCCTGATTCCCGCCGGTCCGATGCCCTCGGGCCTGCCGAATGCCGAGAAGGCGCGCGTGCGCCAGGCGTATGCCGAAGGCAAGGCGACACGAGAGGAACTGCTCGAAGCCGAAGCCGCCTCGTATCACGGTGCCGGTACCTGCACCTTCTACGGCACCGCGAACTCGAACCAGATGCTGGTCGAGGTGATGGGCTTGCATCTGCCAGGCAGCGCCTTCGTCAATCCGGGCACGCCGCTGCGCGACGCATTGACCGTCGCGGCCGCCGAACGCGTCTGCGCCATCACCGCGCTCGGCGATGACTACA
>JBGASK010000039.1:0-24966 GCA_044229785.1 Ahniellaceae bacterium
GTCGACGTGCCGGTGACGCTGAAGATCCGCACCGGCTGGAACCGCGCCAACCGCAATGGCGTGGCCGTCGCGAAGATCGCCGAAGCCGCCGGCATCGCGGCCCTGGCCGTCCATGGCCGCACCCGCGAAGACCTGTACCAGGGCGAGGCCGAATACGAGACGATTCGCGCGATCAAGCAATCGGTGTCGATTCCGGTGTCCGCGAACGGCGACATCGATTCGCCCCGGAAGGCGAAGGCCGTGCTCGAACACACCGGCTGCGATGCGCTGTTGATCGGCCGCGCCGCACAGGGCCGGCCGTGGATCTTCCACGAGATCGCGCACTGCCTCGCCACCGGCGAACACCTGCCCGAGCCCTCGCCCGTCGCGGTGCGCGACATCCTGCTCGGCCATCTCGATGCGCTGCATGCGTTCTACGGCGAGGTCCAGGGCGTGCGCATCGCGCGCAAGCATCTCGGCTGGTATGCGAAGGATCGTGCGGAGAACGAGGCATTCCGCCAGGTCGTCGTGCGCGCGGAGACCGTCGCGGAGCAACGGCGACTGACGACGGACTATTTCGACCGGCTGGCGGAGTCGTCCTGGCGTTCGGCGGCGTGAGCGGCGATCTCGCCGGTCAGCGGCGCGCCTGCGGGGCGCGTTCGGCTTCGTCCATGGCGGCGTTGCGAGGCTCGAAGGCTTGCAGCACGGACTGGCGAACGCGTTCCAGCGCGGGTTCGTCGACGCGCGGCGTCGGCAAGCGCTCGGCCGGATGCACGGTGGTCCAGCGTCCGGCCACATCGCGTGCGACCACGAACGAGAAGATGTAGTCGGGCGCCATGCCCATGCGCAGATCCGTGAGCACCGCACTGGTCGCGCGTCGCTCGACCGTCATGAAGCCGTGCGTGAACCATTGCATGCGCTGCACGGCAGGCAGGCGCTCGAAACGCCGTGCGAATTCCACGTCCTGCGGATGGAAGCGCAGCGTGATCGGCCGATCCGGGTACAAGGCGCTGGCGAAGCCCTCGAAATAGCCGTCGTGCTGCATCACCACGACGCGCCAGCCGAGCGAATTGAACGGCGTCGGCACCGTCAGCAACGGCGCCTGTTCCAGGCCGATGCGCGCCAGCATCGGCTGCAGGCCGGCCTCGACCCGATGTTTCGCCAGCCAGCCCCAGCCGAGATAGGCACTCGACAGCCACAGTCCGATGTGGAGCGCACGCAGGGCCGCTGCCCGCGCCCGCCAGCGCCAGGCGCAGACGCAGGCGAGCAGCAGGGGCAGCGTGTACAGCGGATCGATGATGAACACCGTCGACCACATCACCGGCGGCGTCTGCAGCGGCCACCACAACTGGGTGCCGTAGACCGTATGCGCGTCGAGCAGCGGATGCGTGACCAGCGCCAGCTCGAATCCGAGCAGCCAGCGCCAGCGATCCAAGCCCGCCCAGCGCCAACGCCGCTGCGCCATCCACCACAACAGCCACGCGAACAGCGGCAACACGAACAGCGAATGCGTCAGCGTGCGATGCCACGTCACGAACTTCACCGGATCGCTCACCGCGAGCAGCGGCAACACATCCAGGTCCGGCAACGTCCCCAGCAACGCACCCAGCACCAAGGCCTTGCGCCGCTCCGACGCCGGCGCCACCACCGCCGCACACGCAGCCCCGAGCACGATTTGGGAGAGGGAGTCCATGCGCTACTCGCCCTCGACACCGGCGATATCGAGCACGTGCTGCGGCACGGCGGGTTCGCCTTCGTAGAAGACCTTGGGTTTCTTCTCGGCCATGGCCCAGCGGTGCAGCCAGGAGATGCCGGCGCGGCCGCGGTAGCCGTCGGCGTGCCGATAGGCGGGATCGGCGAGTGCGGTGTCGAGATCGACGAAGTCGTAGCCGCGTCTGCGCAGGCGGTCGATCAAGGCCGGCAGCGCATCGGCGTTCAGCGCATTCGCATGGAACAGCAGGACCTGCGGAATCTCGCGGCCGAACAATCGCTTGCTGGCCTGTTCGAAGAACTGGCACTTGGCGTCCATGTAGTCGACGTATTCCGGAATCAGTGCGCGCGCTTCGTCACGCTTGCCGGCGTCGCGCAACAGCAGATAGGCGCGGGCGTAGATCCACTCGCCGTTATCGATGGTGACCGGCGCGATGCGATAGCCGTGCTCTGCGAGGAAGCCATCGAGCCGCGCACGCACGGCATCGTCCTGCCCAGCCTGCAGATAGGGATGGCGAAACCAGCGCGGCTCGCGCCCGAACTCGGCCATCAGCGGTCGCAGCATGCGTTCGCCGTCCAGGATCGACTGTTCGTAGGTCGTGATCGGCGTATCGTGCAGGCCGTTGTGGTTGAACGTGTGGTTGCCCAACTCGATGCCGGCGACCAGCCAGTCGCGCAGCCATTGCACGCGCTGCGGCGCGACCTCGCCGTCGACCTCGAGCTTGTCTTCGTTGACGAAGCCGATGGCGTTCGTGCCTTTCAGCGCCGCGACGATGCGGGCGTTGCGCGCGGCCAGATCGGCTTCGCTGGCGCGATTGACCTCCTGCGAGGGCAGGTCGTCGATGGTCAGGGCCATCTGCCGCCGCGGCACTTCCGCCCCGGCATTCGCCGCCATCAGCAGCACCACCGCAGCCATCCCGAACCGATTGCGCATCACGTCCACTCCGTTGTCGGCACCCAAGCATGCCAGCTACCCGCCTGAACGACGATTCAGGCTGGCGCGTGTCGTCGGTTTACAGCGCCGGCGCCAGTGGTCAGACTGCAGGCCGACATTTTCCGGTGGCTCGACCTCCCAGTGCTCGTTTCACTGCCGCGCAAGCGGCACGTTCGAGAGCCATCTGCCGCCGGACCCATGACGCGCAAGCGTCTCTTCTCGTAGCGCGGTTTGGGAACGCTCCGGGTTTCAAGTTCTGGAGCACCACCATGATGTTCACCGACCTCGGGCTCACGCCCGCGATCCTGCGCGCGCTCGCCACGCTCGGCCACGATACGCCGACGCCGATCCAGCAGCAGGCCATTCCGCTTGTTCTCGAAGGCCACGACCTGATGGCCGCCGCACAGACCGGCACCGGCAAGACCGGCGGTTTCGCGCTGCCGATCCTGACCAAACTCTTCCCCGAAGGCGCGCCGCGCCCGACCGGCCGCGCCCCGCGCGTGCTGGTGCTGACGCCGACGCGCGAACTCGCCGCCCAGGTGCACGACAGCTTCAAGCAATACGGCGCGCACACGACGCTGCGCACGGCCACCATCTTCGGCGGCGTCGGCATGCAGCCGCAGGTCGACGCGCTGCGCCGTGGCCTCGACGTGCTGATCGCGACGCCGGGCCGCCTGCTCGACCATCTCGGCCAGCGCACCGCCGACCTGTCGGCCGTCGACACCCTGGTGCTCGACGAAGCCGACCGCATGCTCGACATGGGCTTCCTGCCGGCGCTGAAGCGCGTGCTGAACTACCTGCCGAAGCAGCGCCAGACGCTGATGTTCTCGGCCACGTTCTCGGACGACATCAAGCAGCTCGCGGCGCAGTTCCTGCGTGCCCCGCGCGAAGTGTCGGTGACGCCGCGCAACACCATCGCCGAAACCATCACGCATCGCGTGCATCCGGTCGACGCCAGCCGCAAGCGCAACCTGCTGATCGACGTGATGGCGCAGGATTCGCGCCGCCAGACGCTGATCTTCGCGCGCACCAAGCACGGCGCGAACAAGCTCGCGGAAGTGCTGGAGGGCGCCGGCTTCCGCGCCGCGGCCATCCATGGCAACAAGAGCCAGAACGCACGCACGAAGGCGCTGTCGGACTTCAAGAGCGGCCGCATCACCGCGCTGGTCGCCACCGACATCGCCGCACGCGGTCTCGACATCCCGCAGCTGCCGGTGGTCATCAACTTCGACCTGCCGATGGTCGCCGAAGACTACGTGCATCGCATCGGCCGCACCGGTCGCGCCGGCGAAACCGGCCAGGCGATCTCGCTGGTCTCGCACGACGAATCCGGCTTGCTGCGCGACATCCAGCGCCTGATCAAGCAGGACGTGCTGATCGAAAACTTCCCGGGTTACGAACCGTCCGGCGCACTGCGTCTCGACGCCGGCGCACCACGCCCGGTCATGGGCAATCGCGGCCAGCGTCCGCCGCAGAAATCCGGCGGCAACAAGCCGTCCGGGCATCGTCCGCATCACGCCAAGCCGGCCAATGCCGGCGCCAAGCCCGGCCAGCGTCGCAATCGCGGCGGTGGCGGCGGCAATGGCGGCGGCAGTCGCTCGGGCTGGACATCGCGCGCCTGATATCCTGCCGGGCATGCAACTGACCCGATTCAACGCGCGCCTGGCGGAGCGTTTCCGCGGCTTCCTGCCGGTCGTCGTCGATGTCGAGACCGGCGGGTTCGATGCGGAACGGGATGCGCTGCTGGAAATCGCGGCGGTGCCGATCGTGATGAATGCGAACGGCGATGTGGTGCGCGGTGAAACGGTGTCGACGCATGTCGTGCCGTTTCCGGGCGCAAACATCGACCCGCGTGCGCTCGAAATCACCGGCATCGATCCGACCCATCCATTCCGGGCCGCACTCGACGAGAAGATCGCCCTCGAACACATTTTCCAGCCGCTGCGCAAACTGATGAAGGCGACCGACTGCACGCGCGCGGTGCTGGTCGGCCACAACGCGCATTTCGATCTCGGCTTCGTCAATGCCGCGATCAAGCGCACCGGCCACAAACGCAGCCCGTTCCACCCGTTCTCGTGTTTCGACACAGTGTCGCTCGGCGGCTTGGCACTCGGCCAGACCGTGCTGAGCCGCGCGGTTCAAGCCGCCGGTCTCGACTGGAACGGCGACGAAGCCCATTCGGCCGTCTACGACGCCGAGAAGACCGCCGACCTGTTCTGCCTGATCGTGAACCGCTGGAAGCACTTCGTCGACACCGCGCCCGATGCCGCGCCGATGCGGATCACGCCCGACGCCGACGCCGACATCGCCGCGGCCGCACTCGAAGAACCTTGATCCGCGCCCCGCAAGCGCCCACATCGGCGCCGAGGAGAACCGCCATGCCGATCTACGAATACGCCCCCGTCACCCTCGGCTGCAGCGACTGCGCACCGAGCTTCGAGGTCATGCAGAAGATTGCCGACCCCGAACTCACCCACTGCGACACCTGCAAGCAACCGATCCGCCGCGTGATTTCAGCCAGCGCCGTCATCGTCGGCGGCTCGCACCACCTGCGCGAAGGCCACTTCTCGAAACACGGCTTCACCCAGTACCGCAAGGTCGAGAAAGGCAAGTACGAAAAAACCGCGGGACCGGGACCGGACACGATTTCGGGGGAGTGAGGCGGCCCGCGATTGTTCGATGCAGTCTCAGCTCGAACGTCTTCCAATCTCTGCATCCAGCCCCTGCAGATCACTCGGCAGCAGTTGTCGATAGTGGAGAACGGCAATGATCTCGACCTGCTCCGGCTTGGCACGGAAGATCACCCGATAGGGCCGCTCGAGCAATTCTCGAATGTCTTCATCGGCGTAGTGCCGAAGCCGCGTACCCAACGACGGGTGTTGTTCAAGCGTGAGTGTGCGTTGAAGGATCCGGACCACGACTTCGCGCGCAACGTCCGCAGAATTTTCCCTCGCGATGTACGCCTCGATTTCCTTGAGGCGCCGGCGCGCGCTGGGTGTCCAGAACACCTTCATGCATCGACGCCATAGTCCTTGAGCAGTTCTTCGACCGGAATCAAATGCCCGGCATTGGCCTCGGCCAAACCGCTTTCAATCGCTCGATGCAATGCCGCCTGATAGATCAGGTCCGACCACGTGGCGGTATCCGGCAAGGCGTCGATCAGATCGTGCGCTTCCTGTTTGAAAACGGCGGGCATGACACTCTCCGAAGCATCGGGCACGGTCGATTCTACGCTGGAATGGCCTCGCCATCGCTCACGCCAATTCCGCGAGCCGAGCTTCGAAGGTCTGAATCGCCTGGCCTTCCGTAGACACTTGCAAGCAACCGATCCGCCGCGTGATTTCAGCCAGCCCCGTCATCGTCGGCCGCTCGCACCACCTGCGCGAAGGCCACTTCTCGAAACATGGCTTCACCCAGCACCGCAAAGTCGAGAAAGGCAAGTACGAAAAGACTGCGGGACCGGGGTCGGACACGATTTCGGGGGAGTGAGCCTCTCCCCTTCTGAACGATTGATGTGATGCACTGCAATTAGCGAAGGCTTGCCCACAACAGCTGCGAAGGAATGGTGCGATCGTCGGCGTCGCTGACCAGCCAGACCTGATCGTCGCCAGCAGCGACGCCTTCCACTTTCGCCATGGTGTCCAAGCGCCGCTGCCAGCGCAACGTGCCATCGGATGTGAGGCGGGCCAGAGACGAACCCAGGCAGCGGCCATCTTCGTAAGCGTCGCCCGTGTATTCGAGCACGGCACTGACGAGCAGGTCGCCGTCGTCGAGAACGCAGAGATCGGTGCCAGACCATGGCACACCGCGCTCCATGCCGAGCGTCAGGTTCACGATGCGCGGAGCCCGGGTCACGACGAAGCGCTGCGACACCAGGGCGCGCTGAAGATCGCGGCGTGCGATGAAGACCAGCGCATTGCGACAATCGCTTCGGTTGCCACGTTGAAGGAGGACAAACTCGTTGCCGAGCAGCGCCGCCCCCTCCATGTTCAGTCCCGGGAATGCCTCGCGCAATGCAGCAAACAGCATCGACATGTCGATCACGGTGGCACGCTCGTCGCGATCGATGAGAACCGCCCGCTCGCGCGTGGCACGAGATCCCGAGCCCATTGCCAGCAGGCCGTGACCGGGCAGATCGACCAGCATCTCGAAGTCCGGCTTGCTCTCCTTGCGCTGCGCATGCTGTTCGGGCAAGTCGCCCGGCAGCAGTGCGATCCGCCGAGTCGCAGCGTCCCGATCGAATACGAACAACGCATTCTCGTCGTCGGCGACGACGTGGAAGCAGCCATCGCGCAGCACCAGCCCGCTCGCGGCGCTGACGTCCAGCGTGCGCACGACGCGTGTCTCGATCATCCGCGACGGTACTCAGGCCAGACCGGCATACACCGTCTGCACTTCGTCGTCCTCATCCAGCGCCTGCAGGAAGGCTTCGACTTCTTCGCGTTCGGCGCCTTCGAGGCTGACCGGATTCTTGGCGCGGTAGCCGAGGTAGGCCTTCTGCACGGTGAAACCGAAGTTCGGCAGGGCGCGTTGCACGGCGTCGAGGTCGGTGGGGTCGGTGAAGAAGGTGACGCCGTCGTCGGTGGACACGTCCTGGGCGCCGGCTTCGATGGCGGCGAGTTCGGCGTCGGCGCTCGCGTCGTTGGCTTCGGCTTCGATCATGCCGAGGTGGTCGAAGTCCCAGCTGACCGAACCCGAACTGCCGAGCTGGCCCTTGCGGAACAACACGCGAATGGCCGATGCGGCGCGATTGGCGTTGTCGGTCAGGCATTCGACGATGACCGGCACGCGATGCGGCGCGAAGCCTTCGTAGGTCAGCTTCTCGTACTGCGCGCCGCCGTCGAGCAGACCGGCGCCTTTCTTGATCGCGCGCTCCAGCGTCTCGCGCGGCATCGAC
Organism: Ahniellaceae bacterium; assembly: GCA_044229785.1. Taxonomy (GTDB): domain Bacteria; phylum Pseudomonadota; class Gammaproteobacteria; order Xanthomonadales; family Ahniellaceae; genus JADKHK01. Next base: position 7,521 of record JBGASK010000039.1, read on the forward strand.
AGCTTGCGCGCCTGATCGACCGCCAGACGCAGGCGCGAATTCATCGCCGGATCGGCGCCCGAACGCGCCGCGACCGAGATTTCGCGCGACAGCTTGGTGAACAGACTGCCCTTGGCATTGGCCGCCAGTTCCTTGCCCTTTGCCTTCCACTGCTTGCCCATCGAACCGATTCCTGAAATGCGAAGGCGGGGATTCTACTGGCTCGGCGCGTGGGTCCGTCACCGACCGGGATCAAGCGGCGGCTGAATCCACGGGCCGGATTCCCGCCCCGACCACGAAACCGGTCGCCCCGTCCCAGCCTCACTGGCAGTGCCGACGGATTTCCGTAACCTCCGCGGCTCTTTGCCCGGAGATGTCCGATGTTCAAGCGTTCCCCCATCACTGCCGCACTGGCGGTCGCGCTGGCCGCTTCGCTCGCCGCCTGCGGCGGCTCCAAGGAAGCGGAAACGACTGCCGCCGCGACCACGGTTGCGCCGGCCAAGCTCGCGTACCCGGCGGCACGCATGGTCGAGCAGTCCGACGACTATCACGGCACGAAGGTTTCCGACCCCTATCGCTGGATGGAAAACCTGGACGACCCGGAACTGCAGCCCTGGATCGCAGCGCAGAACAAGCTGGTGGCCGACTTCATCGGCGACGTGCCGAACCGCGACAAGATCAAGACGCGCCTGACCGAACTCTGGGACTACGAACGGTTCGGCGTGCCGCAGTCGCACGGCGGCAAGTATTTCTATTCGCGCAACAACGGCCTTCAGAACCAGTCGCCGATTTACGTGCAGGACACGCTGGAAAGCGAGCCGCGCCTGCTGATCGATCCGAACACGCTGTCGGCCGACGGCACGATCGCGCTCAGCGAAACCGCGGTCAGCCCGGACGGCAAGCTGTATGCCTATTCGCTGTCGGACGGCGGTTCGGACTGGCGCACGATCAAGGTCCGCAATGTCGAGACCGGCGAAGACCTGGGCGACGAGATCCGCTGGGCCAAGTTCACCAACATCGCCTGGACCCGGGATTCCGGCGGCGTCTTCTACAGCCGCTTCGACGCGCCGGAAGGCGAAGATCCGCTCAAGGCCGTCAACAAGAACCAGAAGCTGTTCCTGCACGCGATCGGCAAGGCGCAGGCCGAGGACACCCTCGTGTACGAACGCCCGGACCAGCCGGACTGGGGCTTCAGCGCGGTGGTGTCGGATGACGGCGCGTTCCTGATCATCAACGGTTCGCAAGGCACCGACGTGCGCAATCGCGTGTTCTACAAGGACCTCGCGAAGGCCGAGGCCAAGGTCGTGCCGCTGATCGAGGAACTGGTCGGCTCCTACGAATTCGTCGGCAACGACGGCAGCGTCCTGTATTTCCTCACCGACGACGGCGCCGAACGCAATCGTCTGATCGCCATCGATACCGCAAATCCGGCCAAGGACAAGTGGCGGACCCTGATCGCCGAGAGCGACGCGCTGCTGCAACAGGTGTCGCTGGTCAACGGCCAGTTCGTCGCCAGCTACCTGCGCGATGCGCGTTCCGAGGTGAAGCTGTTCGATGCCGCCGGCCAGCCGAAGCAGGACATCAGCCTGCCCGGCCTCGGCACCGCCACCGGTTTCGACGGCGCGGTCGAGGACAAGGAAACCTTCTTTGCGTTCGGCAGCTGGGCGGTGCCGGACACCGTGTATCGCCTTGACCTCAGCACCGGCACGACCAGCGTGTTCAAGGCGCCGACAGTGAAGTTCAACGTCGACGACTACGAAACCACGCAGGTCTTCTATCCGAGCAAGGACGGCACGAAAGTGCCGATGTTCATCACCGCGAAGAAAGGCCTGGTGCGCGACGGCAACAACCCGACCATCCTCTACGGCTACGGCGGCTTCAACATCGCGGTGACGCCGAAATTCAGCCCGGCCATCGTCGAATGGATGGAGTTGGGCGGCGTCTATGCCGTTGCGAACCTGCGCGGCGGTTCCGAATACGGCCGTTCGTGGCACGAAGGCGGCATGAAGCTGAACAAGCAGAACGTGTTCGACGACTTCGCGGCCGGCGCCGAATACCTGATTGCCGAGAAGGTGACGCAACCGGCGAAGCTCGCGATCTCGGGCCGCAGCAATGGCGGCCTGCTGGTCGGCGCGACCCTGCTGCAGCGCCCGGAACTGTTCGGCGCGGCCCTTCCGGCGGTCGGCGTGCTCGACATGCTGCGCTTCCGCGAGTTCACCATCGGATGGGCCTGGGAATCGGACTACGGCTCGGTCAAGAACGCGGATGAGTTCAAGGCGATCCACGCCTATTCGCCGCTGCACAACGTCAAGCCCGGCACGAAATATCCGCCGACGCTGATCACCACCGCGGAACGCGACGACCGTGTTTTCCCGGCGCACAGTTTCAAGTACGCGGCGGCGATGCAGGCCGCGAACCCGGGCGGCAACCCGGCCCTGATCCGCATCGAAACCCGCGCCGGCCACGGCGCCGGCAAGCCGACTTCGAAGACCATCGAGGAATACGCCGACATCTACGCCTTCCTCGCGAAGACGCTGAAGATCGAGGTTCGCTGAGACCGGAAGCGCTTCGGTTCGGTTTGTCGCGTGTGTCGGCTCCGCTGCGCTTGAGCCGACCTACATTCCGCTCGGGACATCTTCGCGATCGAATGTAGGTCGGCTCAAGCCGCGCAGCGGCGGAGCCGACGCGGTCATTCATCAAGATGAGGGCAGCAACGCGGTCGCGATCGCGAAGTAGCTCAGCAGGGACAACAGATCCTGGATCACGGTGGCGAGCGGACCGGAGGCGAAGGCCGGATCGAGCTTCATCCGCCACAACAGCACCGGCAGCACGATCGCGACCGTGGTGGCCACTGCACAGGCAACGAACAGCGACAGCGCGACGATCAGGGCCAGGGTCGCGTCGTGCCAGCCGAAACGCACCAGCGGATAGACGACCAGCGCCGTCAGCAGCGCGATCAGCAGGCCGGTGCCGGCTTCGCGCCACAACATTCGGCGCAGCGGCATGCCGATCGAGAGGCCGCGCACGACCACGGTTTCGGTCTGCGTGCTGAGCGCATCGGCGTAGTAGACGATGCCGGGCACGAACAGCGACAGCACCAGCATGTGGCTCAGCGTGTCCTCGTAGCGCCCCATGATGCCGGCCGCGACGAAGGCACCGGCCAGACCGATCATCAGCCACGGCAGGCGATGCCAGAGCCGCCAGGGCAGCGCCTCCTCGGTGGCGTGTCGCGCCTCTTCCGCGCTTTTCATGAACCCGCCGAGCCGAGACAAGTCTTCGTCGTGTTCGGCGAGCAGCGTGTGCAGCAATCGATGCGGCGGGATCAGGCCGAGGTAGCGGCCGTCGTCGTCGATCACCACCAGCGCCGATTCGCGATGCTGCACCGCCTTCCAGCTCGCGTGTTCGCGATCGATGCCATGCCCGACGGTGGGCGGATCGGCATCCATCAGCGTGGCGACGGCGGATTCGCCCGAAGCCGCGAGCACGTCCTCGATCTGCAGCAGGCCGACGAGGCGCCGCGTCCCGCGTTCGACCACCGGAATGTCGGACACGCAATCCCAGCGACGCGCCCCCAGACGGGCACGCAGTTCGGCGACCGGCTCATCGGCGTGCGCGAGCGGCACCGCGTCGGTGGCGAGAGACGCGGCCGATTCGAATGCGGCATCACGACCGATCGCCCCCGGGGTTGGCGCGGAGCTCATGCATCTTCCTCGGTCAGGCGACGCAGGTAGTCGTCGACGTCCACCTCGACCGCGCGCGGTCGTCGATTGAGCAGGTCCTGGATGCGCTCATTCTCGCTGGCGCGCACCTCGGCGACGGTGCCGGTGGTCAGGATGTCGCCCTGGTCGAGCACGGTGATGCGATCGGCGATGCGGAAGGCCGATTCGAGCTCGTGCGTGACCACCACGATGGTCATGCGCAAGGCGTCGCGCAGGCGCAGGATCAGTTCGTCGAGTTCGGCCGAGACCACCGGGTCGAGCCCGGCACTCGGTTCGTCGAAGAACAGCAGCTCCGGGTCCATGACGATGGCGCGGGCCAGCGCCGCGCGCTTGATCATGCCGCCCGACAATTGCGAGGGCATCAGGTCGTGGAAGCCGCCGAGGTTGACGAATTCGAGCTTGAGCCGCGACATGATGCGGATCGTGGTTTCGTCGAGCCGGGTGTGTTCGCGCAGCGGCAGCGCGACGTTGTCGCCCACCGACATCGACGTGATCAGGGCCCCGCCCTGGAAGGACACGCCGAGCTTGCGGCGCACCGCCAGCAGTTCCTGCGCGGCGGCGCGACCGACATCGACGCCGAGGATGTTCACCGTGCCGGACACCGGCCGTTGCAGACCGATGATGTGACGCAACAGGGTCGACTTGCCCGAACCCGAGCCGCCCATGATCACGCGGATCTCGCCGCGGTTCACGCTGAAATCGACGCCATGCAGAATGCGACGCCGCCCGTAGAACGCTTCCAGTCCGACGACTTCGATCAGGGGCGCGGCAGGCTCGTTCATCGATTCAGAAAGAAACTGAACACCATGTCGGCAACGATCAGCGCGGTGATCGACAGCACCACGGCGCGCGTGGTCGCACGCCCCACGCCTTCGGCTCCGCCGGTCACCGAGAAGCCGGTGGCGACGCCGATGACGGTGATCAGCACCGCGAACACCACGCTCTTGGCCAGGCCTTCGTAGACATCGCGCGGCGTCAGTTGCGACAGCGTCTGCGTCAGATAGGTCTGCACGCTCATGTCCAGCATCGGCGCCGAATACAGGGCCGCGCCGAGAATGGCCGACATGTCGGCGAGTATGGTCAGCACCGGCAGCATCACCAGCATCGCCAGCAAGGCCGGCGCCACCAGATAACGCACCGGATCGATGCCCATGACGCCGAGCGCATCCACTTCCTGCGACACCGACATCGAACCGATGCGCGCCGCGAATGCGGAGCCCGAGCGCCCGGCGACGAGAATGCCGGTGATCAGCACGCCGAATTCGCGTGTCACCGACTTCGCGACCGCGAGCACCACCTGCGACTGCGCGCCGAATTCGCTGAGCGTGGCGATGAACTGGATGGCCAGCATCAGGCCGACGGTCAGCGACAGCAGCAGCACGATCGGAATCGCGTCGACGCCGACCTGGCGCATCTGTTCGACCACGGCCTGCAAGCGCACCGGCTGGCCGCGACGGCGACCGGTCAGCGTGAACAGCGCCGCCTCGCCCAGCAGACCGGCCGCATACCCCACGGCGTCGACGGCCATCACCGTGCGTCGGCCGAGCCGGTTCAGCAGGTGCAGGCCGGTCGCGATCATGCGGAACGCGCGGCAGCGAGATCGGAGAAGATCGGGAACACGCGGTCGAGTCGCGCCAACTCCAGCACCGCGCGTACGGCTTCGCTCGGCGCCAGCAAGGCGAAACGTCCGCCCTTGCTGCGCGCATGCTGGAAGCCCTCGACCAGCGCGGCGATGCCCGAGGAATCGATGTAGCTGACGCCATCGAGCTGCACTGCCAGCGATTTCACCTTCGCATAGGCTTCCAGCACCTGTCGGCGCACGTCCTGGGACCAGGACAGGTCGACCTCGCCCCAGATGCGCAATACCGCCCAGTCGCCGTCGCGACGCAGTTCACTGCCCTTGTCCATCAGGCTTTCCTCGCATGCAGTCGTCGCACCATCGTCAGCACATTGCCGCAATGACGCTTCAGCGGCCGCAGCCGCCAGTGGTCCATGGTTTCGTCGATGATGTTGATGCCGAGCCCGCCGGGCCGGCATTCGCTCAGGTCGCGCGGCCTGACGCAACCCGGGTCGACTGCCGGCGCACGGTCGCGCAGACGGAATCGCAGGCGCTCGCGATGCCGTTCGATGCGCAGCGCGATGCGCCCGTCGCCGCAGCCGCGGTACGCGTGGCGGATGATGTTGGCGCAGGCCTCGTCGATGGCGAGCACGATGCGTGCGGCCGCGCGGGCATCGATGCCCTGGGTCGCCAACGCACGTTGCACCGCTGCACGCACCTCGGCCAGCGACTCCGCGCGCGCCGCGAACTCCATGCGCAGCAGCGGCGGCGCGCTCAAGCCGCGGCCTCGATCATCAGCAGCGTGGTGTCGTCGCCGAGTTCGCGTCGACGCAGTTCGCCGACGATCCGGCGCAGTCGCGTCTCCGGCCGCCACTGCGCATGCCGCACGATCAGGTCGACGACGCCATCGACCCCCAGCACATTGCGCGCCGCATCGCGCGCGTCGGTCACGCCGTCGGAAAACAGGTACAGGCTGCGATCCGTCAGCGTCGCCTGCTGTATCGGGAAGTCCATGCCCGGCACGATGCCGAGCGGCGGGCCTTCGGCACGGAACAATGTGCTGCCCGCCGCGCCATGCACCAGCACCGGCGGGAATCCGGCATTGGCCCAGGTCGCGGTCTTCGTCGCCGGATCGTAGTAACCGACCGCCGCGCAGACGAAGGTGCCGCCGGCCACGGTCTCGCACAGGTCGTCGTTCGCGCGCGCCAGCCATGCCGAGGGCGACAGGCCTTCCTTGCCGGCGAAGCGCAACAGGCTGGCGCAGCGCACCATCAGGAAGGCGGCGTCGAGTCCCTTGCCGGCGACATCGCCGACCGCGAAGCCGATGCGGCCATCGGGCAGGTCGAAGAAGTCGTAGAAATCGCCGGAAATTTCCCGCGCCGGATGGTTGATCGCCAGAATCGGGAAGCCGCCGCGGCGGCGCCGCGGCAGCAAGGAACGCTGCATGCGCCGCGCGAGCTGCAGTTCGCGGCGGATGCGCGCGTGTTCGAGCAGGTCGCGGGTGAGAGCCGCGTTGCTGGCGGCGAGTGCCGCCGGCGCGGCGAGCGCCCGCAACAGATCGCGATCGGATTCGTCGAACAGCGCGCCGTCGCGCTTGTTGATGACCTGCAGCACGCCGATCGGACCGCGCGCCGTCATCAGCGGCGTGCCCAGCATCGACTGCGTGCGCACGCCGGTGATGCGGTCGATGGCGCCGGTGAAATCGGGATCGGTCGCGGCGTCGCGCACGATCTGGCATTGACCGGTGGCAAAAGCGCGGCCGACGATGCCGCGATCGGCCGGAATGCGCAGACCGTGGATGTCGACCGGCCCGGCGCAGGCGCGGCAGACCAGTTCGTTCGTCGCCGCGTCGACCAGGAACACGGCACCGCCCTGCGCGCCGAGCACGTGCACGATGCGCGCCAGCGCCAGGTTGAGGGCCGCGTCCAGGTCCAAGGTCGAAGCCAGCGCCTGGGCGAGGTCCGCCACCAGCGCCAGCGCGAGGTCGTTGCCGCGCCGTCCGTTGCTGCGCTCGATGAACGGCAGCGCGTTCACTCAGGCAGCCGGACGCTCGCGGCGCTTGCGCATGCCCCACAAGGTCAGCAACGGGCCGTGGGCGACATAGGCGATGGCGATGCCCAGCAACACGCGCGGCGGGTCCACCACCAGCAGCACGATGATGCCGAGCGCCAGCGGAATCCAGATGAAGGGCACGCGCTCCGACTCGGGCTTGGCCTTGAAGCTCCAGTAACGCAGGCGCGAGACCATCAGGATGGCCGCGGTCAACGTCACGCCGAGCGCGATGAAGGACACGCTCGATCCGGGAATGGCGTGGTCGTTCATGGTCCAGACGAAGGACATCATCAGCGCCGCCGAGGCCGGGCTGGCCAGTCCCTGGAAATACCGCTTGTCGACGACACCGACCTGGGTGTTGAACCGCGCCAGCCGCATCGCCGCGCAGGCGGTGTAGACGAAGGCCGCGGCCCAGCCGACCTTGCCCATGATGGCGCCATAGGCCTTCAGCTCGATCAGGGCCCATGCATACATGACCACGCCGGGCGCGACGCCGAAACTGACCAGATCGGCCAGCGAATCGTATTGCACGCCGAAATCGCTCTGGGTGTTGGTCATGCGCGCGATGCGGCCATCGACACCGTCCAGCAACCCGGCCACGAACACGGCTATGGCCGCCTCGGTGAACTTGCCGTTGAACGCGGAAATGATCGCGAAGAAGCCGGCCATCATGCCGGCGGTGGTGAACAGGTTCGGCAGCAGGTAGATGCCGGGATGACGTGCGGGGACAGCCGGGGATTCGCTCATGCCACGAGTTTAGCGAAGCGCAGGGCCATTCGCGTTACACTGGTGCCGGTTGCAGGAGGAACGGGCGATGAGGATCCATCTGGCAGTCTTTTTTTTGGCCACTCTGGCCGTATCGGCGCCTGCGAGCGCGGAGAAGTACTACAAGTGGCAGGACGAGAACGGCTCCTGGCATTACGGCACCCGTCCGCCGAAAGACCAGCAGGCCGAATCGCTGAACGTGCGCGCCAAGGCGCCTACGGAAACCGATGAAGAGATCTCGGAGCGCAAGCGCAAGGAGAAGGCGCGCGACGGCGTACCAGTGGCGACCGCCGAGCAGTGCGCCAAGCTCCGGGAGAATTTCACGATCCTCGATACGTCCGTTTCGGTCCGGTATGACCGCAACGGCGACGGTGAACCGGAGCAATTGTCCATGGAAGAGCAACGTTCCGAAGCCGAGCGCACCCGCAAACAGATCGAGAAATTCTGCGACTGAACCATGGCGCTCAAGCTCCACCATGCCGTTCTGGGCGGTTTGGTCCTGGCGGCAGTCATCTGGGCATTCGGGCGCGACGCCGATGACGCCCCCCGGAACCGGGATCTTCGGCAAGAAAACGGCACGACGGAGACGCGCTCGCGTCGCACCGTGGCGCTCTACAAGTGGCAGGACGACGCCGGCGTGTGGAACTACACCGACCAACCACCCGCCGACCGCCCGTTCGAGCGCATCACCGGCACCCCGAACGTCAATTCGGTGCCCAGCGTGGTGCCGGACAGCGGCCTCGTCGAACCGAGCACGCCGCCTGCGCAGTAGCGGCTAGAATCGGCGGCTCTGCCTCATCCGAGCCTGCCGCATGCGCCTTTCGCAGTTCCACCTCAGCACCACCAAGGAAACGCCCGCCGACGCCGACATCGTCAGCCAGAAACTGATGCTGCGCGCCGGCATGATCCGCAAGCTCGCCGCCGGGCTGTACACATGGACGCCGCTCGGCTTGCGCGTGCTGCGCAAGGTCGAGCACGTGGTGCGCGAGGAAATGAATGCGGCCGGCGCGCTGGAAATGCTGATGCCCTCGATCCAGCCCAAGGAACTGTGGGAAGAAACCGGACGCTGGGCGAAGTTCGGCGGCCAGTTGCTGAAGATCAAGGACCGCAAGGACGCCGACTTCTGCTACGGCCCGACGCACGAAGAAGTCGTCACCGACTTCGCGCGCAACGAACTGCGCAGCTACAAGCAGCTGCCGATCAATTTCTACCAGATCCAGACCAAGTTCCGCGACGAGATCCGCCCGCGGTTCGGCGTGATGCGCGCGCGCGAATTCCTGATGAAGGACGCGTATTCGTTCCACATGACGCCGGAATGCATGGCGCGAGAGTACGAGAACATGTACGCGACCTACGCGCGCATCTTCACCCGCCTCGGCCTGAAGTTCCGCGCCGTGAACGCCGACACCGGCGCCATCGGCGGCAGCGCTTCGCATGAATTCCACGTGCTCGCCGATTCCGGCGAAGACGCCATCGCCTTTTCGACGGGTTCGGATTACGCCGCGAACGTCGAGATGGCCGAAGCGCTGGCCCCCGCACCGCGCGCCGCCGCCACGGAATCGCTGCGCAGGATCGACACGCCAACGCAGAAGACCTGCGAGGACGTGGCCGCGTTGATGGGCATCGCGCTCGCGCGCACGGTCAAGTCGGTCGCGGTCATGACGGCCGACAATGCGTTCGTGCTGGCACTGGTGCGCGGCGACCATGTCGTCAACGAGATCAAGTTCGCGAAGTTGTCCGGCCTGGCCGATTACCGCCTCGCGACCGAAGCCGAGATCCTCGACCACCTCGGCTCCGAACCCGGCTTCCTCGGCCCGGTCGCACCGAAGAAAGCGATCCGCGTGATCGCCGACCGCAGCGTCGCGGCGATGTCGGATTTTGTCGTCGGCGCCAATGCGCGCGGCTTCCACATCGCCGGCGTCAACTGGGGACGCGATCTGCCCGAAGCCGAAGTCGCCGACATCCGCAATGTCGTCGAGGGCGACCCCTCGCCGGACGGTCAGGGCGAGCTTCGCATCGCGCGCGGCATCGAAGTCGGCCACGTGTTCCAGCTCGGCCAGAAGTACGCCGAAGCGATGGGCGCGACGGTCGCCGACGAACAGCAGAAGGCGCGCGTCTGCTACATGGGCTGCTACGGCATCGGCGTCAGCCGCATCGTGGCGGCGGCGATCGAGCAGAACTTCGACGACAACGGCGTGATCTGGCCGGAGCCGATGGCGCCGTGGCGCGTCGCCGTCTGCGTGATCAATCCGAAGAACGACGCCAAGGTCGCGGAAGCCGCAAACGCGCTGTTCGCAGAGCTGAACGGGCGCGGCATCGACACGTTGCTCGACGACCGCGGCCTGCGCCCGGGCGCGATGTTCGCCGACATCGAACTGATCGGCATTCCGCATCGCGTCGTCGTCAGCGAACGTGGACTGGCCGCCGGCACGTATGAATATCGCGCGCGCCGCGCAACCGAGGCGGAGCAGCTCGACCATGCAGCGCTGATGGCGAAGCTGGGCTGAAAAGCATCGCGGCCGGGAGGCCGCGATTCCAACCCTTACTTGTCTTTCTTGCCGAACAGGCTGCCGATCTTCTGGAACAAGCCGCCCGGGGAATCGGCCGGCTTGCCGCCCTGCGGCGGTATCGGCGCGGCGACCGCCTTCTGCTGCCCCGTGCCGGGTTTCGGAAATTCTCCGGTGATGGCCTTGAAGCTTCCGGTGATCCGATTGCCCTGCTGCGCCTTCTTCAGTCGCTCTTCCTCGGCTTTCTGCGCTTCGGCGATCTTCTGTTCCCACTCCCGGCGCGTCTGCTCCTGCTGAAGCTTGGAACGCCAAGCCTCGCGATTCTCGTCGGAGATCGATTCGCGCATGATGTAGTTCTGCTGCAACGCAATGTACTTTCCGATCGAGTCGAGCAGATCGTCGTTGATGTCCGCGATGCGCACCGACTGCTTGCGAGTGCCGAAGGCGTCGAAGTTGGTGAACTCCATCTTCAGGAGATCCGAGTTCATTTCTGCGGTGAAGACGGCCGTCATGGGCACCTTGCCCCAGGCGCGGAACTGCGCCTTGACGAGATCGCCCTTCTCGTTTTTCTCGGCACGCTCCATCGCTTCAAAGCCAAACCGCCGGAACAGCTCGACCATCGCTTCGATGCGGCTGGCGCCCTCGATCATCATGGTCGGCGACTGCGAGGCATCGACGATGCCGGTGCACGTCAGCGTGTAGGTTCGGCCGTACATCGGCATCTGCGCCTGCACGTTCATGTCCGTGTCGCATCTCGTCACGACCTCGCCGTAGCCGGTGATCGGATAACGGCCCAGGCGAGGAGACTTCAAGAAGTTCAACGACTTGGAGAGTCGCGTGAGGTAGTCGTACAGGTTCTCCATCACCGGCAGCGTGGTGTTCTTGAAGAAATCGCGCCTCTGCTTCAGCACCTCTTCCTTGCTGTCGCGCTCTTTCTGCGCCTGTTGTTCGAGATCGTCGAGAAGACCCATGGCGATTCCGGTTCCTGTTCGGGATGCTGTATTCGTGAGGGCGATTGTACGCGCGACAGGGCGCAGGCCAAGTTCCGGGCGTCGAAACCGGGAATGATCCCGGCGCGCGTCGGGTAAACCTTGGTCACGTCCAAGCATGGCACGCACGGAGTGCGACGCGCGTCACGCTTGCGATTTCCTCGATTTTCGCGATGATCGCGACTTTACCGGGGAAATACCATGGCCATCGACCTGAAGAAACTCTCTCATACCCAACTCAACGACCTGATTCACCGCGCCGAACGTCGCAAAGAAGAAATGGCCGTGGAAAGCGTGCAAAAAATCCGCGACCGCATCCTGAAACTGCTGGCCGACGAAGGTCTGACCTTCGAACAGGTTTTTGGCGGCAAACGCGGCCGCGGCAAGGCCAAGGGCTCGAAAGTGAAACCGAAATACCGCAACCCGGCCGACGCGTCCCAGACCTGGGCCGGCCGCGGCAAGCGGCCGCACTGGTTCGCGGATGCGCTGGCGGCAGGCAAGAAGGAAAAGGACCTGTTGATCGGCTGAGCCTTGTTGCGGCGGCGACACCGTGGGCAGGCCCTGCCGGCCCACGGCGCTTGCGCATCCTTCAAATCGATCGGCGCGGCGGCACCAGCAGATTTCCGAACAACAAACCCGCGACCAGCGCGATCAGAATCGCCAACAGCGAAAATGCGGTGTCGAGACTGAGATAAACATCCCGCTCGAACGCGAAGAAAAGACTGCGAAAACCCACCGAACCCGGCACCAGCAGGATGATGCCGGGCACCCGCACCAAGGCGCCGGGGCGCGAACGCCAGCGCGCGTAGACATTGGCCGCGCTGCCCACCGCCACACCACCGAGAAAAACCCCGAATTCGGGGCCGGCCCAGGCGCTGGCGTATTTCGTGGCCAGATACCCCAGCCAGGCGGAAGCCATGACCAGCGGATAGTCCCGTTTCGAGGCCTGGAACAACACGGCAAACGAGTAACTCGCGGCCGCCAGTGCAGCCCATTCCGCCCACGCCGGCACCGGCAGTGCCTGGGACGGCAAGGCCGTCCAGCCAAACGCGCGGGCCAGCTGGACCGCGGCGATGGTGCCCAGCGACAACTTCAACAGCGTCGCCGCCGCACCCATCAGTCGAACCGTGCCGGCGACCAGATGCTGGGTCGAGAGTTCGGTCACGGCGGTCGTCAATGTCAGCCCCGGCATCAGCACGATGATCGAGGCGATCAGGACCGAACGCACGTTCAGCGGCACCAACGACGACGCGATCAGCGACGCGAAAAACATGGCGAGGAACGCCGCAACGGCCTCGAACGAGGGCGCGAAATTCGACCGACGTTCGGCCACCAGGGCCAGCAGGCCGATCAGCAGGCCGATGCTGCCCGCCGCGAGCACATCCGCCGAACTGCCCTTGAGCAAGGCGGCGACGGTGGCGCCGGCGATGCCGAAGCTGAGCACCTGCAAGCCCACGCCCTTCACCGACAAGCCGGTGCGCAGCGCGCGCAGTTCCGCCAATCCCTCGGTGATGCCGATCTGCTGCGCGAGCACGCGCTCGGCAATGGCATCGACTTCGCACAGGCGGCGCAGATTCACGTCGCCCGGATTCACGCGCATCACCATCGTCCTGCGCGGCAAGGCCAGTTCGCCGTCGTCCGGATCGACGAAGGACAGCGTGATCGACGTCGGCGTTGACAGGCTGGTCGGCAGCAGGCCGAGGCGCGCACTCACGCCGTCGATGGCGCGCTCCAGACGCGGCGCCGACGTGCCGTACTGATGCAGCCGTCGCGCCAGTTCCGCCACGAAGCGGACGCGCGCGTCGAACTCGTCGGGACTCATGTCGCGACCGAGGTCCGCAACAGGCCCCGCGCGACCAGATCGGCGAGAAAGCGATCGAGGTCCGCACCGGCCCGATCCGCTTCGACGCGATGCGTCGCGACCACGTCGGCCAGCAGCTCGTCACGGCGGGCACCGTTCCGGCATGCGCGAAGAATCAGGCTGGCGACCGGATTGGCGGCGAAGTAGCGACCGAGTGCCTCGTCGAGCAGGACCGCCTCGTCCAGGTCGAACTGGGCCAGCACATGCGGCGCGAGCAGGTAAGTGGTGTGGCGATTCATCGGCGCGACTGTCCCTGAAGCCGATGCCCGCCGCAAGTCACCACGCCGACAATCTGGCCAGCGCGGCCGCAACCTGCCCGGGAATCGCCGCTTCCGCACACTCCGGCCACGACATGCGCAGCGCCGGAACGCCGCGCGTGAATGCGGTGACGGCATCGAGATGCCAGCGCAGCAGCGCACGCGGAAACAGGCGCGCCGCCACCGAGTGCCGGATCAGCCGCAAACGCGTCTCGGCCGCAGACAATGGCTGCACACCCAAGGCGGCGGTACCGCGCTCGACGAACACGATTTGATCGATGCCGATGGCGCGATCGGCGCCCGACAGCGGCTGTGCCCACTTCAGTTGCGGAAAGCGCGGCAGCAACTGCGGCGTCGGCGCGATCCGGCAGGGCGCGATGTCGTCCACCAGCGTTTCCGCACCGCAAGCCGCCGCCAGGCGCGCAATGCTAGACTTGCCGCTGCCGGAAACACCGCAGAACAGGATCGTGCGTCCGCCATGGGCAATCGCCGAAGCATGCAATGCGAGCACGCCGTCCATCGCCAGCAGCAGCAGCAGTCCGGGTCCGAGCATCACTTCCGGACGTGCGGCGGACGGCACATCGGCATCGACGACAACCACGCGCCGATCGGCATCGACCTCCAGACCGCCCAGACCGGAGAACACCAGTCGTCGCCGTCGCCCCGACGATCGGACATCGACACGCCGCAATTCGCCGACGAGAAAGCCTTGCGTCGTCAGCTCGTCCTGCCAACTCGTCGGCGCATCCGCTGCCGCGACGACGGCCGATTCATCAGCCCGCCCGAATCCGTCAATCGCTTCGCTGCAAAACACGCGCACACCGGCGATACGGGTGTCGTAACACGCTTCGATTTGCCCGGCGACGGCAAGGACGAGGTCAGTCCGTGCGCACACCCCATCCCCCAACCCGATGGATATCAGGTGCGCTGCCCCTGTCCCGGACGGTTCATTGCCCGATGCGTACCCGAACCGCCCGAATCGCCGGTTCCCGGTGATGCGCCGAGCGTCAGGTCACGCACATCGCCCAGATCGCGCAACTCGGGAGCGACATAGCTCGCACGCGCATCGGTATCCGCAGGTTCAACGATGTGTTCGACATGACCGGGCATGGCACTACCTGTTTTCGGAAGAAAGCTGGCGGGATGCTAACACGGCCGGCCCTGCTGCCCAATGCGCCCGCCACCACAGCTCGAACGAGATCGCCAGCCAGATCGGCAGCAATTGCGCGTCCGATTCGGGGCTTGCGAGTGCCCGCATCAACGCATCGCGATCGATGTAGCGCGGCCATCGCGCATCGGCATCCAGCAGCAGGCGTTCGACCTCGGCGCGATGACGATCGAGCACACCCCACTGGAACAGCGGCGTCAGGCTGCCGAGCTTGGGGCGCAGGCGAACCGACTCCGGCACGCGCCCGGACAACACCTGCCGACTCAACCATTTCGGCCCGCGCGCCGAATCCGAATAGTGCGCAGGCAGACCGAGAACGAACGCCAACAGCGCCGGGTCGCGATACGGAAAACGCAGTTCCAGACCATGCGCGTTCGCGTAGCGGCGCGCCAGTTCGGCGTCCTGCGCGCTGGCGCGTCCGAAGGCTTCCTCGACCCGCCGCGGCCAGCCGCGCCGTTCGGCGGTGTCCGGCAAGCGGTCCCTTGCGGTATCCGTCAACCAGTCCGGCACCCATGTGCGACTCGGGCGCAGCCACGACAGCAGGCCGCGCACGCCCGGGTCATGCCGCAGCGCGAACCGCTGACGGGCCGTCTGGACAACCAACTCGGCGACGAAGGCAAGCATGCCGCGTTCGCGCACGAACGAGGCCGGCCAGTCGCGGCCATCGGCATAGATGTGATCGCCGAAATTGCCCGACAGCAGCACCGTGGCGCCTTCGGCACGTGCCGCGGCGAACAGCGCCTGATTGAGGCGACGATACGGATTCGCCAGCGGTGCCTCGTCTTCCATCGGCCAGCTCGGCAGATCGGAGAGCGGTTCGTGGCTTCCGTCCGGCGCGCGCACATGACGCAACCGCAGTTGTGCAGCCGTCGCGGCGGCCAAGGCCGATTCGTCGCAATCGGGCAGATGCGGCACCGCCCAGCTCACCGCCAGCGAACGCGCCGGATCGAGACAGGAGGCGAGCAAGGTGGAGTCGATGCCGCCGCTCAGCATCAGCGCCGATGTCGCGGCGTCGGCACCGGCACGGGCCACTGCCTGCGCAACCGTATCGCGCCAGGCGTCTGCCGCCGCGTCGTCGCTGCGAAAGCGCAACGGCGACGACGGCAGCGCGGGCACAATGCGCGTTTGCCGCTCGCGACCATCGTCGATGATCAGCAGGCCGCCGGCCGGCAATTCGCGCACGCCGTGCATCCACGCCACGTCGTCCGGCGGCGCGCGCAGGGCGAAGAAATGCGCCATCGCCGTGTCGTCCGGTTGCAGGCGTTCGCCGCGCAGCGCCAGCAGCGCACTGCCGCGGCTCGACACGAACAGGCGGTCGCCCTCGCGCACGTAACGCAGGCCGCGCTCGCCGAGCGGGTCGCGGTACAGCACGACGCGACGCCGTGCCGGATCGAGCAGCACCAGCGCGAGGTCGGCGTCGAGGTCGTCGAACAGATGCACGTCGCGATCGGCGTAGGCGCGCAGGAGGGCTTCGGCATCGCCGCAGCCGTCGTCGATACGGTGACGCCGACGAAACGCGGCACCATCACGCAGGCGGCCATCCAGTGCCAGCACGCATCCACGCCATTCGGCGACACCGGTGCCATGAAACGACCGCGCCACCCACCATCGCGCGGCAGGTATCCGCAACTCGTCCGCACCGAACGGTGCGAAACCGCCGAGCGAACGGATACCGGCGGCCATGGCGTCATCGGACACGGTCGCCGCGCCGGCCAACGCGACGACGCCAAGCACGGCAGTCATGGTCCGAGCATAGCGGCGTGCTTCATTGCCCCGCGACCGTTCCGACCGGGATAATGCCGACCTTTGCGGAACAGGACGGTGCCATGAGCGAACGCGAAATTATGCAATACGACGTCTGCGTCGTCGGCGCCGGTCCGGCCGGGCTCGCGTTCGCGATCCGGCTGAAGCAGCTGAAACCCGAAACCAGCGTCTGCGTGATCGAGAAGGCATCGACCGTCGGCGCCCATATCCTCTCGGGCGCGGTGATCGAAACCGGTCCGCTCGACCAGTTGCTGCCGAACTGGCGCAAATCGCCGCCGCCGATCTGCGTCGACGCGATCTCGGACGAGTTCTACCTGCTCGGCCAGAAGAAACAATGGAAGCTGCCGACGCCGCCGCAATTGCACAACCATGGCAACGTCATCGTTTCGCTCGGTGCGCTGTGCGCCTGGCTGGCACCGCAGGCGGAAGCCCTCGGCGTCGAGATCTTCCCGGGCTTCGCGGCCAGCGAGCCGGTATTCGACGCCTTGGGCGCGGTCTGCGGCGTGCGCATCGGCGACATGGGCGTGGCCAAGGACGGTTCGCACAAGCCGAGCTACACCCAGGGCATCGACATCCACGCGCCGATCACCGTGCTTGCCGAAGGCGTGCGCGGCCATCTGTCGAAGCAACTGATCAAGCGCTACGAACTCGACAAGTATTGCGATCCGCAGACCTATTCGGTCGGCATGAAGGAGTTGTGGCAGGTGCCCGCGGGCCGGGTGACGCCGGGGCGCATCATCCACACCTTCGGCTGGCCCTCGGACAACGCCACTTACGGCGGCAGCTTCATCTATCACCTCGACCAGGACCGCATCGCCATCGGCTAC
>JBGASK010000153.1:0-10231 GCA_044229785.1 Ahniellaceae bacterium
GCTGGAGATCGGCAAATCGTGCGTGACCAGGCGATACAGCACGACCCCCAGCGAATACACGTCGGTGCGGGTATCGATGGCGGCGAGGTCGCCTGCCGCCTGCTCGGGGCTCATGTACGCCGGCGTGCCGATGGGCACGCCGACGCGCGTCGATCCGGTGTCGCCGCGACCATGCGCGTCCATCGACTTGGCGATGCCGAAGTCGATGACCTTGACCAGCAACTGGCCCTGGTAGTCGGCGACCATCAGATTGCTGGGCTTGATGTCGCGATGGATCACGCCTTTCTGGTGCGCGTGCTGCACGCCCTCGCAGATCTGCAGGAACAATTCCAGGCGATGCGCGACATCCATGCCGCGGCGGTCGCAGAACTCGTTGACCGGAATGCCGGGCACGTATTCCATCGCGAAATACAGCCGGCCTTCCGGCGTCGCGCCGACGTCCAGCACCTGGGCGATGTTCGGATGGTTCATGCGCGCCAGCAGTTCGCGCTCGGACTGGAAGCGCGCGAGCACATCCTCGCTGTCCATGCCCGCCTTGATGACCTTCAGCGCCACCTGACGCCGCACCGGCTCAACCTGTTCGGCCAGGTACACCGCCCCCATGCCGCCGGCACCGAGTTCGGCCTGGATGCGATACGGACCGACCCACTTGCCGATCAGCGACAGATGCGTGCCGTGCGGCGCCGGATCGTAGTCGACCTTCATCGACCATTGCCCTGTCTGACGGCGGCATGATCGCGGTTCGACCGGCGCGCGGCAACCAAGCGGTCGTCATTCCCGTCGGCGCGAGCATCCCCTAGCATGGCGCCTGGATTCCAGGACGCCCCCATGCCCCGCATCGCCCTCGTCACCGCTGCCGAAGCCCAATCGCTGGATGAAGACCTGCCGCCGTTGATCGCCGCGTTCGCTGGCGATGCCGTGGCGGTGTGCTGGGACGATGCGGCGGTCGACTGGTCGACGTTCGATCTGGTGCTGCTGCGGTCGGCCTGGGACTACGTGCCGCGTCTTGTGGAATTCCTGGCCTGGTGCGACCGCGTCGCGGTGGTCACGCGGCTGCTGAATCCGCCCGCGCTCGTGCGGCTCAACACGGACAAGCACTATCTGGCCGACCTGGCCGCACGCGGACTGGCCACGGTGCCGAGCTTCTTTCTCGAGCCCGGGCGCCATGTCGCGGCCGACCTGCAGGACATCGTGTCCGGATTGCCGAGCGAGGAATTCGTCGTGAAGCCCGCGGTCGGCGCCGGGTCGAAGGATGCCCAGCGCTATCGGCGACGCCAGATCAACACCGCGACGCGCCATGCCGACGTACTGCTGCAGGACCGCCGCAGCGTGCTGGTGCAGCCGTATCTCGACCAGGTCGACAGCGCCGGCGAAACCGCGTTGATCTTCCTCGACGGCGAGTTCAGTCACGCCATCCGCAAGGGTCCGCTGCTGCGCCTTGACGAAGGCCCGACCGAAAAACTGTTCGCACCCGAGGAAATCGCGGCGCGCGTGCCGACATCCGATGAACTCGCGCTCGCCACGCGCGTGGTCGCCGCGATTCCGGGCGGCGTACCGCTGTACGCACGTGTCGACCTGCTGCGTGCGGCGGACGGTTCGCCCTGCGTGCTGGAACTGGAACTGACCGAGCCCTCGTTGTTCTTTCCCTACAGCCCGGGTTCGGCGGCGCGTTATGTCGCCGCCGCACGCAGGCGACTGGGATGACGCGCCGCCGATGAATCACGAGACGCAGCCGATGTTCGCGACCCCTTCGGCAGCGGCAAACGCCGGCAGGACAGCGCACATTCGAGTAAGATGAGACGCGAGCTCCAATCTCGTGTCGCGTTGGCGCGACATGTCCGCTGCGGTGATGCACCGCTCATGCTTATCCGTCGTGGCCAGCACTGCGGCCGCACTCATCGAGAACAGGCATTCCGAATCCCACCGATATCTTTGATGCCGACGGCAATCCGGTCGATCCCTACGCCGAGGGCGTCGACCCGAGCGTTTCCTGCAACCGTTGCGAGGCGGTCTGCTGCCGTCTGACCGTGATGCTGATGCCGGGCGATCGCGTGCCTGCGCACCTGGTCGAACGCACGCCGCAAGGCACCGAACAAATGGCGCGCGGCGAAAATGGATGGTGCCTGGCCATCGACGAAGCAGCCGCGTGTTCCGCCACCGCACGTTATCCAGGAGATCCCGCCATGGCCCACGTTTTCGCACCCGGACTGGTGCTGTACATGTATCCCGACGAACTGCTCAAGCACGGTGCCCAATGCACCGCCCGGCCGGAAGATGCGGTCTCCGCGCAGCACTTCTTCGTCTGTCTGGAAGTGGACGCACGCGCCGGAGTGTGGACACCGCTGTTCCAGGGATCCGGTCGCGACCTCAAGATGATCCCGGAGGCAACCAAGTCCGGGCATTCGCGCTGGACCCGCGGACCGTCGTTCTACGACGTCAACCAGCTCTGGCGCATTCCGCACAAGGCGGCGCAACGCGCTGCCGCCGCCGCGAAGGATTCGTCGCTGCCGAAGTCGCCGAATACCGTTGCCGCGACAGCACTGCCGAATCGCGCCGACTTTCCGGCAGACAACGCATTCCTCTCCAGTTGATGCCGCGGGTCAATCGCACGCTTCGGCTTCCTTGCGTCCCTGTTCGCGAATGGTCGCCTCCTGGCGCGCGTCCTCGATCGACAGCATCACCGCCTTGACGTTGGCGCGGCGCTGATCGAACACGAACTTGCCGGTCAGCGCGGTGTCGGGCTTCAATTCGCCTTTTTCATACAGCAACCACATTTCCTCGCCGTAGTGCGTGTCGGCGAGTTCCGGTGCGAAGCGGGCAAGGCAATCGCGCAGGTTGTGCACGTCGCGCAGCAGCATGCGGCGCGCATTGTTGTTGCCGCTGGCGCTGACCACCTGCGGGAAGTCGATGATCACCGGACCTGCTTCGGCGACCAGCACGTTGTATTCGGACAGATCGCCGTGAATCCAGCCGAGGCAAAGCATGCGCACGACATCGCCGATCAATTCGTGGTGGAACAGACGCGCCACTTCGGGCGGCAGATCGACCTCGCCCAGCCGGGGCGCGCTGTCGCCGTGTTCGTCGGTGACCAGATCCATCAACAGCACGCCGTTGAAATAGCCATGCGGCCTCGGCACGCGAACGCCAGCCGCGGCGAACTGGAAGAGCACGTTGACCTCGGTGTTCTTCCAGGCGTCCTCGGCCTCGCGTCGACCAAACCTGCTCGCCTTGCCAATCGCCCGAGCCTGCCGCGAACCACGTACCGCCCGGCCTTCCTGATATTGCACGCGGGCCTGGAAACTGCGTGTGGCCAGATCCTTGTAGACCTTGGCGCAGCGGACGGCATCGCCGCTGCGCACCACGTAGACCGAGGCTTCCTTGCCGCTCTTCAGCGGCCGCAGGACTTCATCGATGACGCCGTCGTCGAGCAACGGCTGCAAGCCTTTGGGGGTTTTCACGGTATCCCCGGGTTGGCCGGCGTGGTCAAGGGCGCATTATCGCCGATGCCCCGGGGGACGCGTTAGCACGGGACCCTTCGAATAGGCCTTCACCCGGCTTCCGGCTAAACTGCGCGCCCTTTGCCGGCCTGCCGGCGGATTCGAGTGAAGATCGAGAGGAACGCCGAATGAAGATCCTGGTCGCCTACAAGCGCGTCGTCGATTACAACGTGCGCATCCAAGTGAAGCCGGACGGTTCCGGCGTCGTCACCGACGGCGTCAAGCTGTCGCCGAATCCGTTCGACGACATCGCGCTCGAAGAGGCGCTGCGTCTGCGCGAGAAGGGTGTGGCCACCGAAGTGGTGGTCGCGACGATCGCGCCGGCCGATGCCCAGCCGCATCTGCGCAACGGCCTCGCGATGGGCGCGAACCGCGCCATCCACGTCACCACCGACAGTCCGATCCAGCCGCTGACTGCGGCGCGTGCGCTGCTCAAGCTGGTCGAGAAGGAACAGCCCGGCCTCGTCATCCTCGGCAAACAGGCGATCGACGACGATTGCAGCCAGACCGGTCAGATGCTCGCCGCGCTGTGGGGCAAGGCCCAGGCCACGTCGGCCTCGAAGGTCGAAGTGAACGGCAACGTCGCACGCGTGACGCGCGAAGTCGACGCCGGCCTCGAGGTGCTGGATGTGGACCTGCCGGCCGTCATTACCACCGACCTGCGCCTGAACGAGCCGCGCTTCATCAAGCTGCCGGACATCATGAAGGCGAAGTCGAAGCCGCTGGAAACGCTCACGCTCGACTCGCTCGGCGTCGAGTCCGGCGATCACCTCAAGACCACGCAATACGCCCCGCCGGCCAAGCGCACCAAGGGCGTGATGGTCAAGGATGCGGCCGAACTGGTCGCCGCGCTGAAGTCCAAGGGACTGCTGTAAGGAGCCCGCCATGAGCAAGATCCTGATCATCGCCGAACACGCCAACGGCCAGCTCAACCCGAGCACCGCCAAGACCCTGACCGCCGCGAAGCAGATGGGCGCGGCCAGCATCGACATCGCCGTCCTCGCGGCCGACGCAGGCACCGTCGCCGCGCAGGCCGCGGCACTGGATGGCGTCAGCCGAGTGCTGACCATCGACAGCGCCGCAAACGCCAACGCGCTCGCCGCGGTGCTGGCGCCGCAGGTCGTCGCGCTGGCCGCGAACTACACGCATGTGCTGGGCCCGAGCACGACCTTCGGCAAGGACCTGATGCCACGCGTCGCCGCGCTGCTCGGCGAAGCCCAGGTCAGCGACATCATGAAGGTGCTCGGCAGCCACAGCTTCCAGCGTCCGATTTATGCCGGCAACGCCATCATCACCGTCGAAGCGCCTAAGGACCGCAAGCTCGTCGCAACCGTGCGCAACGCCTCGTTCGCGGCCACCGGCAACGGCGGCGCCACCGCACCGATCGAAGCCGCAACGGTGAATGCGGAACTGCCGACGCACACGCGCTTCGTCGAGCTGCAGGCCGGCGCCAAGGATCGCCCGGACCTGCAGACCGCGAGCCGCGTCGTTTCCGGCGGTCGCGCACTCGGTTCGGCGGAGGCCTTCAGCGTCATCTATTCGCTGGCCGACAAGCTTGGCGCCGGCGTCGGCGCCTCGCGCGCCGCGGTCGATGCCGGCTACGTGCCGAGCGACATGCAAGTCGGCCAGACCGGCAAGATCATCGCGCCGGAACTGTACGTCGCCATCGGCATCTCGGGCGCGATCCAGCATCTCACCGGCATCAAGGACGCCGGCACCATCGTCGCGATCAACAAGGACGGCGAAGCGCCGATCTTCGAGGTCGCCGACATCGGTCTGGTCGGCGACCTGTTCAAGCTGGTGCCGGAGATCGAAGCCCTGCTCTGATGGTCGCGACATCGCAAACGAAAACGGGCGCCTCGCGGCGCCCGTCTTGTTTGCGGCGGAAAGGACCTGTTACTGCAGCATCGCGTTGACCGACTTGAGATCGGCGATGTCGATGGTGCCGGCCGCCTGCTTCAGGCGCAGGTTGGCCAGGATGTAGTTATGGCGGGCACGCGAGTACTCGCGCTCGGCCGCGAACTGCTGTTGCTGGCTGAGCAGCACGTCGACGATGGTGCGGGTACCGACCTCGAACCCGGCCTCGGTCGCTTCCAGCGCGCTCTTGGCCGACACCAGCGCCTGCTTGCGCGCCTCGACTTCGCTGATGCCGGCCGCGACGCCACGGAATGCGCCGCGGGTCTGGCGGACGATGGCGCGCCGTTGCTGTTCCAAGCGGTCCTGGGCCGCATCGCGGTCGTACAAGGCCTGCTTGTAGCGGGCATTGGTGGCGCCGCCCGAGAAGATCGGGATGTTCAGGCTCAGGCTCAGCGAGGTGTTCTTCGGATCACGCGCAGAGAACAGGCCGAGGTCGCCGCCGGAATCGGTTTCGCCGTACGAACTGGAAAGGCCGAGCGAGGGCAGATGGTCGGACCACGCCGACTTGGCCGAATAGTTCGCGGCTTCAACCGTCTTCTGCAACGCGGCCAGCGCCGGATTGCTGGCGATGGCGGTGTCGACCCAGTCGTCGAGATTGTCGGGCGAGGGCATCGACAGTTCGATGTCTTCCTTCAGCGGCTTCACGGTTTCGACCTCTTCGCCGGTCAGCTCGATCAGGCCCTCGAATGTATCGTCCAGCGTGTTGCGGGCCAGGATGACCGCGGCGCGGGCGCCGTCATAACGGGCGCGGGCTTCGTGCACGTCGGTGATGGCGGTCAGGCCGACTTCGAAACGCTGCTCGGCCTGTTCGAGCTGGCGGCCGACCGCTTTTTCCTCGGCTTCGGCCGACGTCAGATTGGTCTGCGCCGTCAGCACGCCGAAATAGGCTTCGGCGACACGCACCAGGAGCGCGTCGGATGCCGCATCGTAGTCGGCGCCGCCGCGCGCCGCCTGGGCCTTGGCGGCGCGCAGGTTCATGTAGTTGCCGTGGTCGTAGATCGACTGTTGCAGCGTGAGGCTCTTGTTGCTGTTTCGGCTGGTCGTGCTCGAGTCCACGAAGCGGTTCAGCTCCTCCGAAAACACCGAGCCTTCGTTCTTGTTGCGCGATTTCGACCAGCTGCCCGACAACTGCGGCAGCAGCGCCGAACGCGCGAGCGGCACGCTCTGTTCGGCCGACAGGCGGCTGGCTTCGGCGGCGGCAAACTGCGGGTCGCCGGCCCGGGCCTTGTCGTAGACCTCCATCAGGTCGGCCGCCTGGGCCGAACCGGCAATGGCCAGCGCCAGGGCGCTGAGGCGGAAAATGAGGCGTTGGGCCATGGGGAAGTCCTCGGATTCTTGTCGAATGGGTTACAGCACGAAGCGCTTGGGCGGCGCGGCGTGCGTGAGATAAGGCAGATCGGTCTCGAACAGGCTCTCCTCGCGGAAGCTGCTGTCGCCTGTTCGCGTGATCAGCACCGCTTCCATCACCGGCGATTCGCCGCGGACCAGGAACATGCGCCCGCCGACCGCCAGCCAGCTGCGCAATTGCTCAGGCTCGTGATAGACCGCGCCGGTGACGGCGATGGCATCAAAGCTGCGGCCCGGTGCGTAGCCTTTCAAGGCGTCTGCGACATGGACGCGGGTATTCGCGACACCTGCACGTGTGAGTTTCTGCTCGGCTGAGGCGGCCAGGTCCGCGTGAATCTCGACGCTGGTGACATCACGCGCCAACGCGGCGAGACAGGCGGTGACAAACCCCGAACCGGTACCGATTTCGAGCACGCTATCGCCTTCCTGCACCGCCAACGCCTGCAGCAGGCGGCCTTCGAGCACCGGCTTCATCATGCGTTCGCCATGACCGATGGGCAATTCGGCGTCGGCAAAGGCGAGTGCACGACTGTCGGCCGGCACGAAGTCCTCGCGACGCACGCGCGACAGCACGTCGAGCACGCGCAGGTCGATCACGTCCCAGGGACGGACCTGCTGTTCGACCATGTTGAAACGGGTGCGTTCGATGTCCAGGCTCATGATGCAAATCCGGATGGGGGAAGGCGTCTAGGGTAGCAGTTCCACCCCGAGCAGCCCCTCCAACCGGGCCGCCGGGACCGCGCCCGCACGCTGTCCATCCAACCCCGCCAGCGTCGCAGTTCGGCGGCGTACGGGCTGAGTGCCGGAAGTCACCGGAACACGATGACCTTCGTCACACGGGGCGCGGACCGGCATAATGGCCGGATGAAACGCGATACCGTCAATTACACCGTGGTCGGCGCCGTGATCCTGGCCGCCGCCGCGTTGCTCTTATTCACCATGCTGCGCATCACCGGCACGCGCACCGGCGAAGTCGACTACATCGCGCATTACGACAACGTCACCGGCCTCGCCTTCGGTGCGCCGGTGTTCTACGAGGGCTTCCGCGTCGGCCGGCGACTGGCCGATGCCGGACGATTCCGTCGCCAAACTGGCCTCGACCGGCCTGCTCGCCGACATCTCGGTCGCGATCAGCGAGGGCACGTCGACGACGATGCTCAAGCCTGGCGCGGAAATGACATCGCAGGGCGGCGGCGACCTGTTCGCGGCGATGAACGAACTCGCCGGCGAAGTCACGACCTTGAGCCGCGAACGCATCCGGCCGCTGGTGGCCTCGCTGCAGGAGAACGTCGACCGCATCGGCGGCGAACTCGCGGACGCGACGCCGCAACTCGTCGCCGACGCGAAGTCGCTGCTGGCACGACTGAACCAGGCCTCGGCGGCGATGAACGAGGTGTTGTCGCCGCAGAATCGTGCCCATGTCGCGACCACGCTGGAAGACCTCGCCGCCACCGCCGACAACGCCCGCGAACTCTCGGCCGAACTGCGCCAGACGCAGCAGAAGCTCGATGCGCTGATGGTCGAGGCGAATGCCGTCGTCAGCGAGAACCGCCCGGCGCTGAAAGATGCGATCGCCGATCTCGCCCAGATCACCGGCTCGCTGGCGCAACGCATCGACGGCATCGCCCAGAACCTCGATTCCGCCAGCCGCAACGTCAACGAATTCACCCGCGAAATCCGCAAGAACCCGAACCGACTGCTGTTCACGCCACCGGCCGACAAGGTCCAGGTCGAGGAAGAATGATGCGCGCCCCGCTTGCCGCAAGCCTTGTCGCCAGCCTCGTCATCGGGCTCGCCGGTTGCAGCGCGCCGGCCGTGCCGGACCAGTCCTACTTCCGCATGCCGCCCGTCGCCATCGCATCGCCCGCGGCGGCGCCAAGTTCGACGCTGCCGATCGTGATCGAGCCGTATCGCGCGAACGGCGTCTACAACGACCAGGCCATCCTCTACGCGACCAGCGCGGAAGGCAGCATCAAGGCCTATCACTACCAGCTCTGGGACGAGGCGCCGAGCACGCTGCTGCAGCGCCGCCTGATCGCCGAACTGCGCATGCGCGGCGCGGCGGCGCTGGTCACGAACCGCTTGCCGGCCGCGTTGCCGGCGCTGCGCATCGGCGGCCAGGTCGAACAGTTCGAGCGCGTGCAGAGCGGTCAGGGCTGGGTCGTGCGCGTGCGCCTGGAATTGCATGTGGAACGCAACGTGCAATCGGCGCCGCTGCTGCTGAAGACCTATGCCGCAGAAGTCGCCGCGGACAACGACACGATCCAGTCCAGCGTGCGCGCTTTCGCTCGCGCCGTCGACCAATGCCACGACGCGTTCTGGACCGACCTGCAGCCCTTGCTGACGCCATGAGCGCGCACCCTCGTCTCGAAGCCTCGACCCAGGCGCGCTTGCTCGACCTGATCGGCATCGCGCGATACGTGCGGCGTGGCGCTGCGCCGGTGGCCGCGCCGGAAGACATCGCGCCAGCCACGACGCGCCGGCCGACATCGTCATCACCATCCGAGACGATCCCGACACGGCCGACCCGGGCAGCACCCGCGCAAGCAGCACCCCAACCAACGAACGAGCGCACGGCGGCGGCACGCCCTTCCCTGCTCGCCGAACTTGGCCGCGAAGCGCAGGCGCCGCAGCTGCTGCTGTTCGTCGAAAGTCCGCGCGCGCCCGATCCGCGCGGACAATTGCTGCTTGCGGCCATCCGCCGAATGTTGCCGCCGCACCAGATGCTCGATGCCGGCGACGTGCCGACGCAATGGCTGCCGCAGGCGATTGCGCTCGGCGGACACGTGACGGCCCCTGCGGACACATCGATGCATGTGGCGCCGCCCCTGTCTTCGCTGCGCCAGAACGTGGCCGCGAAACGGGCGTTGTGGCGCGCGATCCGACGACTCCGACGCGACCCGCCCGCACGCTGACATGTCCGCCGCCTTCGATCTCGCGCCGCAGATCCGCACCATGACCGAGGCCGACCTGCCCGAGGTCGCGCAGATCGAAGGTCGCGCCTACGAGTTCCCGTGGAGCATCGGCATCTTCAAGGACTGCCTGCGCGCCGGCTATGGCTGCTTCGTGCTGGCCACGCGCGCGGAAATTCTCGGCTACTTCGTGTTGTCGGTCGCCGTCAACGAAGGCCATGTGCTCAATGTCTGCATCGACCCGAGCGAACAGGGCAACGGTTACGGCCGACGCCTGATGAAACGCGTGCTCGATCTCGCGCGCTGGCATCGCTGCGAACGGGTGTTCCTGGAAGTGCGTCCGAGCAACCCGCGCGCCATTGCGCTCTATCACGACCTCGGCTTCAACGAGATCGGCCGCCGTCCGCGCTACTACCCGGCGAAGAACGGCCGCGAGGATGCCCTGGTGATGGCGATCGAACTGGTCGAGATCGATTTCAAAGGATGAAACATCGCGGGGCGGAGCCCGCTTCCACAAAAACCGGGCCGAGAGCTTTCCGGGCTTTTGTGGGAGCGGGC
>JBGASK010000154.1:0-5662 GCA_044229785.1 Ahniellaceae bacterium
CCTCCGGGTCGACCTCGACGATGCGGTCCATGCGTTCGCAGGACAGCACCAGCCCGCCGTGGATCGGCACGCTGGCGCCGGTGGTGTTGGTGCCGCGGCCGCGCGCGACCAGCGCCACGCGGCGTTCGGCGCAGTGCGTGACGATGGCGGCGATCTGCTCGATCGATTCGGGCAGGGCAATGGCGTCCGGCAGCACGCTGCGGCGCGAGTTGTCGTAGCTGTAGGCGATGCGGCTGGCGTCGTCGTGCAGCAGCGCATTCGGCGCCAGCACGGTCGAGAGATCGCGCAGCAGCAGGTCGATGGCCTGACTCATCCATCCACCCGGAAGGCGTCGCGCAGCCAGTCGAACTGCGGTTCCGTGCTCGCGCCGCTGACCGACACCACGTCGAAACGACAGGGCGCATTCGCGTACCGCGGCTGTCCTTGCAGGAACAATTGCGCGGCCCGCACCAGCTTTTTCTGCTTGGCGCGGGTGATCGAATCGAGGCCGTCGCCGTGACTGGCCGTGGCGCGATAGCGCACTTCGACGAAGACCAGCACCTCGCCGTGCAACATCACCAGATCGAGTTCGCCGAGCCGGTAGCGCACCTGGCGCGCGAGCGGGCGCAGGCCCTGTGCGACCAGCCAGCGTTCGGTCGCGGCTTCGAGCGCGTCGCCGACGGTGCGCGGGCTGGTCACGGCGTCGCGGCGGGTTCGGTGACCAGCCGCAGCGCCGTGGCCGGCTGTGCCTGGCCCTCGACGAAGCGATACAGCAGCGGCAGGCGGCGGATCCGGCCGAAACGATCCGACAGCAGCTGTCCGCTGGCGCCGTCGATGTAACGGCCGGGCTTGGCGCGCAGGGTGTCGAGATAGGGCAGCAACTGATAGGCGTCGAGGCCGAACGCGAACAGTCGCGGGCTGGCCTGCGCCGATGCGAGTTCGGCTGCGAGCTCGTCGCGCAGCGGCAGGCCGACGACGGCGCCGTGCGTCCATGGGCCGTCGAGGAAGACCAGACCATCGAGATCCTTGTCGGCCAGCGTTTGCGCGGTGCCGCCGTAGACGTGCGAGGTCGCGAGCATCGGCAGGTCGCCGAATCCGGCGGCGCGCAGTTGCGGCACCAGCAGGCGCGCAGTCGATGGACGCAACGCGATGAAGATGCCATCGGCCTTGCGTTGCTCCGGCGCCTCGCCGGATCGCCCGATCAGGGCGGCGAGCGCCTCGGCGAAATCGATGTCGCTGTCGCGCAACATGCGGCGGCCGCTGATGACGCCGCCGCCGGCCTGCAACTGCGCGTCGAAGGCGGCCATCGCGCGCTCGCTCCAGTCTTCGTTGGTGCCGAAGACGGCGATGCGCCGGGCGCCGTCGGCGACGAAGCGTTCGGCTGCGGCCGCGGCTTCTTCTTCCGGCATCAGGCCGAAGCGGAAACTGGCCTGGGCGGCGATGGTCTTCGGCTCCGGATGATTCAGCGTGAGCAGCGGCACGTCGCCTTCGCCGGCTTCGAGGATGGCATCGACCTGATCGCGTTCGACCGGTCCGAGCACGGCGTCGACGCCATCGGCGAGTGCGCGTCGATACGCGTCCAGCGCGCTGCGGCGGGTGCCGCCGGCGTCGTAGACCTGGACCGAATCGGCCGCGGCCAGCTGGTAATGCATGCTCATCACGCCATCGAGGATGACCTTGCCCGCGGCCGCGTATTCGCCGCTGACCGGCAGCAACAGCGCGAGCTTGCGCACCGGCTTGAAACCTTCGCGACGCATCTGGCCGTCGCCGCCCGCCAGCATCGTGCCGACGGCTTCGGTTGGCGCGATCGGTGCGCGTGCCGGCGCTTCGCCGCTTGCGCGCAAGGCGCGTTCCAGCCATGGACGCAGCCCGTCGTCGGCCGCCAGCGGACGCAGGTCGGCGCGCAGGCGTTCGGGCTTCTGGCTGGCGATCTTCTGCAGCAATTCGCCGCGCGCCTCGCGCTGTTCGGCGGGCGCGAGCAGATCGATCAGGCGCAGGCGCGTCCGTGCCGCATCGAGGTAGCGGCCTTCCGTTTCGAAGGCGCGCGCCTGCAGTTCCAGCCAGCGCTCGCGCACTTCGGCGGGGATGCGCGCGTCCTCGACCGCGAGCAACGTCGACGCGCGCATCGCCTGCCGTTTCGACAGCGCGATCTCGGCTTCCAGCAGGTCGAAGCGCAGGTTCTGGCCGGCATCGAGCTTCTTGCGCTTGATGTCGCCGAGCAGGCGGGCGACATCGTCGAGCGCCGCTTCTTCGCGCCAGGCTTCGGCAGCCAGCAGCTTGTAGTAGTCGCGCAGGCTGCGATTTTCAGTCGCCAGGCGTTCGTATTCGGCGCCGGCCGCGCGGTAGTCGCCGGCCTCGATGCGGTCGCGCGCGCCGGTTTCCCGGGCCGCATCCGGTTTCGTCGGTGCGGTCTGGCATCCGGCCAGCCACAACACGCTCAACACGATACTGACGGGAAGCAGACGGGACATGCGCAGGCTCGCAATTCGGGACCAAGGCCGCGATGATAGCGAAGCCATGTCGTCGCACGCGCCCCACGAAGCCGGTTGCCTGTATGTGGTCGCGACGCCGATCGGGCACCGCGACGACCTGTCCGCGCGCGCCATCGCCACATTGAAGCGCGCCGACCGCATCGCTTGCGAAGACACGCGGCACAGTGCGCCGCTGCTGGCATCCATCGGCGCATCGGCGCCGGCCGTGGCCTTGCACGAACACAACGAGGCGCAGGCCTCGGCCAAGCTGGTCGAGCGCATGCTCGGCGGCGAACAGGTCGCGCTGATATCCGATGCCGGCACGCCGCTGGTCAGCGATCCGGGCTATCGGCTTGTGCAGGCCGCGATTGCGGCGGGCGTGCGGGTGGTGCCGATTCCCGGGGCGAGTGCGCCGATCGCGGCCTTGTCGGTCTCGGGCCTGCCGAGCGACCGTTTCAGTTTCGAGGGCTTCCTGCCGGTGAAATCGGGCGCGCGCCGCGAGGCGTTCACACGTCTGGCCGAAGCCACCCAGACCCTCATCTTCTTCGAGGCCAAGCATCGCATCGTCGAATCGCTGGCCGACGCCGTCGCGGTGTTCGGCGGCGAACGTCGTGCCGCCATCGCCCGCGAGCTGACCAAGCTGCACGAGACCATTCTTCGCGGCACGCTCGCGGAATTGCAGGCACGGGTCGTCGCCGATCCGGAGCAGCAGCTCGGCGAATTCGTCGTGTTGATCGCCGGCGCCGAACGCGACGAGGTGGAAGCGCGGCGCGGTCGTGCAGCCATCGAACTGGCGAAACGGCTCGTGGCCGAACTGCCGGCCAGTCGCGCCGCGAAACTCGCCGCGGAGATCAGCGGCGCCTCCAAGAACCTGCTGTATCGTGCCCTCACCGACGCCTGAAACGCATCCCGCAAGGAATCCGACATGACCGACTGGTACTACGCCGACGCCCAGAACCAACGCCACGGACCGCTGCCGGCGAGCGAACTCGCCGCGTTGCACGCGCAGGGCGCGTTGCGTCCGGAAACCCTGGTCTGGCGCGAAGGTCTGGCGGCGTGGACACCGTGGCGACAGGTGATGGATGAGGTGGTGACGCCGGCCGCGAATGCCGCGGGCGCACCGCCGGTGCCGCCGCCGGCTTCTTCGGACGACGCTTCGCCGTACGCGCCGCCGCGCGCGGCGCTGCATGACGACAGCGCCGTCGTCGCCGGCAACCTTGTCGTCTACGCCGGTTTCTGGAAACGCGTGGCGGCCAGCATCATCGACAGCTTCGTCACCACCTGCATCATGTGGATGCTGATGATTCCGCTGTTCGCCGTGATCGGGGGCGGCATCAGCGCGCTGGCTTCGGTGAACGACGGCACCAATGTCCTGATCACCGTGCTCTATTACCTGATCAGCCTGGGCATCCCGCTGTTCTACATGGCCTGGATGCATTCCTCGGCGAACCAGGCCACGCTCGGCAAGATGGCGGTGGGCATCAAGGTGGTGCGTTCGGACGGCGAGCGCATCAGCTTCCTGCGCGCGTTCGGCCGTTATTTCGCCTACATGCTGAGTTCGCTGCTGCTGATGATCGGCCTGATCATGGCCGCTTTCACCGATCGCAAGCAGGCGCTGCACGATTTCATGTGCGACACGCTGGTGGTCGACAAGCATGCGTTCACGGCGCACCCGGAATTGCAGCGCGACGAACTCGGCAGCGTCACCATCGCCATCCTCGTGCTGGCCGGCGTGTTCGTCGTCGGCCTGTTCGCGCTGATCGGCATCGGCATTGCCGCACTCGCTGCGGGCGGGTGGCGCTGATCTGTCGCGGGGCGGAGCCCGCTCCCACAGAAGCCGTCATCTATCGGGTGATGAGTCCTTGTGTGGGAGCCGCAATCGGTTGGGTTGTAGGTGCTGGTGTGGGAGCGGGCTCTGTCCCGCGACTCAGACTCGCGCCGCCTTTCCCGGCAAATCCAGCTGCGTCGCATGCGCCGCACTGCGTGCAATGACCTTGCCGCGACGAATGACGAACAACCGGTTCGAGCGCAGCCGGATGGCGTGGAACGGATCCTCCGCCTGCAGCACGACCAGGTCGGCATGGCAGCCCGGCTCGAGGCCGTAGCCGTCGAGTCCGAGAATGCGCGCCGAGTTCGTCGTCACCGCCGCGAAGCACTGGCGGATCGCGACCTGCGAGGTCATCTGCGCCACGTGTACGCCCATGTGGGCGACTTCGAGCATGTCGCCGGAACCGAAGGCATACCACGGGTCCATCACGCAGTCGTGGCCGAAGCCGACGTTGACGCCGGCGGCCAGCAGTTCCGGCACGCGGGTCATGCCGCGGCGTTTCGGATAGCTGTCGTGGCGGCCCTGCAGGGTGATGTTGATCAGCGGATTGGCAATCGCCGCCACGCCCGATTCGGCCATCAGCGGCAGCAGCTTCGAGACGTAGTAGTTGTCCATCGAATGCATCGAGGTGAGATGCGACCCGGCGACGCGCCCGTGCAGGCCGAGTCGATGCGTCTCCGCCGCCAGGGTCTCGATGTGGCGCGACATCGGGTCGTCGGATTCGTCGCAGTGCATGTCGACGCGCAGGCCGCGTTCGGCGGCGATCTCGCAGAGCCGCGTCACCGAACGCGCGCCGTCCGCCATGGTGCGTTCGAAGTGCGGAATGCCGCCGACCACGTCGACGCCGAGGTCGAGCGCGCGCAGCAGGTTCTTTTCAGCCGTGGCCGAGCGATACAGGCCGTCCTGCGGGAAGGCGACCAACTGCAGGTCCAGATACGGCGCGACCTGCCGCTTCACGTGCAGCAGCGCCTCGACCGCGAGCAGGCGGTCGTCGCAGACGTCGACATGCGAACGGATCGCGAGCAGGCCCTGGCTGACCGCGAGGTCGCAGTAGCGCAGCGCGCGGTCGACGATGGCGTCCATCGTCAGCAGCGGCTTCAGCTCGCCCCACAAGGCGATGCCTTCGAGCAAGGTGCCGCTCTGGTTCACCCGCGGCAGGCCGTAACTCAGCGCCGAATCGAGATGGAAATGCGCATCGACGAAGGGCGGCGTCACCAAATTCCCCGTCGCGTCGATCTCTTCGCGCGCGATCGCCTGCAGCTTCGGCTGCAACGCAGCAATGCGTCCTTCCTTCAGGCCGATGTCGATGCCGCTGCGCCCATCGGGCAGGTTCGCGTTGCGAAGGATCAGGTCCATGGAAGCTCCGGGTCGTTGTCCTGGCATT
>JBGASK010000040.1:0-24272 GCA_044229785.1 Ahniellaceae bacterium
GACGCGGTGTTCGGCGACGATGCGGCGCACCGCGAATTTCGTCAGCGCTTCGTCGACGATGGCCTGTCCTTCGCGCTCGGCCAGTTCCGCATAGGCTTCGTAGCGCAGTGCCGACACCGCGCGACCGCCATGATGGTCGCGCACGACGCCGTCGAATCCGACCACGGCGCCGCAATGCGGATGTTCGAGCGCGCGGCGCAATGCGGCGATGTCGATGCCGCGATCGTTGAGCCGGAAGCAAGACTCGGCCAGCGGCATGTTCAGCCTCCCGACATCGGCGGCAGGAACACGACTTCGTCGCCGTCGCGCAGCACGTGATCCCAGGACACGAAGGCATTGTTCACGGCGATGCGGATGCGTTCGCGCGGCATCGCGAAGCCATGGCGTGCCGCGACAATGGCATACAGCGCAGGCGCGTCGCCGTCATGCTCGACCGACTCGGCTTCGGTGCCGGCGGCGTCCCGCAAACTGGCGAAGTAGCGCAGACCGAGTCGCATCAACGCGCCTCGCGACGATCGAAATCGTCGCGACCACCGGACTTCGCGACCACTGCCACGCACTCGATGCGGATGAAATGCGACAAGGCCTTGCACATGTCGTACACGGTCGCCGCAGCGATCTGCACGCCCACCATGGCCTCCATCTCGACACCGGTCTTCGCGACGGCGGCAACGCTGCAACGCAGGCGCAGCGTATCGGCACCGATCCAGTCGTGCTCGAACGCAATCTTCTCGACCGGCAAGAGATGGCAGAAGGGCACGAGCTCATGCGTGCGCTTCACCGCCAGCGTGCCGGCAATCACCGCCGTGTCGACCACCGCGCCCTTGGCCGAGCGCAGCTGTTGCGAACGCAAGGTCTCGGCCACGTCCGCGGGAAACACGACCAGGGCTTCGGCACAGGCCTCGCGGCGCGTGACCGTCTTGTGCCCGACATCGACCATGCGCGGGCGCCCGTCCGCATCGACATGACTCAATCCGCCCGACATTCAACCTCCCATCCGGAACATTTCGACACGCGCCGCAGCTTCGCGTTCGCGCTCGGCGCGCAATTCGCTGTAACGATCGTCGCGACCCGACCAGCGCGACGCGATGGCCGCACGCAGTGCCGCGTCATCCGCTTCGAGCAGCGGCCGCAAGGCGACGCCCTGCGACGCGAACAAACAGGTGAACCACTCGCCGTCGGCCGAGACGCGTGCGCGCGTGCAGTCGCCGCAGAACGGCGCGCTGACCGAGGAAATGAACCCGATCTCGCCGCGACCATCGAGATATCGATAGCGCTCGGCCACCTCGCCGGCCTGGCTGCGCCCGACCGGCATCAACGGCCAGCGCTCGCCGATGCGCGCCAGCAACTCGGCGCTGTCGACCACATCGGCCCGCGACCAGCGATTGCAGGTACCGACGTCCATGTATTCGATGAATCGCAGCACATGCGGCGTGCCGCGGAAGCGTTCGGCCAGCGCCGGCACCTCGTCTTCGTTGACGCCTCGCTGCACCACGCAGTTGAACTTGAGTCGGGCGAACCCGGCCGCTTCGGCCGCGGCCACGCCGGCCAGCACATCGGCCACATCCCCCTGCCCGCCGCTCATGCGCTTGAAGACGGCGGCGTCGAGCGCATCGAGGCTGATGGTCAGGCGCTGCAGGCCGGCCTGTCGCAAGGCGCCGGCATGGCGCGGCAGCAGCACCGCATTCGTCGTCAGCGCCAGATCCTCGACGCCGTCGATGCGCGCGAGTCGCTCGACGATCTCCGGCAACTCGGTTCGCAGCAAGGGCTCGCCGCCGGTCAGGCGCAGCTTGCGCACGCCAAGCGCCACGAAGGCGCGTGCGATGCGCTCGATCTCGTCGGGCCGCAACCAGTCGCCTTTCGGCATGAAGGCCGAGGGTCCGCCGAAGCGTTCGATCGGCATGCAATACGGGCAACGAAAGTTGCAACGGTCGATGACCGAGATGCGCAGGTCGCGCAAAGGGCGCAGACGCGGATCGAGCAGCACGCTCATCGCACGCGTCCGCCGTGTTGGGCCAGCGTCGCGGCCTGCATCGCGTCCATCGCGGGCGCCAGGGCGAATCCGTCACCCGCGCTCGCCGGGCGCAAGCCGGCGCGCGCGAACACGTCCCGGTCGCTGTCCTTGGCGTAGTGGTAGACAACCATGCGCGCTCGCGTTTCGGCGGAATACGCCGCCAGCAGATCGTCGAGACCGGTATGCGAGGGATTGCCTTGCAGCCCGCAATCATGCGCGATCAATTCGTTGCCGTCGGCATGGAAGGCGACGAGTTCGGGAACCGGCCGGGTGTCGCCGGTGAACAGGAAACTGCCGCGCAGCGCGATGCCGAACGCCGTGCGCGGCAAGTGGTGGCGCACCGCGAACACGTCGAACCAGCAGCCGGCGTGCCAGAAGCCGCGATCGACCGGGACCAGCTGGAACGCATCCCAGAAATTCGCGCCGCCTTCGGCCAGCGGACTCGGATAGTTCGCGATGCGCTGCTGCAACACGGGCACCAGATCGGCTGCAGCGAACAGCTTGACGCGGCCACGGCGCGTCTCATCGAAGTAGATGCGATAGAACAGCCGCTCGAGCCCGCCGATGTGATCGAAATGCGCATGCGTGACGAACAGCGCGTCAGGCACGCGGCCGTAGCGCTCGACAAAGGCGGAGAAGGCTTCCGGACCGCAGTCGATCATCAGTACCGGCGCTCCGCCGCGCTCGAGCACGACCGCGGCGGAACCGAGTTCCACCGCCTGCGCGTTGCCGACTCCGAGAAAGCGCAGCGCCAGGCTGCCGTCCGTATCCATGCGCGCAGTTTAACGGGCCGCAGCCGCGGCTTGGATGGCCTGATCGTAGGCGCGACGAAATGCCGACCATGGCGCTCCGGTCACCAACGCGCCATGCCCGAGCTTGCCGAGCGAGCGTGCGAGGCGGTCGAGATTGCCGGCGAGCGAACTCGCGAATGGCGCGACGAAGCGGGCACGATCGAAGTCGATCAGCCACGGACACGCGTGCGCGTCGAACAGCAGGTTGTGCGCATTCAGATCGGCATGCCACAGCCCGACGGCATGGAAACGCGCGATCGACACGCCCAGTTCGACCCAGTCGACCGCTGCATCGCCGGATGCGAGCCGTTCGGCCAGCGTGCGCGCACCGGCGATCTCGCGCGTGGCCAGATCGGCGCGATAGCCGAATCCATCCCGCACGAATCGTCCTGCCACCGCCTCGGGCACCGGCAACCCGATCGCATGCAGGCGTTGGGTGACACGGAACTCGCGGAAGGGACGCGACGCCTCCGCACCGGTCCACACGAACCGATCGCGACTGAGTTTCGCGACCAGACCGCCGCGCTGGTAGTGGCGCACGACCACGCGGCCGACCGGTGTGTCGACCCGACGGATCGCGCCGCGCCCTCGCCCGGCCTGCACGTCGCCGGCCGCTTCGAACACGGCCCATGCGGCAGCACGATCCAGGCCAGCGGCATGGATCAGTCCCGTCCTCGCATCGACATGCACCATCGTCGACGCAGTCGACGCAGTGCTCGTGGCATCATCATTCATCGTCGCAGTGTAACCAAGCATTGAACGTGAACGCAGCTGTCGAATCGATCTGCATTTTCCGCCTCTCCGCCCTCGGCGACGTCACCCACATGCTGCCGCTGGTGCAGCGCATCCGCACGCATCGCCCGCAGAC
Organism: Ahniellaceae bacterium; assembly: GCA_044229785.1. Taxonomy (GTDB): domain Bacteria; phylum Pseudomonadota; class Gammaproteobacteria; order Xanthomonadales; family Ahniellaceae; genus JADKHK01. The sequence continues at coordinate 3,674 of JBGASK010000040.1, forward strand.
ACGCATCACCTGGATCATCGGCCGCTTCGAAGCGAAACTGGTGGGCGACTTGCCCGATGTCGAGTTCGTCGCCATCGACAAGAAGCAGGGGCTGGCCGCGGTTTGGCGCGACCTGCGCGAGAAGCTGCGCGGACGCCGCTTCGACGCCTTGCTGCTGTGCCAGGTCGCCGCGCGCGCGAATCTGCTGAGCACGGCGATTTCCGCGCGTCGACGCATCGGGTATGAATGGGCGAAGTCCAAGGAAGGCCACAGCCTCTTCATCAACGAGCGCATCACGCCCGCGAGCGGCCGGCACGTCCTGGACACCTTGTATCGCTTCGGCGACGCGCTCGGCCTGGCGGACGCGCCGAAACGCTGGGACATCCCGCTGGCCGACGCCGATCGGGCCTTCGCCGAACGGCATCTGCCGGGCGGCGCACCGACGCTGATCATCAGCCCCTGTTCCAGCCATTCCTTGCGCAACTGGCATGCCGCCGGTTATGCACGCGTCGCCGAACACGCGATCCGCCGACACGGCCTGCGCGTGATGTTGTGCGGCGGGCCAAGCGTCATCGAACGCGATACCGGTGCGGCGATCGAACGCGAATGCCGCGAAGCGCTGACGAACCTGATCGGCAAGGACACGCTGAAGCAGGCCTGTGCCCTGATGGCGCGCGCAACCGCCGTGCTGACGCCGGACGCCGGCCCGATGCATATCGCGAATGCGATGGGTGCCCCCGTGCTCGGTCTGCACGCGGCCACCGACAGCAGGCGCAGCGGTCCGTATTCGGACCTTCGCTGGACGGTCGACCGCTATGACGCGGCCGCGCGCAAGTTTCTGAACAAGCCGGGCACCGAACTGCCCTGGGGCAAGCGCGTCGAATTCCCCGGCGTCATGGACCTGATCGAGGTCGAGGCCGTGATCGAGCGCCTCGATGCGTTGATGGGCGCGCGTCAAGCCTGAGGCTTGGCGCGGTAGTCCTGATAGCTTTTTTCTTCGATCAGGGCCGAGCCGAGCTTGACGTTGATCTCGCGCTTCACGCGTGCGCGTTCGTCGTTCTCGAAATAGACGGCGCGCGCCAGACGGATGAACTCGGCGTCGAATTCCTGCTTCGATTCCTTGATGCGGATGTCGTCCTCGATCACCCACAGGCGCTCGTTCACGGCCTTGAGCGCGGCCAGCAGGTCGGCGATGTCGATCTTCGACTGTTCCGACTTGCCCCAGGTCGTGCGCAGTTCGTCGAGCTCGCGGCGCACGTTGGCCAGCTTGGCCGGATCACTCATGCGCTCCGACTTGATTTCGAGAATGGCGACCTTGTCCAGCAACTCGCCGAACGACACGGGAACGGAAATCAGGCTCATGATCGACTCCAAACGGTCGGCACCGCCCTGAATCGAATCGGGCCGCGCCATCAAAAAAGGGTTGTCTCGCGGATACCGAATCCGTATGATTCGCGCCCTTCGCAGCTTCGACCCGCTGCGTGCGTCATCCGGAGGGGTGGCAGAGTGGTCGATTGTACCTGATTCGAAATCAGGCGTGCCTTTGCGGGCACCGAGGGTTCGAATCCCTCCCCCTCCGCCAGTACAAACAAAACGCCCCCCACGGGGCGTTTTGTTTTTCTGCGACATTGCCGGACGGAGGTGGACCGATGAAATGCTCCATGCGCAATGTTCTGGTCCTGATCGCGGCCTTGTGCAGTGCTGTCGCGCAAGCTCAAACGCTGCGATTTGCGGGCACCGAGATCTACGGCACCGCTATGGACGACTCGGACTTGTTGGGCGACATCCCGGTTCCCGCAATCGGGCAAGCCATCGCCGCAGATGATGTCGTCCTCGACCAACTCTGTCCGCAGGTACGGGAACGACTTGGCAACGACCGATTCCTCTCGGCGACCTGCATGGTGGTGGGTTATCCGAACGGCGACTTGTACGTGGTGATCGATGTCGTCGAGCCACACGACCGGGAACGAATCACCTATCCCGCGATTCAGTACATCGATCACCTGAATCTTGCCGAACGCGGTGGCGAACGCCGCAGCGAGGAATTGATCGCCTGTGCACGAGGTTGTGCGCAAGCCGCGGATCGCGCCGACGCGCTCGATTTCCTCAATCGGCTTGATTGGGGCAAAGCCAGTTGCAAGGCCGCATTGAATGCGCTGGACGATCGCGACTGGACGGTGCGCAACCAGGCGGCCATCCTGATAAATCAGCATCTGGTCTCGTGCGTCGACACCCTTGGCAGCACGCGCATCGTCGATGCATCGCTACGGCAACTCACACGGCCCACGCATGCTGATCGCAACAAAGCAATTGCCACGCTCAACCTGTTGATTCGTAGTCGCGCAGACATCGACGACACGCATCGCGAGCGCATCCGCATCGCCGCGGATCAACTGGCGCGGAGCAGCATTCTGCCGAATGTCGGCGGTACGGCGCGTTCGCTGATCGAAGCCATGCGCGCAGACGCGTCGCCGCGTATCGAAGCGGAACGCTGACCAACTCAGCCGTCGAACCGCCCGAGCGCGACGTCGACCGAGTCGGCGATGAGCTTGAGGAAGATCGTGCCCATGCCCGGATGGAAGCGGTTCGGGTCGTGCGAGCCGATGGCGAGCAGGCCGCGGTCGCGGATCGGGATGAGCACGGCGGAACGCACCTGCGATGCGTGCTGGCCGAACAGGAAGTCGAGCTTGTCGGCATTGATGCGGCCGCACAATGGCTCGTTCTTGACGAAGAATTCGGCGAATGCGCCCCAGTCGAGCGCTTCCCGCGGGGCGACGCGCAGCCAGTCGGCCTGGAAACCGTCGACCGGACGGAACAGCGCCATGCGCACGAAGTCGGTGTGGAAGTCCTCGGTCAGGGTTGCGACCACGCGCGCCAGCGTGTCGCCGAGCGAACCCGCACGCATCAGCGACAACGTGAAGCCATGCACGCGCGCCATCAGCTGCTCGTTCTCCTGCGCGACCTCGATCAACTCCTGCAGACGCCGCGTCAACGCGCGCGTCTTGTCGCGCAACACATCGAGCTGGTAACTCGCCAGCGACGTGCTCGCGCCTTGCTCGCGCGGCAGTTTCAGGTTCATCGCCAGATCGGGGAAATCGGCCAGGAAATCCGGGTGGCGGCGCAGGAAGGCGGCCACATCATTGGCGTCGATCTCGCGACGCGGATTCAGATCACTCATCGTTCCACTCACCTTCGAAAACGGTTGCGGCCGGCCCCGTCATCCACACCGGATGACCGGAACCCGCCCAGGAAATGTCCAACATGCCGCCGGGCAACGCCACGCGCACGTCGGCGTCGACGCGATCCCACGTGCGCAACACCGCGACCGCGGCACAGGCACCGCTGCCGCAGGCCATGGTTTCGCCGACGCCGCGCTCGAACACGCGCAGGCGCACGTGGCCGCGATCCAGCACCTGCACGAAGCCGACGTTCACCCGATCCGGAAACATCGCATGGGTTTCGATGCGCGCGCCGAGCGCCGCCACCGGCGCAGCGTCGACATCGTCGACAGCGACGACGGCATGCGGATTGCCCATCGAGACGGCACCGAACACGATGCGCTGTCCGTCGAGTTCGAGGGCATAACGCGGCTGCGTCGACCCCGACAGCAACGGCACACGCGACGCGTCGAACACCGGCGTGCCCATGTCGGCGCGGACACGGCCATCGTCGAGCACGTCGACACGCACCGATCCGCCGGGTCCAAGCAGGCGAACGCCCGAGCCGTTCACCAGGCCGCGATCGGCCAGCCAGCGCGCGACGCAACGCAAGCCGTTGCCGCACTGGCCGGCACGCGAACCATCGGCGTTGTAGATGCCGTAACGGAACGCATGCACGGCATCGTCGCTGCGCTCGATCGTCATGACCTGATCGCAGCCGACGCCGAAGTGGCGATCCGCCAAGCGACGTGCCAGATCCGCGGACAGCGGGCCGGACGCATCGCGCCGATCGAGCACGACGAAGTCGTTGCCGATGCCCTGCATCTTGGTGAAACGCAGGCTCATTGTTCGGCCTGCGCCTCCGCCTTCGGTTCCGGGCGCACCAGGTCGCCCTTCTGCCCGCACGCCGCAAGCATCAGGCACAGCAGCATCAGGGGAAGCAGCGATTTAGCGCGCATCTTTGGCCTCGAATCCATCCGCACTGTCCGCGGATTCCTTGCCGCCCTCAAAACCGTCGCCGTCACCGGTTTCCACCGCAATGCCGAGCTGATCGAGGAAGAACGCATAGGCCAGCGCGACCTCTTCGAGGCGACGGAAACGCCCGGACTTGCCGCCATGGCCGGCTTCCATGTTCGTCTTCAGCAGCAACGGCGACGTGCCGGTCCTGGTCGCGCGCAGCTTGGCGACCCATTTGGCCGGTTCGAAATACTGCACCTGGCTGTCGTGCAGGCCGGTGGTGACCAGCATCGCCGGATAATCCTGCGCCGCCACGTTGTCGTAGGGCGAATACGACAGCATGTAGTCGTAGAAGGCCTTCTGCTTCGGGTTGCCCCACTCGTCGAATTCGTTGGTCGTCAGCGGAATCGATTCGTCCAGCATGGTCGTGACCACGTCGACGAAGGGCACGTCGGCGACGATGGCGCGATAACGATCCGGCGCCATGTTCGCAATCGCGCCCATCAGCAGGCCGCCGGCGCTGCCGCCTTGCGCCACCACGCGATCCTTGGCCGCGTAGCCTTCGCGGACCAGGAAATCGGTCACGTCGATGAAGTCGTTGAAGGTGTTCTTCTTCTGCAACTGGCGGCCGGATTCGTACCAGGCGCGCCCCATCTCCTCGCCGCCGCGGATGTGCGCGATGGCATACACGACGCCGCGGTCGACCAGGGACAGCACCTTGTCGTTGAAGGCCGGACTCATCGCTGCGCCGTACGAGCCGTAGCCGTACTGATACAGCGCGGCGCTGCCGTCGCGCTTCAGGCCCTTGCGATACAGCAAGGTCACCGGCACCTGGGCACCGTCACGCGCCGGCGCGAAGCGGAACTCGGTGACGTAGTCGTCGCGGTTGAAGCCGCCGAGCACGATCTCGCGCTTCAGCAGCTTGCGCTCGCCGCTGGCGAGATCGACGTCGTAGGTCGAGGCCGGCGTCTGCGGCGAGGTGTAAACGATGCGCAGCGCCGCGGTGTCGTACTCGGCATTCGCGCCGGTGAAGGCGCTATAGGCCGGTTCGTCGAACGCGAGAAGCTCCGATCGGCCGTCCGCGATGGTCTTGATGCGAATTTTCGGCAGGCCGCCCGAGCGCTCGTTGATGGCGACGTGATCGCGCAGCACCGTCATCGACGACAGCAACGCATCGTCGCGGTGCGCGACCCATTCCACCCAGTTCGCACGGTCGCCGGCCTGGGCGATCGGCGCCCGCATGATGCGGAAATTCCGCGCCTGCCAGTTGGTCAGGATGTAGAACTCGTCGCCATGGTCCTGCACCTGGTACTCGTGGTCGCGTTCGCGCGGCAACACGGTCCTGAACACGAGATCCGGATCGTTCGCATCGGCATACCGCCATTCGGTGGCGACCGTGCTGTTCAGGCCGATCCACAGGAAGCGCTCGCTGCGGCTCTTGCCGATGCCCATGTAGTAGGTGCTGTCCTTCTCCTCATAGACCACCGGGTCGTTCGCCGGATCGGTGCCGAGCACATGCTTGCGCACGCGGAAGCCGAGCAGGGTCTGCGGGTTCTTCTCGATGTAGAGCACGGTGCGATTGTCGTTCGCCCAGACCGTGCCGGCCTCGACGTTCGCGATCGATTCCGGCCATAGCTGCCCGGTCTGCAGGTTCTTGAAGCGCAACACGAACTGGCGGCGACCGCTCACGTCCTCGGCATACACGAGTTGCGCGCCGTCCGGACTCGGCTGCCAGGACCCGATCTGGTAGAAGCCCTTGCCGGCGCCAAGCACGTTGGCATCGAGCAAGACTTCTTCCGGCGCGTCGAGCGAACCGCGCTTGCGGGCATGGATCGGATATTCATTGCCCTGCTCGAAACGCGTATACAGCCACCAGCCGTTCTTCCGATACGGCACCGAGCTGTCGTCCTGCTGGATGCGGCCGACCATCTCCTTGAACAAGGCTTCCCTGGCGGGCTGCGCATGCGCCAGCATGGCCGCGGTGTAGTCGTTCTCGGCGCTGAGGTAGGCGATCACTTCCGGCTTGCTGCGGGTATCGTCGCGCAGCCAGTAGTAGGGATCGACGCGGTCGCCGTTCGGCGACGTCACCGTGTACGGCACGGTCTTCGCGATCGGCGGCGTCGGTGCCGCAGGCGCGACGGGTGCGGTTTCGCTTTTCATATCGCTTCCTTGGTGCGCGCAACCGGCCAGCACCAGCAACATCGGGATCAGGGCACGTGGGGCCAACATGGTCGCTCCGTGGGTTGGGACGCGCGATTCTACGCGAGCCGCGCAGCTACCATGGCGACCTCCATCCCGCCTGCCGCACCATGCGACCCGATTCCGATCCGACGCCCGAGTTTCCGCCGATCTCGATGGCCGCGCTCGACGCATGGCGCGCGTCCGGCCGCTTCGCGCAGGCTGCCGGACACCGGGTGTTCGCCCGCATCGACGACCGTCACCGCGACACGCGGCCGTGGCTGCTGCTGATCCACGGATTCCCGACCGCCTCGTTCGACTGGCATCCGCTGTGGGCGCACCTGGCGCAGGACTTCAACCTGCTGGCGCCGGACCTGCTCGGCTTCGGCGATTCGGACAAGCCGAGGCGTCACGACTATCGCATCTCGGGGCAGGCCGATCTGATCGAACACTGGTGCGGCCAACTCGGCATCGAACGCATGCACGTGCTCGCCCACGACTACGGCGTGACCGTGGCGCAGGAATTGCTCGCACGCGACCAGGAACGGTCGACATCAGGTCGATCGACACGCATCCAGTCGGTCGTCTTCCTCAACGGCGGCCTGTTCCCGGAAGCGCACCGGCCGCGGCTGATCCAGAAGCTGCTGCTGACGCCGCTCGGACCGCTGCTGTCGCGGCTGCTGACGAAACCCGTATTCGCACGCAGCTTCCGTGCGATCTTCGGCCCGAAGACACGCCCGAGCGCCGACGAGATCGACGCCTTCTGGGCATTGATCGCGGCCCGGGACGGGCAACGCATCGCGCACCGGTTGATGCGTTACGTGCGGGAGCGACAGCGGCAACGCGAACGCTGGGTCGGCGCATTGACAGGCACGACGATCCCGATGCGGCTCGTCAACGGCGCGCTCGATCCGGTCTCGGGCGCGCATCTGGTCGCGCGGTATCGCGAACTGATCCGCGAAGCCGACGTGGTCTGGCTCGACGACATCGGCCACTATCCGCAGGTCGAAGCGCCCGAGCGCGTCCACGCCTCGCTGCGCAACTTCTGGGGCCGGATCGGCGCGATCAGTCCTGCAGGCTGAAGGCGTCGGCGTCGCGCCAGGCCGGGAAGCGTTCGCGGTGCGCGTTCAATGCGGCCGCCGACAACGTCGTCGTGACCCCCTGCGGGCGATCATCGAGATCGATCAGGGCTTCGCCGAGGAAGTCGATCGCCGCACTGTCGCCCGCGTAATTCAAGCCGTTGCCGTCGCTGCCGACGCGATTGACGCCGACCGAATAACACAGGTTCTCGATGGCGCGCGCACGCAGCAAGGTGCGCCATGGCCCGCGTCGCGGTGCCGGCCAGTTCGCGACGAAGAGCAGCAGGTCGTAGTCCATGCGCCCGAGTTCGGCGCGCATCGTGTTGCGCATGAACACCGGGAACCGCAGGTCGTAACAGACCATCGGGCAGACGCGCCAGCCATTCAGTTCGACCACAAGGCGGGCAACGCCACCGGCATATCGCTCGTGTTCGTTGGCCATGCGGAACAGGTGGCGCTTGTCGTAGAGCGCGAAGGTCTCGTCCGGACGCATCCAGACCAGGCGATTGACGAAACGATCGCCGTCGCGGATCACGACCGAGCCGGTCACGACCGCATTCACTTCAGAGGCCAGCGCGCCCATCCAGCGCACGGTCACGCCGTCCATGGTTTCGGCATTCGCCAGCGTGTCGTTGGTGAAGCCGCTGGTGAAGGTTTCGGGCAACACGACCAGGTCGGTCGTGCCCGCGAGCGGCCGCACCAGGTCGCCGTACATCACCCGGTTGGCCTTGGCGTCATGCCAATGCGTCGCGGCCTGAACCAGGGAGACGCGCAGGTCGGAACTCGGCAACGTCATCGGCTCAGCCCGCCTTGATCTGGTGGAGACGCTCGGCCGCGGCTTCGAGCGTGGCGTCGGTCTTGGCAAAACAGAAACGGATCAGCTTCGACTCCGGCGGAGTCTCGTAGAAGGCCGACACCGGGATCGCGGCGACACCGACGTCGCGCGTCAGCCACTCGCAGAAACTCATGTCGTCGCGGTCGCTGATCGCCGAATAGTCGACGATCTGGAAATAGGCGCCGTACACCGGCAGCAAGCGGAACGGCGTATCGGCCAGCAGCGCGCGGAAGCGGTCGCGCTTCTCCTGGTAGAACGCCGGCAGTTCCAGGTAATGGCTCGGCAACTGCTCGATCACGTCGGCCAGCGCCCATTGCGCCGGATTGAAGGTGCAGAAAGTCACGTACTGGTGGACCTTGCGGAACTCGGTCGACAGCATCGGCGGCGCGACGCAGTAGCCGACCTTCCAGCCGGTGCAGTGGTAAGTCTTGCCGAAGCTGGAGATGACGAAGCTGCGCTCGGCCAGTTCCGGATGGCGCAGCACCGACTGGTGCGCGAGCCCGTCGAAGATGATGTGTTCGTAGACCTCGTCCGAGATCACGATGAGGTCGTGGCGGCGCGCGATCTCGGCCAGCGCGTCGAGATCGGCCGCGCCGAACACGGCACCGCTCGGGTTGTGCGGGGAATTGACGAGGATGGCGCGCGTCCCTTTCTCGACCGCGTCGTTCACGCGCTGCCAGTCGACCGCGAAGGTTTCGCTGTCGAGCGGCACGTGGATGGCCTTGCCGCCATTGAGTTCGATCGCGGGTTCGTAGCTGTCGTAGCAGGGATCGAGCACGACGACCGACTCGCCCGGGCGCACGATCGCGGCGATGGCGCAGAACAGCGCCTCGGTCGCGCCGCTCGTCACCGTCACTTCGGTATCGACGTTGACGCTGCGTCCGTACAGCGACCGCGTCTTCAGCGCGATCTGTTCACGCAACTTCGGAATGCCGGCCATCGGCGCGTACTGGTTCTTGCCCTCGTGCATGGCGCGGTTCAGCGCCTCGCGCAACAGTTCGGGCCCTTCGAAATCGGGAAAGCCCTGGCCGAGATTCACGGCCTTGTGCTGCATCGCCAACTGCGACATCACGGTGAAGATGGTGGTGCCGACCTTGGGCAATTTGGTGTCGATGCGCATTGCGGGTCCGATGGGGAACGAGGCCGGCAAGTGTCGCCGATTTCGCCATCCCTGCGCATCCTTCGACCGCTGTGCGCAGACGCCGCGACCGCTTGCAGCGCTGCGTAATGGCGCCGGCCGACCTCTGCCCATAACCTGTCGTCATGAACACCGACACCCGCCAACCCGTGCTCTTCGTCTCCCACGGCGCACCGCTGCTCGCGGTGCAGGAAAACGCCGCGACTGCGGCCTGGCGCGAGATCGGGCGATCGCTCGCGACGCCGCGCGCCGTGCTGGTCGCCTCCGCGCATCACGACACGCCGGGACCGGCCCTGACCGCGCATCCACGCCCGCAAACCATCCACGACTTCCACGGTTTCCCGAGTGCGTTGTACGACATCCGTTATCCGGCGCCGGGCGAACCCGTCGTCGCCGGCGAGATCCGCGAACGTCTGGCCTCTGCCGGATTCGCCGCGCACCTCGATGCACAACGCGGCCTCGACCATGGCGTGTGGGTGCCGCTGCTGCGCCTGTTCCCGAATGCCGACGTGCCGGTGATTTCGCTGTCGGTCGATCCGCGGCGCGATGCGCGCTGGCAATACCGGCTCGGACAAACGCTGGCGCCACTGCGCGAGGCCGGCGTGCTGATCGTCGGATCAGGTTCCTTGACGCACAACCTGCGTGCGCTGGACTGGCGTGTGCCGGCCGGTGTCGGCGCGCCGGAAGCGCGCGCCTTCGCCGATTGGGCGCTGGATCATCTCGCTGCCGGACGCGATGAGGCCTTGCTGGACTGGGAAACCGCACCGCAGGCGCGGTTCAACCACCCGACGCCGGAACATTGGCTGCCGCTGCCGATCGCGCTCGGCGCGGCCGTCGACAGCGCGGCGCCGGACGCGCACGCGGCCGAATTCGAGTACGGCGCGTTGGCGCAGCATGCGTTCGCATGGCGCTGACCCCGCTTGCGACCCGCCTCGCCGGCCAACGCGGCGCCGGCGTGTCCGCACAAGGCTTCCGGATCACCGACACGGTCTCCTGCGAACCCTAGGGCCGACATGCCCGCTTCCATCGGGGCGCTCGATCATCCCGCCGCTGCGGAGATGCGCAACGGCCCGAGCGCGGCGATCAGTGCGTCGGCCTTGAGCGGCCAGGTCAGGAATCCGACACTGCCGGCATGCGCAGCGCGTGCCCGTTCGATCGGGCGCAACTTGTCGGCCAGCATGAAGACCGGCGGCGGCTTGCGTACGGGTTCATGCGTGATGCGTCGGCAAAGCTTGAAGCCTGCCTCGTCAGCGAGACGGGCGTCGATCAGGATGGCGTCCCAACGCCGCGACAGGTGCTTCACCCAGCCGTCCTGCTCGTCGATCGCGATGTCGACCCGCGCACCCAGGCTGACGAGGACCTGTTCGGCGTCATCCGCGCCGTCCGAGCGCACGTCGACCAGCAGCAGGTGCAGGCCATCGAGCCAGCGCGGTTCGCCCGAAGCCGGAGGAATCGTCGGCGGCGGCGCGAACACCGGCGCACTCGGCACCGGCTTGGCGGTGGAAGGGTCGCGGTTCTCCGCATGCATCGACGGCGTCCGGGCGTCGTCGTGGCGACGCACGCTCAGCCAGGACACATACTCCGGCGGGCGCACCCGATACGCCGGCTCGATGCCTTCGATCGCCTCGTAGACCATGGCGGCCAGGTTCGGCAGCAACTGCGTTTCGGACACGCACACGCCGGGCGAGCCCAATACGCCCGTCTCCGACACCGAAATCAGCGGCGCGGCGGCGAAACGTTCGGCCAGAAAGGCCTGGGTGCGCTCGATGTTCAGGGTGCTCCAGTTGACCACGGCGACATCGGCGGTTTCGCTCGCCTTGACCAGCCGGAAGCCGCGCGGCAGCGTTTTCGCCGCCGCATCGAGCACGACCTGCATCATGTGCAATTCGGCGCTCGCGAAGCCCAGACTGAGGATCCGTATCGCGTCGGGCATGGCGGCTCATCCCTGAAGGTAGGGTGACGTTATGTGAACCGCCCCGACATGCGCATGTGACCAAGTTCACATTGCGAAACATGAAACATTCGTTTGACGGATCCAGCCGACGCACGGAACATGGCGGCTTCGACCGCTTCCGGACCCTCCCGTGACGACCGCTGCCTATCCGCACCTGCTCGAACCGCTGAATCTCGGCCACGTGACCCTGCGCAACCGCGTGCTGATGGGCTCGATGCACACCGGACTGGAAGACCGCGCCCGCGATTTCGACAAGCTGGCCGCCTATTTCGGCGAACGCGCCAAGGGCGGCGTCGGCCTGATCGTGACCGGCGGCATCGCCCCGAACATCGCCGGCTGGGTGTCGCCGTTCGCCGGCAAGCTGAGCTGGCCCTGGGAAGTGTCGCGACACCGCAAGGTCACCCAGGCCGTGCATGAACACGACGGTCGCATCTGCATGCAGATCCTGCACACCGGCCGCTACGCCTATCACCCGCTCGGCGTGGCGCCGTCGAAGATCAAGTCGCCGATCTCGCCGTTCGCGCCGCGCGAATTGTCGGGTCGCGGCGTGTGGTCGCAGATCAAGGCTTTCGCGAACTGCGCCGCGCTGGCCCGCGATGCCGGCTATGACGGCGTCGAAGTGATGGGCTCGGAAGGCTATTTGATCAACCAGTTCCTGTGCGAGCGCACCAACAAGCGCAGCGACGAATGGGGCGGTCCGTACGAAAACCGCATGCGCTTCCCGCTCGAAATCATCAAGGCGATCCGTGCCAAGGTCGGCCGCGATTTCATCATCATCTATCGCCTGTCCCTGCTCGACTTGGTCGAGCGCGGCCAGAGCTGGGAGGAGATCACCACGCTGGCGAAAGCGGTCGAAACCGCCGGCGCAACGCTCATCAACAGCGGCATCGGCTGGCACGACGCGCGCATCCCGACCATCGTGACCTCGGTGCCGCGCGCCGGTTTCGCGTTCACGACGCGCGAACTGAAGAAGCACGTGCAACTGCCGCTGATCGCGACCAACCGCATCAACATGCCGGACGTGGCCGAGAAGCTGCTCGCCGACGGCAGCTGCGACATGGTCTCGATGGCGCGGCCGCTGCTGGCCGACCCGGAATGGGTGAACAAGGCAAGTGCCAACCGCGCCGAACACATCAACACCTGCATCGCCTGCAACCAGGCCTGCCTCGACCACGTGTTCGAAAACAAGCGCGCCAGCTGCCTGGTCAATCCGCGCGCCTGTTACGAAACCGAAATCGTCATCAAGCCGACCGTCGCGCCGAAGCGCATCGCCGTGGTCGGCGCCGGCCCGGCCGGTCTGGCGGCCGCGACCACGCTCGGCGAACGCGGTCATCGCGTGACCCTGTTCGACGCCGCGAACGAGATCGGCGGCCAGTTCAACATGGCCAAGAAGATCCCGGGCAAGGAAGAATTCCACGAGACCATCCGCTACTTCACGCATCGCCTCGCCGACACCGGCGTCGACGTGAAACTCGGCACGCGGGTTTCGGCGGAACAACTGGCGCAGGGCAGCTTCGACGAGATCATCCTCGCCACCGGCATCGCGCCGCGCAAGGTGCGCATCGAGGGCATCGATTCGCCGAAGGTGCTCAACTACATCGACGTGCTCGCGGGCAACGCGGACGTCGGTCCGCGCGTCGCCATCATCGGGGCCGGCGGCATCGGCTTCGACGTCGCCGAATATCTGGTGCACGCCGGCCATTCGCCGTCGCTGGACGAGAAACTCTGGCGCAAGGAATGGGGCGTGGACGACAGCTTCACGCGCCGCGGCGGCATCGACGGCCTGAAGCCGCAGCCGGAACCGCCGGCACGCCAGGTGTTCCTGCTGCAGCGTTCGGACGGCGCCCCGGGCAAGCGCCTGAACAAGACCAGCGGCTGGGTGCATCGGGCGACGCTGAAGATGAAGCGCGTCGAGATGATCGGCGGCGTGAACTACGACCGCATCGACGAACGCGGCCTGCACGTCACCATCGGCACGAACGCGCGCCTGCTCGAAGTCGACCACATCGTCATCTGCGCCGGCCAGGAACCCAACCGCGACCTTCACGCCGCCCTCGCCCTGCTCGGCAAGTCCGCCCACCTCATCGGCGGCGCCGACGAAGCCGGCGAACTCGATGCCAAACGCGCCATCGACCAGGGCACACGCCTGGCCGCGGCGTTGTGACGTCACGGAATCGTCCAGGTCGCGGGCCACGTCGCGTCATAGCTTCGTAGGCTGGGTAGAACGAAGTAAAACCCAGCATCCGTCAAAATAGGTCGCTGGGTTTCGCTACGCTCTACCCAGCCTACGGGACTGTGAAGTCTGTAGGTCATCCGAGGCTGGCGCGGACGCGTGCGATCGCCTCGGGGCCGGATACCAGAACAGACGGATCGGCATCGGCCTCGGCGTCTCGCTGGGCCGCGAGCGCGTTCCAGCGCGCGTCTCGTTCACGATCGGCATCCAGGCTTGAAATGACCTGATCCAGCAGGCGCGCACGATCCTGCGCCGACAGTTGCAGCAATTGCTGCGCAAGAACATCGACAGGGATCGTCATGGCCTTCTCCCGGAAACCGAGAGTGATAGCTTGCCACATCTGCAGCCATGCCAAATCAAACAACGCGAAAGATCGGCGCTACGCGAGCACCACCGCATCCAACACCAGCCGCACCATTGCATCAAGGCCGTGCTGGCGTTGCTCGGGGGACCATTGGGCGTGGCTGCGGAGGTGGTCGGAGACGGCGCAGACCGCGAGGGCTTCGGCGCCGTATTGGGCGGCGAGGCCGTAGAGGCCCGCGGCTTCCATCTCGATGCCGAGGATGTTCATCGCCGCGAGCGTGTCGACGAGGTTCGGGTCCGGGCCGTAGAACAGGTCGGCGCTGAAGACGTTGCCGATGGCCACGCGCACGCCCTGTCGTTTCGCTGCTTCGGCCACCGACGACAACAGGCCGTAACTCGCGATCGCGGCGTAATCCATGCCCTTGAAGCGCGAGCGATTGACGCCGGAATCGGTACTCGCGCCTTGCGCAAGCACGATGTCGCCGAGTTCCAGATCAGGCGCGACACCGCCGCAGGTACCGATGCGGATCAAGCGCTTCACGCCGTATTCGCGCACCAGTTCGGTGCCGTAGATCGATGCCGAGGGAATGCCCATGCCGGTGCCCATCACCGACACGCGATGGCCGCGCCAGGTGCCCGTATAGCCGCCCATCGCACGCACGCGCGTGACTTCCACGGCATCGCTCAGAATCGTGTTCGCGATGTGCGCCGCGCGCAGCGGATCGCCCGGCAGCAAGACGGTCTCGGCGAAGTCGCCCGGTGTCGCGGAAATGTGCGGCGTGCCCATGGCGGTCCTCAGTCGGTGGCGATGCGCTCGAGTGCGCGCCCGTGGGCGAGCGGTACGAGGCCGACATGCTGCGCGAGGGTTTGCCCGAGATCGGCGAATCCCTCGCGAACACCGGCGCTTCCCGGGCGCAACGCATCACCCAGCGCGAGCAGCGGCACGCACTCGCGGGTGTGGTCGGAGCCGGGCCAGGTCGGGTCGTTGCCGTGGTCGGCCGTGAACAGCATCAGGTCGCCCTCGCCGCGCGTCGCAAGCAACTCGGGCAAGCGCGCATCGAAGCGTTCGAGCGCCGCGGCGTAACCGGCGACATCGCGGCGATGGCCGTATTCGGAGTCGAAATCGACCAGGTTCACGAACACCAGACTCTGGTCCGGCGCCTCGCGGAACGTGCGAATCGTCGTGTCGATCAGCGCATCGAGACCGCTGGCCGGAATCGACCGGCTGATGCCCTGCCCCGCGAAGATGTCCGAAACCTTGCCGATGGCGATGACCGATTTGCCAGCAGCAACGAGTGCGTCGAGCACCGTCGGCGCGACCGGCGGCACGGCGTAATCATGGCGATGGCCGCTGCGCTTGAAGGATGCAGCGTCCTCGCCGACGAAGGGCCGCGCGATGACGCGGGCGATACGGTAGTCGTCGACCAGTTCGCGCGCGACTTCGCAGACGCGATACAGCCGCTCCAGCCCGAAGTGCCGTTCGTGCGCGGCGATCTGGAACACCGAATCGGCCGAGGTGTAGACGATGGGCCGGCCAGTGGCGATGTGTTCGGCGCCGAGACGCCGCAGGATCTCGGTGCCGGAAGCGCGGCAATTGCCGAGCACCCCGGGCAAACCGGCGCGTGCGATCAAGGCATCGAGCAACTCGGTCGGAAAACTCTGCGCGTGCGCAGTGAAATAGCCCCAATCGAACATCACCGGCACGCCGCACATTTCCCAATGGCCGCTGGTCGTGTCCTTGCCGGTGGACCGTTCGCGCATCGCGGCCCAGGTCGCGTGGGCGTCCGGGCGTTCGTGCGAGGCTGGTTCGCGACCGTGGGCGAGCGCATGCGCCGCATGCAGCCCCAGGGCTTGCAGGTTCGGCAACTTCGGCGCGCAGGCAGCGAGGATATGCCCGAAGGTGTCGGCACCGGCATCGCCGAAGCGTTCCGCATCCGGCGCCGCGCCGATGCCGAGCGAATCGAGCACGACCAGCAGCGCGCGCGTCATGCCGGTGTCTCCGCGACGACGCGTGCCTGCACCAGGGCGACCGGCGGCACCGCTTCGCCGATCTCGAACGCCGCCGCGGCACGCGCCCGCGCCCACGCGATCTGGCCGGCATCGCGCAGGCACAGCCGCAGCAGCGGTTCGCCGGCGTGTACCGCTTCGCCGACGCCACGGACCTGATCGAGCCCGACCGCCAGATCGATGCGGTCGTCGGGATGCCGGCGACCGCCGCCGAGATCGACGACGAGTTCGCCGAGCCGGCGCGCATCGATGGCGCGGATCGTCCCGTCGTCCTCGGCCAGCACGTCGACGTGGATCGGCGCGCTCGGCAGATCGCGCTCGAAGGCCAGCACCAGATCGGAGGGACCGCCGAGCGCCGCAACCATGCGCGCAAACCGTTCGATCGCGGCACCGCTGTCGCGCGCGTGTTGCAAGCGCGTTCGAGCGTCATGGGCGGAATGCGCCAGCCCGCCACGCCACAGGACTTCGGCACCGAGCGCGAGGCAGGCCGCGTGCATCCGCGCCGGCAGTGCGTCGCCACGCAGATACCTCAGCACGGCACGCAGTTCGGTGGCGTTGCCGACCGCCGGCACCAGCGGTTCGCCCATGTCGGTGATCAGCGCCGAGCACGAGAGCCCGGCGTCGTTCGCGACCGCGACCAGCGAACGCGCCAGGCGTTCGGCATCATCGCGATCCGGGAAAAAGGCACCGCTGCCGCATTTCACGTCGAGCACCAGGGCGTCGAGATCGACCGCGAGCTTCTTCGACAGGATCGAGGCGACAATCAGCGGCATCGCGTCGACCGTCGCGGTGACATCGCGCACGGCGTAGAGGCGACGGTCCGCCGGTGCGAGTCCGCGCCCGGCCCCGACGATGGCGCAACCGGCCTCGCGCAACGCCCGTCGCAAGCTGTCGACATCGGCATCGATGGTGTAGCCGGGAATCGCGCCGAGCTTGTCGAGCGTGCCGCCGGTATGGCCGAGACCGCGCCCGCTGAGCATCGGCACGGCTGCGCCGCAGGCCGCCAGCATCGGCGCCAGCGCCAGGCTCACCGCATCGCCGACGCCGCCGGTCGAATGCTTGTCGAGCAGTGGACGGTCGATGCCGAGCATGGCGCGGGTCAGGCGCTCGCCGCTGTCGCGCATCGCCAGCGTCAGGCGCACCGTGTCGAGCGAGGACAGCCCGCGACAGCGCACGGCCATCGCGAACGCCGCCATCTGGCCTTCGCTGGTGCGGCCGTCGGCCATGCCCTGCACGAATTCGATCAACGCCGCCGGATCGGGCGCACGTCCGTCGCGCACGTCGGCGATCACCGATTGCGGCGTGTAGGCCATGTCAGTACCCCGAACCGGGTGCGGCCGTGGTGCCGGACAACACGGCGAGCACATCGTCGAGCAGACCGCTGGCGCCGATGCGGAACCGGGCCGGAGTGGCCCAATCGGCGCCCATCGTCGCGTCGGCCAGATCGAAATAGACGGCCGCATCGGCCACGCGCCGGACGCCGCCCGCGACCTTGAGTCCACATCCGGATTTCGCGTCGAGGATGGCCTGCAGCATCACCCGTGCAACCTCGGGCGTGGCATTGACCGGTACCTTGCCGGTCGAGGTCTTGAGGAAGTCGGCGCCATGCGCAAGCGCGATGTCGGACGCACGACGAATCAGGCCTGCGTCCTTCAACTCGCCCGTTTCCAGGATGACCTTCAACGACGCGCCCGCGGGCAACGCCGCCTTGCAGTCCGACACCACGCGCGCACCGACGGCGGCATCGCCGGCGATCAAGGCCCGCCACGGAAACACCACGTCGATCTCGTCGGCGCCCGCTGCGATGGCCCGGCGCGTTTCGCGTTCGGCGCGTGCCGGGTCCGCCGAACCGTCCGGGAAGTTCACCACCGTCGCCACCCGCACTGGGGCCCCGGCACCCATCAACACGCGCCGCGCCGTGCTCACGTGCTCGGGATAGACGCAGACGGCCGCCGCGGCACCGTACGGCGTGCGCGCCCGTGCGCAGAGCGCGGCGATGTCTTCCGGCGTATCGCCCTCGTTGAGGCTGGTCAGATCCAGCGCGGCCAGCGCGCGCAAGGCGATTCGGGCGGTCGTGTCCATGCCCGCACCATAGTGCGTTGACGCCGATGAGCGTTGACGCGGATCAATCGGACGGCGGGTCGCACTCGCGTCGCCGGCCTTGGCGACGAGACAACACGCGCGGCAACCCGCAAGGACAGCCGACACATGCGCCGGCATGTCGACTGCGCCCACAATCCGGCACCGAGCCCTTGAAGCAACCGACATGCGCCTCGCCCTGACTTCTTCGATGTCGATGCTGATCGTGCTGTTGTCGGCCTGTTCCTCGGTGCCCATCGATGCGCCCGAGCGGACGGCGCCCGACCCGGTCGCCCCGTTCCTCGAACTGCTGGAGCGCGAACCTGCACACATCGGCGCGATGTACATCGGCGCCCGCACGGCGGCACGCTCCGACGACACGGATCAGGCGATGCGCTTGCTGCATCGATTGCGCGCCACGGACTTCGGCGATGCATTGGAACCGGCCGATTTCGTCGTGTTGGCCGAACGCGCGGACTATCGCGCGCTGAGCGCCGAATTTTCGGGCGCCGCGCCGGCGCAAGGCCATGCCGATTCGTGGGCCGAGACACGCTGTGCCGACCTGTTGCCGGAAGGCACGGCCTGGGACGAGCGACGACGCGAACTGCTGCTGTCGAGTGGCCGTCTGCGCACGATTGTTGCCGTCGACAATGCCGGTCGTTGCCGCGAGATCGTGCCGCGCGCCGAGCGCGGACTCATGGCGGTGCTCGGCATGGCCGTAGATGCGTCGCGCGATGCGTTGTGGGTGGCCAGCACGGCGGCGCCGTTCATGATCGAGGCCAACAGCGTCGCACCGGGAACGACCCTGATCGCTCGCATCGATCTCGCGAGCGGCCACGTGGCCGAGGTCTATCCGTTGCGCGGCAGCGGCATGCTCAACGACCTGACCGTCGACGCTGCAGGCCAGGTTCACGCGACAGACTCGGCCAACGGCACGGTCGTGCGCCTGCGCCCCGGAGAAACCGAACCGACACCCATTGTTCCAGCCCACACCTTCGAAGGACCGAACGGCATCGCCCGTCTCGGCCACGCCCTGATCGTCGCCGATTTCCATGCGTTGTGGCTGATCGACGCGCTCGACGAGGCAACGCCCCGAGTAAGGCGTGTTGCCGCCGCAACCGACGCCTACTGGGGCGGATTCGATGGTCTGGCCAGCGATGGCCGACGCGTCGTCGGCATCCAAAATCTGGTCGGCCGCGGTCGCGTCTGGCAACTCGACATCGACATCGCCGCCGCGCACCTGCGCAACGCGGAATTGCTGCTGCGCGGCCATGCGGCACTTCGCAATCCGACCACGGGCGCGCTCATCGGAACGAATTTCCTCTTCGCAGCCGATCCCGATCTGCAACGCTGGATCGACGGCGCGTTGTCGCCTTTGCCCGTGGGCCGTCGCGGCCACGCCATCCTCAGCCTGCCGGTTCCTTCGCGCTGACCGGCCGCAAGGCAGGCGCGACCTGCTGCGGAATGGACGATCGCGCGTGCGATTCGGTGGTCGCGAGGGTGCGACAAGGACGATCCGCGAGTTTCGCGCCAACAAGAAACGCGCCGAAGCGCGTTTCTTGTCGTGCTTGCGATGTAGTCGAAGATCAGCCGGCGGCGGCTTCGTCTTCGAGCACGGCCTTGATCGACAGGCGGATGCGGCCCTGCTTGTCGACTTCGAGGACCTTGACCTTGACGATGTCGCCTTCCTTGAGCTTGTCCGAGACCTTCTCGACGCGCTCGTTGGAAATCTGCGAGACGTGGACGAGACCGTCCTTGCCCGGAGCGATCGTGACGAAGGCGCCGAAGTCCATCAGCTTGGCGACCTTGCCTTCGTAGATGCGGCCCGGTTCGACGTCCGAGGTGATCGACTCGATGCGCGCCTTCGCGGCCTGGGCGGCGGCAGCGTTGACCGAGGCGATGACGATGGTGCCGTCGTCCTGGATGTCGATCTGGGTGCCGGTTTCCTTGGTGATGCCCTGGATGGTCGCGCCACCCTTGCCGATCACTTCGCGGATCTTGTCCGGGTGGATCTTCATCGTCAGCAGGCGCGGCGCATAGTCGGACAGTTCCGCACGCGGCGCGTTCAGGCCCTTGGCCATCTCGCCGAGGATGTGCAGGCGGCCGCCCTTGGCCTGGTTCAGCGCCACCTTCATGATTTCTTCGGTGATGCCGTCGATCTTGATGTCCATCTGCAGCGCGGAGATGCCTTCGGCGCTACCGGCCACCTTGAAGTCCATGTCGCCGAGATGGTCTTCGTCGCCCAGAATGTCGGACAGCACCGCATAGTCGTTGCCTTCCTTGATCAGGCCCATCGCGATGCCCGCGACCGGCGCCTTCAGCGGAATGCCGGCGTCCATCATCGCCAGCGACGATCCGCAGACCGAGGCCATCGACGAGGAGCCGTTCGACTCGGTGATTTCCGAGACGCAGCGGATCACGTACGGGAACGACTCGAGGCTCGGCATCACCGCGGCGACGCCGCGCTTGGCCAGACGGCCGTGGCCGATTTCGCGACGCTTCGGACCGCCGCCACGACCGGTTTCGCCAACCGAAAACGGCGGGAAGTTGTAGTGGAACAGGAACGGATCCTTGGTCTCGCCTTCGACCGCGTCGATGATCTGCGCATCACGCGTGGTGCCGAGCGTGGTCGTGACCAGCGCCTGGGTCTCGCCGCGGGTGAACAGCGCCGAGCCGTGGGTGCGCGGCAGCACGCCGAC